>JADYXS010000036.1 GCA_021772155.1 Candidatus Obscuribacter sp.
GTCGACGTTGCGGTTTAACTCAATTTGCTCTGCAGAAAACACGGTTCCCATCCCGCCGTCGCCAAGGCGCGCAGTGATGCGAAATTTATTGTCAACGATTGTCCCAGGAGCCAGCTGCATGAGCGCTATATACCCGCACAGGTCTGGGCCGTCAGCCTACTGCGGATTTAAATGACTCACTTAAACAGTTCCGGTTCTGGGCGGTCTTTGCTGAACTGGTCGATGTCTTGCTGACACTGTGCTATTCGTCCCGGTCGGCGGGGCTCAAGGTTGGCGGCGATACTTTTGGCGAACTGCCAATAATCTTCGGCGCTCTTGTTGTTGGCTCGCTTATGAGCCAAAAATCCCGCATAAACCAAGACGTCACACAGTTGCTCGCTGTGATTGGGATCGACGAGCTGGCTCTTTAGACGCAATGATTTTTCCAAGGTGTCTAAAGCCTTCGAGTACTTGCTTTCGACGACATAGGCTCGTGCGTAGTAAAGTGACCGGAATAGTTGGTCATTAGGTTGTAGTGTAGCTGGGAATTGGTTCAAAACGGCCAGTATCTCAGTGACCGGCTTCCGCTCTTGAATCTTCACCTCAGCAAGTTCACAGATAAGGTCAATCTGCAAATCAATCTTTTCTTGCTTTGTGGGTGGATTGGTAGTAACTTTCGGCAGCCGATGCAGGGACGTTGACGCTAGCCGGTCTGCTAATTGTAGTCGGCCTGTCTCTCTATACAACGTGACGAGGCGCAGGTTCAACTTCAGGGCCTCAAAGCTGCCGGTATCAGTGATTTTCAATGCTTTCAGAATGCGTTCTTCACTGGTTGGGAAAAGCGTACTTCCTTTCATAGAGTAAAGCTCAGCCAAAACGGCAGCAGAGTTGCTCTTTGCCGTCCATCGGTTAATGACCACGATCACCCGTTTTTCAATATTCTTTTCTGCGTGTTGCGCTGTCAATCCTTGAATCTGGAAAGCCCAATGCATGGACTCCACTACGCTCGCCTCGTTCTCCGGCTTTAGCTGTTCAAGACCAAGGGCCGCGGCCGGACATAACTGGAGGGCGATTGCTGGATAACCCAGCTCATCCAGCAGTCTGATACATCCGACCAGCACGCCCAGTTGATTCGGCTCTTTTACCTGGAACTGATCAAGAAATTGCGCCGTGAGCGCCGGAATATTCTGATTGCGCTGCGAAATAGGCATCATCATTTGGCACTGCAAAGCGTACGTCCAAAAGAAGAGTTTGCCATTCTCGATGACGTCGCTTTCAGGCATCAGCGCTAACGATTTCTCTGTCCTCAGTAACAACTCAAATGTCTCGTTCAGTTTTGCATCTTGCATAAGCCGATCAGCATCGGCATGGATATCGTTCACTGATAGCTCAATAAATTGCCTATCCAGCACATCACGGTTCCAGAAATGGTAGATGAGTTTGCGACTTTTTTGCATAAACTCGAGTCGCTGAATTCCCCGTAGTTGCTTGAGTTGAAGGGTATAGTGCGCTGCGTTCAGATGAGCCGTCTGCGCTTTGTCATCCGGCGTCGGAATCGGCGAATGGTTCAATCGTGCGAATTGCCATAGTGCAAATGTCATCAAACAGCAAAAGGCGACGATCAAAGGCAAAAGCATGGCAGGTGCAATTACCTGCCTGGCCCGACTGCGATCGGGAATTTGGCTCAAATCAACGTTTGATGGCAATCCGGTCTGAAGACGGAGCGATGTGATGTTTGCGGCAGCTAAAGAAAGATCGTGAAGCATTTCGTCGGCAGATTGATAGCGAGAGTCTGGATCCCTTGCCATTGCCATATCCAAGATCCGCTGAAGTTCGGATATCTGATTAAGCTCGGTACTTTGGCCGACCAAGCGCGGAGCTTGCTCGTTGACGTGCTTGAACATAATTACAACCGGTTGGTCGCCTTCAAATGGCGGGCGTCCTGTAAGGCAGTGATACAGCACGCAGCCCAGTCCGTAAATGTCGCTACGTCCGTCAACCGGCTCGCCGCGGCACTGCTCAGGACTCATGTATGAAATGCTTCCCACGGCGCAGCCAGCTTCGGTAAGTTGCTGTTGGCGGTGCGCATCAGCGGTTTGGAAAATTTTTGCAAATCCGAAATCGATTACTTTCACTTCGCCATTTATCCCCAGCATGATATTGGCCGGCTTGAGGTCGCGATGAACAATTCCTTGATTGTGCGCGTGTGACAATGCCGAGCAAATCTGGATTCCGGTCTTGAGGACAAATTTCACATCAAGCGGTTGGCTTTCCTGCAAGAGTGATTGCAGGCTGCTTCCACTAACTAGTTCCATCGCAATGTAAGGACTATTTGCCCAGTGACCGAATGCGTAGATTGAGACAATATTTTTATGGTGTAACTGGCTGATGATCTGCGCCTCTTGCAAGAAGCGCGCCGAAGCTCCTTCCTCGAGGTCCCCGTTAGCTGTGAGAACTTTCAAGGCGACGTTTCGGTTTAATCCAATTTGCTCCGCTGAAAATACGGTTCCCATTCCGCCGGCGCCAATGCGCGCGATGATGCGAAATTTATTGTCGACGATCGTTCCAGAAGCCAGCTGCATGAGCGCTATATACCCGCACAGGCTTTGGCAAACAGTCTGCCGCGGAATTTGGCTGACTTACTTGAACAATTCGGGCTCGGTGCGGGTTTTTCGGTAATCGTCGATGACCTGCTGCCATTGTGCTAATCGGCCCGGATTGTAGATATCTATTTCTGAAGCGACACTCTTGGCGGACTGCCAATAATCTTCGGCGCGGCTCTGGTCGCCCCGCTTATGAGCGAAAAAACCAGCATACACCAGGACGTTACAGAGGTATTCACTTTGATCCTCTGATTTAGGCTGACTTTTGTGGCGCAACGCGGCGTCAATGATTTCTTGAGCCTTGGCATACTTCCTCTCAAGAACGTATGTGCGCGTGTAGTAAAGCGACCTGGACAGTAGCTCCGTAGGGTTGTTTGTTGGCGGCAAACGATTCAAGACAGCCAATATCTCAACAGCGGGCTTCTTCCGTTGAAGCTTCGCCTCACTGAGCTCGTAGTAGAGCGCTTTCTCTAGCTCCACTTTTCGATCCGCTGTCAGTCGACTGGTGCTCAATTTCACCAGCGACGCCAGAGTCTTGGCGGCGAGCCGTTCCGCTAATTCAAGTTTGCCTCTCACCCTATATGATGTAATCTGGGTTACGTTTAACTCAACGGATTTGATGCTGTGGGGATCAGTGATTTTCAACGCTCTCAAAATGAGTTCGTCGTGATTTGGGAAATCTTCTTGTGGCTCCCAATGGAAAAGCTCATACAAAACGGCAGCATCGGTGGTTGTCTCGGTCCATCGACGAACTGCTGCAACCATGCGTCTTTCAATATCGTTGTGCGGGTATTGTCTTGACCATCGTCCGACCTGGAACGCCAAATGCACGGACTCCAACATGTCCACGGCATTCTTCATCTTGAGCTCTTCAAGATAACGTGCAGCTTTCCGGCACAGCTTAAAGGCATCATCGGGATAGCCCAGCTGGTCGAGTAAGCCAATACACCCGAGTAGGCAGCGTACTTCATCACGGTTGCCCACGGTGCAGTCGCCGATATATTGTTCTGTGAGCGCTGCAATGTCTTGACTGCGTTGTGAAACAGGGAGTATTGATTGGCACCGCAAGGCAGCCTCCCAAAATGCGAGTCGGCCATCGTTGGTCAGCGTGTTCTGCGGCAGAGCCAACAATGATTCCTCGCCCCTGAGCAGCAGCTTGAACGCCTCACTTACTTTTGCACGTTTCACTAGCCGAGCTCCGTCAGTACTTAGATCGGTAATTGCGTGTTGTAGATACGTTCTGTCCTTGACCTCACGTCCTGAGAAATTGTTGATCCGTTTGCGGTTTTTTGTCAGATACTCGAGTCGCTCAATTCCTTTCAGCGAATCTAGCAGACGAACGTAACGGTAAGGATTTAGATTACCGCCTGTCGGGTCATCATCCCGAGCTGCCTGGTGCGATTTGGTCAAAGGCGACACCTGGAAGAGAGCAAAGGCGATCAGAATGCAAAAGACCATAATCAAAGGCAAAATAAATCGAGGAGCGATAACTTTTTTGACGTGATTTTGATCGGGAATTTGGCTGAAAGCAGTGCTTGAAGGCGATCCAGCGTGAAGGTTGAGCGGCGTAACATTGGCGGCTGCTAAAGAAAGATCGTGAAGCATCTCGTCAGCGAACTGATAACGAGAGACAAGATCCTTTGCCATTGCCATATCCAAGATTCGTTGAAGTTCCGCCAGTGAATCAAGTTCAGTAGGTGCGCCGACCAGGCGCGGAGCTTGGTCATTGACGTGCTGGAACATAATTGAAACGGAATGGTCGCCATTAAAAGGTGGATGTCCGGTCAGGCAGTGATAAAGCACGCAGCCCAGCCCGTATACGTCTGTGCGTCCATCAACCGGCTGCCCTTGGCATTGCTCGGGACTCATGTATAAAATGCTTCCCACGGTGCACCCGGCTTCGGTTAGTTGCTGTTGGCGGCGTGCTGCATCAGCCTGCAAAATTTTTGCAAATCCAAAATCGATCACGGTCACGTCACCGTTGGACCCCAGCATGATATTGGCCGGCTTGAGGTCGCGATGAACTATTCCGTGTTTGTGCGCGTGTGACAGAGCCGAGCAAATCTGGATTCCAGTTTCAAGAACAAATCGCACGTCAAGCGGTTGGTTGTCCTGCAAGAGCGATTGCAGGCTATTTCCCGTAACGAATTCCATTGCGATGTAAGGTGTGTTTTGCCACTGACCGAATGCGTAGATTGAAACAATATTTCTATGGTGCAACTTACTGATGATCTGAGCTTCTTGCAGGAAGCGCGCCGCGGATTCTTCATCCAGTGGGCCTGTGCCCGCCAGCACCTTCAAGGCGACCTTCCGATTTAACTCCATTTGCTCTGCAGAAAACACGCTTCCCATCCCGCCGACTCCAATGTGCGCGATGATGCGAAATTTATTGTCAACGATCGTTCCAGGTGCAAGCTGCATGAGCGCTATATACCCGCACAGGCATTGGCCAACAGTCTGCCGCGGATTTGGCTGACCTACTTAAACAATTCGGGCTCGGGGCGTGCTTTTCTGTAATCGTCGATGGACTGTTGGCATTGTGCTAGGCGCTCCGGATTGCGGATCTGTAATTTTGAGGCGATACTCTTGGCGGACTGCCAATAATCTTCGGCGCGGATCTTGTCGCCGCGCTTATGAGCCAAAAATCCGGCATAGACCAGTACGTTACATAGATTGTCAGACTTATTCGCGTCGTTAAGCTGACTCTTGTTGCGCAAAGCGTCGTCAATGATTTCTTGAGCTTTGCCATAGTTTCGGTCAAGAACCTGAGCGCGCGCATAGTAAATCGATTTGAACAGTCGCTCGTCAGGTTGATCTGTTCGGGGGAAGCACTTCAAAACAGCCAATATTTCCACGGACGGCTTCTTAAGTAGAAGTTTCACCTCTGTAAGCTCGCAATAGAGCATGGTCTTCACAGTTCTCTCCTGTGTCTCAGTTTGTTGCGTGGTCCTCAATTTCGCCACAGACTCCAAGGTCTTTATGGCTAGGCGTTCCGCTGATTCCAGCCTGCCGATGTTTCGGTAAAACGCGACCAGATGCACATTCAACTTGAAGGCGTTGAGGCTGGTTGGATCAGTGACTTTTAATGCTTGAAGTATGCGTGCTTCGTGGTTTGGGAAATTGCTAGACTCCTCTCTAAGGAAGAACTCAGCCAAAACATCAGCATCGGTGCTCTTCTCGGTCAATCGACGAGCTGTCCAGTCCATCCGCTTTTTAATGTCGCCATGTCGGTGCCAATGTGCTAGTTGTCCGACCCCGCCCGCCAAATGCACAGACTCCAACAGGCACGCTGCATTCACCGGCTTGAGCTGTTCGATACAGTGAGCTGCTTCCGGGCACAGCTTAAAGCCAGCATCTGGATAATCCAGGTGGTGGAGTAAGGCAATGCACGAGACCAGAAGGCGCACAGTATCAAGGCTTTCTGTCTTACAGCGTCCGATAAATTGTGCTGTGAGTTCGGGAATGTTTTGACTGCGTTGTGAAATAGGAAGTTGAGACTGGCACTGCAACGCCACCACCCAGAAACAGAGTTTGCCATAGTCGGTCTGAGGCGTCTGGGGAAGCGCCGATAATGATTCCTCGGCCCTGCACATCAGCTTGAATGCCTCGCTTACTTTTGAATCTTCAGTTAGCTTGGCCTGGTCAACCATCAGCTCGCTCATTGCGGCTTGAATATTCGTCCTTTCCGCCTGATCACGTCCGGAAAAATTGCCGATCCGGTCGCGGTTATTTTTCAGAAACTTGAGTCGATCCACTCCTTGCAGTGCAGCAAGGCGACTAATATACTGCGCAGGGTTTAAATTGCTGGTCGTCGGATCGTTATCCCGAGCCGCCTGGTGTGACTTGGTCAAAGGTGAAAGCTGGGATAACGCAAGGGCGATCAAAATGCAAAAGGATATAATCAAAGACCGAACCAATCGCGGAGCGATCAATGGTTTGCCATGATTTTGATCGGGAATTTGGCTGAAAGTATTGCTTGAAGGCGATCCAGTCTGAAGGCTGAGCGACGTAATATTGGCGGCTGCGAAAGACAGATCGTGGAGCATCTCGTCAGCCGACTGATAGCGAGAGTCCAGATCTCGCGCCATTGCCTTATCCAGGATCCTCTGAAGTTCCGCCACTGAATCAAGTTCGGTGTGTGCGCCGACCAGGCGCGGAGCTTGGTCATTGACGTGCTGGAACATAATTGCAACGGAATGATCGCCATCAAATGGTGGACGTCCGGTCAAACAGTGATAAAGCACGCAGCCCAACCCGTATATGTCTGTACGTCCATCAACCGGCTGTCCCTGGCATTGCTCGGGACTCATGTATAAAACGCTTCCCACGGCGCATCCAGCTTCGGTTAACTGCTGTTGGCGGCGTGCTGCATCAGCCTGAAAAATTTTTGCAAATCCGAAATCGATCACGGTAACTTCGCCGTTGGCCCCCAGCATGATATTGGCTGGCTTGAGGTCGCGATGAACGATTCCTTGTTTGTGCGCGTGTGACAAAGCCGAGCAAATCTGTGTTGCGATGAGAAGGACAAATTGCACATCAAGCGGTTGGTTTTCCTGCAAGCGCGATTGTAGGCTATATCCAGCGATGAATTCCATCGCGATGTAAGGTGTATTGGCCCACTGACCGAAGGCGTAGATTGACACAATATTTTTGTGGTGCAACTGACTGATGATCTGCGCCTCTTGCAGGAAGCGCGCCGAGGATTCTTCATCCAGCGGACCTGTGTCCGTCAGCACCTTCAAGGCGACAGTCCGGTTTAACTCGATTTGTTCTGCAGAAAATACCGTTCCCATCCCGCCGACGCCAATGCGCGCAGTGATGCGAAATTTATTGCCAACTATGGTCCCAGGAACGAGCTGCATGAGCGCTATATACCCCACCGGATTGAGCAGACAGCCTCAAGCGGATTGGTGGCTTACTTGAACAATTCAGGTTCGGGGAAGGTTTTTCTGCATTCATCGATCGAAAGCTGGCCTCTTGCCCATAATCCTCGATTGGAGATGAGCTCTTTTGTAGCCAAACTTTTGGCCGACTGCCAATAATGCTCGGCGCTCCTCGGGTCAGCTCGTTTATGGGCCAAGAATCCAGCATTGAGCAATGTGTGGTAGCGGAAGTTGCACTGGAGGACATCGCCAGGCTGAATTTTTATTTGCAAAGCCTGATCAGTCGTTTTTTGAGCAGCCGCGTATTTCCTCTCCCGAATGCATGCCGACCCGTAGTAATAGAGCCTGCGCAACTGCTCTGTCGGTTCGTCTGTTGGCGGCAAACATTTCAAAACTGCCAATAGCTCCGTGGACGGCTTCCTTTGATACCATTTTGTCTCTAAAAGCTCAGCATAGAGCGCGTTCCGTATGCCAGTCTTTTGAAGCTCTGTTTGTCGACTGGTTCTGAATTTCTCCAGCGACTGCAGACTGTTGGTGGCGAGTCGTTCTGCTAATTCAAATTTGCCTGTCATTTTGTGAAAGCGGACCAGGCGCAGGTTCAACTCAAAGCCTTTAATGCTGGCGGAATCGTTGCTTTTTAATGCTGCCAGTATCAGTTGTTCGTAGGTCGGGAAGTCATAAGTTGGGGCCCAAGTTGGCTCCATGGAGACAAGTTCAGCGGCAACCGGAGCATTGGTGCGCTTCTTGACCCAGCGGCGAGCGGCCGAAACCATTTGGTGTTCAAGCTCCTTATGAGAATGCCGTATGGACAAACGTCGGATACGCATTGCGTTCACCACGCATTTACCGATGTCTACATCATTCATTGGTTTCAGTTGTTCAAGTCCCTGTGCTGCTTTAAGGCAGAACTTGAAGGCTTCCTGTCTGTATCCCATTGCATCGAGGGATGCAATGCAGTTGCACAGGGCAAAAACTTGAAGAGGTTTGTCTGCCTTGCAGTCGCCGATAAATTGTTCCGTTAGTGCTGTAATGTTCTGATTGCGCTGTGAAACAGCGAGTTTAGACTGGCAGTCCAATGCAAGCTGCCAATATCCGAGTTTTACAGTGTCGTTCTGCGGATTCGCTACCAGCGATTTCTCGGCTCGAACTAAGAGCCCAAACGCCTCGTTCAGTTTTGAATCTTGCATCAGTCGAACGGCCTGATCTTGCGTCTCCTGCATTGACAGTTTGAGAAAGTTACTGTCCAGAACACCACGGTTCGCGAAATTGCCGATGCTATTGCGCTCACTGTTGAGAAACTCCAGTCGTTCAATTCCATGCAGTTGCTGGAGTCGAAGAACGTATTGAGCGGGAGTTGGATTACTGTTCTTTGGATTGCCATCCTGAGCGGTTACCTGTGACTTGTTCAATGTGGTGAACTGGAAGAGGGCAAACATTGTCATCATGGAAAAGGCTATAACCAAAGGCAATCGGAGTTTCTGTGCGATCAGCGGTTTGCCTTGACTTTGATCGGGAATTTGGCTGAGGGCATCGTTTGATGGCGATCCCGGCTGAAGCCTGAGCGACGTAATATTGGCCGCAGCTAGAGACAGATCGTGAAGCATCTCGTCTGCAGACTGATAGCGAGAGTCTGGATCTCGCGCCATGGCCGTATCCAGGATCCGCTGAAGTTCCGCCACTTGTACAAGCTCAGTATCGACGCCGAGCAGGCGCGGAGCTTGGTCATTGATATGCTTAAACATAATGGCAGCCGCGTGATCGGCTTCAAATGGCGGACGTCCGGTCAGTCCGTGATGTAGCACGCAGCCAAGCCCGTATATGTCTGCACGTCCATCAACTGGCTCGGCGCGGCACTGCTCGGGACTCATGTATAAAATGCTTCCTACCGCGCACCCGGCTTCGGTCAGTTGCTGTTGGCGTTGCGCGGGAGCGGCCTGAAAAACCTTTGCAAATCCGAAGTCGATTACTTTCACGTCACCGTTAGGCGCAATCATGATGTTGGCCGGCTTGAGATCGCGATGCAATATTCCTTGCCGGTGCGCGTGCGACAAAGCCGAGCAAATCTGGGTTCCGGCCTGAAGGACAAGCTGCACGTCAAGCGGTTGGTTTTTTTGCAAGAGCGATTGCAGATTATTTCCTACGACAAGTTCCATCGCAATGTAAGTCGCTTTCGCCCACTGACCGAATGCGTAGATGGACACAATGTTTTTGTGGTGCAACTGACTGATGATCTGCGCCTCTTGCAGGAAGCGCGCCGAGGATTCTTCATCCATCGGCCCTGTGCTCGTCAGCACTTTCAAAGCCACGTTCCGGTTTAATTCGATTTGCTCTGCCGAATATACGGTTCCTATCCCGCCGGCGCCAAGGCGCGCAGTGATGCGAAATTTATTGTCAACTATGGTCCCAGAGGCGAGCTGCATGAGCGCTATATACCACACCGGCTTGGGCAGGCAGCCTGCCGTGGATTTGGATGACTTTACTTAAACAATTCGGGCTCAGGACGGGTCTTTCTGAACTCATCAATCGAACGCTGGCAGTCTGCTGATAATCCCTGATCTGGCA
>JADYXS010000331.1 GCA_021772155.1 Candidatus Obscuribacter sp.
ACCAAACCATCCATGTCGGATGCAAGTGTTGATTCGTTAGCTTGAGTGGAGCCATCAACGGCAATCAGCTGCTTGTACAATGCTTCAGCATCGCTCCATTTCTTCTGGGCTTCCAACACAGCACAAAGATCACGCATGTTAGAGGCAATATCTGGATGAGATGGATCGAGCGAAAGTTTTTCAATATCGATGGCGCGGCTCAGAAGAGCTTCAGCGCCAGCCCATTGCCTGCGTGAAATGAGGATCTCCGCCTGTAAAGCCATATTGCGCGCGACAGCAGGATGGTCCTTGCCGAGAGTTGACTCACGAATGGCTAGTGCTTTCTTTATTAGCACTTCTGCTTCCGCCAACTTCCCTTCATTCACATGCAAGTAGGCCAAATTGTTTAAACAGGTAGCGGTATCCGGATGGTTTTGACCTACCTGCCTTTCAACATTTGCCAGGGATCTTTTGTATAAAGACTCTGCTTCGTGATATCGCCCTTGGTTCACATACACCAAAGCAAGATTACTCAGATCCTTCGCTACCTCCCGACTTTCGGTTCCAGTTGCCAGCTCATCAATGGAGAGCGCTTGTTTGTATAAAGTCTCGGCGCGATCGTACTTATCCGAGTCAAGGTACGCTTCCGCGAGCTTACTGATGGCTTGAGCGACCTGTACATGCTGCTTACCCAAACTTAATTCCCGAATGGCAATGGAACGTTCATACAGTGGTATCGCATCGGACAGCTTGTTTTGTTGGCGATAGAGATCGCCCATGTTCAATAAGGTCGAAGCTACTTCCGGGTGCTTCGCGCCATGCTCACGTTCCGCCAGGGCTAGCGCGCGCTTCAACTGTTTTTCGGCCTCGTCAAAATTTCCCTGCGCCTGATACAGCTTGCCGAGTTGAGTCAGTTCATTGGCAATTTCCACATGTCCGATTCCGAGGCTCTTCTCTTTAAGCTCAAGAGACTTTTTCAGCAGTGGTTCTGCTTCACTAAAACGGTTCTGCAACGAGTAAAGTTTGGACAGTTGGTCAAGAACGGCAGTCAGGCTTTCCTTTGGATTATCACCGGCGCTTTGCAAATTTGTCAGGGCGCGCTTCAGAAGCGATTCCTCTTCCTCATACTTGCCCATGTCTTGGTAAAGCATGGACAAATTGAGCTGCACACCGGCGAGGGCTTCGATGGGAGAATCCTTGCGCTTTTCGAGTATTGAAAGTGCCCGCTTGAACTCGCGCTCAGCTTCAGTGCATTTCTCTTCATGACGATGAACAACTGCCAGGCTATTGAGATCATGGGCTAAATCAAGCTGCGCATTGTTTTTCTCGTCCAACGCGATGAGCTTTTCGAGAACAGCGGCGGCCTTAGCGCACTCGCCTTCGATATCGTATGTGGTGGCAAGCTTGCGCAAGGTCGCGGCCATCCGTGCATGACCTTTATCGACTTGCCCATCAAGAGATTTAAGCGCAGCAGTCAATTGACTCTCAGCAGCTTGGTAATTGCGCGCATGGAGAGATTTGTCGGCAGACTCCATCAACGTCTGCCAGAGCAAATCTTGAGCGCCGCAAGGCATTGCGCCAAGAAACATGACGCCAATTGCCAGCCAGAGAGCTTTCTTGGAACGCACGCGCACCTCGTTTCCGCCTTTCCTGCTGAGTTATTTTACCGGAATCCTATGCACTCCGGCACGGCCCGACAAGATTCAGACGGGGTGGCGCTAATAATTAGGACCGCGGCAGGTATTCGCGGACATTAGAAGGCGATGCCTTCCAAGCAATCGCCGGGCCTGTCCCGAGAAGCAGGGGTCTGGCAGCTTCTCTTCAAACACTTAAGATTCCCCTGCATATGTCTTGGAAAATCCTCCAGAAAGGGTGTACCAGCTACTTCAATTGGACTAAAGCCTTCGAACCTAATGCAAAGAGCGCAATCCCCTTTATTGCAGTTGCAACTCTCAAACCAGCTTCGATTGCCGGGCAAATAGCCGAAATGATATCCGTCAACAAGCAGCCAGTAGTAGGCTGTGGAATCTTTTAGGTCAATGATTCCCGTGAGCGACCAGGAGTTTCTATGAGTTGTAATCTTGCAGTTCCATGAATTTAGAAAGTCTGCAAAGGGGCGAGAGTACAACCGGACTCCGGAATCAGCGCTCGCGGGCATTCCAATCATGACCAACACATCAAACGCTCCCAGCCGCTTGGAAAGCTCTTCTGCCTCAGCAAAAAGGGCCCGGGCTTGAAGGTTAGCGGAACGATGTTCCGTGACGAAAACAAAGCAACTCCACTCCTCAATCCAGAAGGAAGGCCGATAACAACGGTCATCGATGCGTATAGGCGACACCATTTTCGGTGTCAGCCCCAGCCATTCAAAATACACGAACCATGCTGATTCAATTCGTGCATAAAAATTGTCGCGTCTGTCTTTCCAACCGCCGCGCGGCTGCCATCCGTCGAGCATAACCACCTCGCCTTCGATACTTGTGTATGGGGAACAAGCACCATAAACCGATCGGTTGGCAACGATTTGGCAACACAGTTGAATAATTACGAATGAAGATTAAACAGACACCGCCAAATCAGAGGGGAGGGGCTTTTATTTAGAAGGGCCCTTCAAGCGATCATCAATCTGCTTCATGATTGAGTCGAACTCGGTCTGCTGCTCATCTGTCTTTTTCAATTTGTCGACAGAGGCCAACACCGTTTTTGCAGCATCGAGTTTGTTCTGTTCGATCAGAATCGCCGCCTGCTCAAAGTGGAAGCTATAGTCCTTAGGACTTAGCTCAACTGCTTTGCCGATGAGTTCTTCTGCTTTCGGATAATTCTTCTTATCACGAGCGTAATGAATTGCCAGGTTGTAATAGAAATCGCCGTCATAGGGGTAAATGCTAATCGCTTCTTCGTATAAGCGAACGGCATCGGCGGTTTGGTTTTTCTTCCGCGCGGCTATAGCCTGATCGTACACACGTGTTGCACGTGCCCAATCCTTCTTTTCGCCCTTGCCTGGAAATTTAGTCCCAGCTTCAGCTGGACATTGCGCTAAGACTGAGGCGACTAGCGCGGCCACTAATATTATTTTGTTCATGCCATCGATTATATCCACGGATTGCCAATCCGTGTGCCACCAATTTCCACCAAGACATAGGACACATCGCATTTTTCACATTATTTCCTGCAGAGCCACATTTCTGCGTATGGACAATCACGAGCATTGAAGAAACATTTCGATGGCACCGCATCTGGTGCCCTTTCAAAAACAAAAACGGGCTTCAAACAGAGTTGACCGGTACCCGGAGCGAGCGGCCAAGGTAGATTTTTTTTCACATCGACCGGACATTTCGGCAGAGTTTCATGAGTTATCATGGGTGCTCTGATTGCTAGGGTGGTCTTTGAGACACGCAACTGCTCACTGCGCCTCGTTGCGTCGGTCGCACGAAGCATGCATACCCGTTCAACAACTGAGCGGGACGAAAGCTTGTCGCTTAGTTGCGATCGTCCTCTGCCTTTTGGTCACCTGCAGTGGGTCTGCCAGCGGTTTTGACCAGAACGGTTTTGCAGACATCAAGCTTACTCCAGAGGCAAAAACGCTGGTAGGCGGGCTCAGGCAAGACGCCTATGAGATAGCATCGCTGCTGGAAATCGAGCCGTATGTAGCGAAGTTGCGCGCGGAGCAGCCTCCATCAGGAAGCACAGCAGTCCCGCGTCCGATCCTAAATGCCAAGATGATTTGCCTATGGAAACTCATGGCAGCCAGTCAAGAAGTGCGAAGGATTGTCGCAGCGATAAACCACGATCTTTCGAAAGCATATATAGCGCTGGATGTTTTGACGACCAAACGCGATCGCACACAGAACTTGCTAAACACTGGCAACTTTATGCAGGGCGGTATTCTCGGCATCACCAGACAGAACAACAGCTTGCAAGGACATTTTCGCGCAGGAGGCGTCACGTTGGTGACTAGTTCATCAATAAGTACGGGACTTTCAGTCATCAACCTGCTGCTGCCCTCTGCCTGGTCGCAAAAGGTTGCACCACCAGCAAACACTCTAGTTCGTTTCCTAGACCTCCAATACACTCCACCGGACGCGGCTCAAAGCTTTTTGTGGAAGTTTTTGAATTCTGAAGTCCCGGGTTCTTCGATAAAAATGACCAGGCGCCAGGTGCTTATTAAGCACTGGGAAGCTTTTGAAGGTCTGGACGCTAAGGACGAAAAACGCCTGCGCAGGCTAGCCTCGGCTCCTGAAGCGTCAGAAAATTTAGACGAAGATATCCGAATCATTTCTCAGCGAATTGAACTTCTGCACGATTTGAAGACGCACGTAGAAGAGTTCGACGCTTCGTTGTACGAACTACACAAAGCAATCAGCTCAAAGTAAATCGGTTGGAGACAAACATCGTGACGGTTGGGATCGGAGGCAAAGCCACAATATTGGCACTACTAATAAGTGCCGCACCAAACTTTGTGGTATTGCCGGCAGTAGCTGCTATGGAAATCCCGTTGCAAGACGGTGGCCAGCCGATACCGCGTCAAAACTCGACACTGTCGCCCGGAGCGATCGAGGCGGCGGCTCTGCTCGGTGTACGCACACAAATAGATCGCCTAATGGCCATTGCGCAAACATCAGGAACCGGAAGCATTCTTTCCGACGAAGAATTGTCCATCAGAGTCGAAGTCCTAGACAAAGTCATGGGCGGCTCGCTTGAAGTGCGCCTCGTAGCCGATCGAATCGATCGCGAGTTAGCCTGGGCAAACAACGCCAAAGGTACACTGGAAGGCAAGCGTCAAAAGCGTTTGAACTACCTTTTTACCTCTAACTTCTTGCAAGGTGGAATTCTTGGCGTAGCCGCCGGTCACGAGTTTCTGACTAATCATCCACGCACCGGAACGAAACTACTGCTTATCGCCAGCAGCGTTGGATTGGGCTTGTCCAGCCTAGCGCTACTGCAACAACGCAGCGGAACCAAACGGATTGACGGCGGCACTACGGCTCTGGCTGAGGTGTTTCAGCTAAACCTCCCAGAAGACCGCAATCACAATCCAACTATTGTCCTCAAGTTTCTGGACTCCGTGCCACCACTTTCAACGAACAATAAAACGCGCCGCCAATTGCTTATCGAAAGCTGGAAAAAGGGTCGCTACCTCCAGAGCAGCGAAGAGAAGTACCTGCAAAGGCTAGCTGCCTATCAACCAGAAGGTGGCAAATCCCGAGAAGACATCGGATTGCTCGGCACAAGAATTCGGATGTTGTTCGACACCCAGTGGACAGTCGAACAGCTGGACGCAGAGTTGCTAGACCTTTTGCGAGCCACGCAAAGATAGACGTCGGGTCCGCATTGCGGCAATGGTCCCCAGTTGCGCGGGCGTCCCGAGAGGACACCACTGGGGCTACTCAAAGGTGAATTAGTGAGTACTGGCTAGCGCCGGCTCGTCTTTGGCCGATTTCTGGTAGGCGCGATTGCCCATAATCCATGTTTCGTCCACGTTGCGGTCATCTCCAACAGTCATGATCGAGAACAACAAATCGGCGGCTTCTGCCATCGTCTGCGGACCTTCGTTCCCGACAATCATTGATTCGTGCCAAACCATTGCCCGTGGACCAGCGTTCCAATCGAGAACCACGAAGTCAGCTTCCTTACCTGCATCAAAGTTACCAACGCGATCGTCGATGTACAAGCCATGAGCGCCGCCCAGAGTCACCGAATAGTAGGCCCTGTAGGGGGAAAGCTTATTTCTTTCAGCTTCTTCCAAATCTTGATTGCGAGGATCGGTGCTGCCATCCAGGTGCGTGTTATTGATCATGCCCACCTTATAAGCTTCATCCAGCACACTAATCATGGAGAATCTATTGCCGCCACCAACATCGGTGCCGAATGACATTCGCACGCGGGCTTTCGGATCTGTCGCTCTTCCGAGACGGAACAAGCCGCTACCAAGGAAAAAGTTAGAAACGGGACAGAAAGTCACTGAAGCATCCGCCTGCGCCATGCGCTCGAACTCGCCATTTGAGAGCCAAACTCCGTGGCCGCCTGAGAACTTATGCCCGACAAGCTCATATTTTTCGTAAACAGAAAGGTAGTCAGGGCATCCATGAAGTTCCTCAACTAAACGACATTCCGAGGGATTTTCTGACACATGGGTATTTATCCATGTGTCGGGAAACTCTTTCTTTAGCTTCTGGCAAGCTTCAAGAAGGTCTGGTGTCGCCCCCAAAGCAAAACGAGGCGTGATCGCATACAGGTTCCTGCCCTTTCTGTGATACTGACCGATCAACCTCTTCGTATCTTTATAGAAATTGTCGGCTGTATCTATGAAGTCTTCAGGCGCAAAGCGGTCGATTCCTGTCAGACCACCAATCACAAGCATGTTCCGGCGAGTAGCTTCCTCGAAGAATTCTTCGGCAGCTACAGGAAAAGTTGTAGTGAATGCCTGACAAGTAGTGGTCCCGGATGCCAACAAATTGTCAAAGAAATGCTTGGTCCCGGCTTTAGCATAGTCGCGGTTCTTGTACTTGATCTCTTCGGGAAAAGTCCATTCCTGAAGCCACTCGAGCAGTTGCTGCCCAAAGGCACCGAGAATGCGCGTTTGAGGAACGTGAACGTGTCCATCAATGAACCCGGGCAGAATCAACCGTCCAGGGATATGCGTGATTTCGACGTCTTTATGCTGCACGGAAATCTTGTCGAACGGACCAAAAGCCTTTACTTTTCCATCTTCAATGATCAGCAATCCATCCGCATAGAAGCGGGCGGATTTTTCTTCATTGCCGACGTGCTTCCACGGATCATCAATAAAGTCGAAAAATGAGCCCCTGATGCCCGTAACTTGCTTGCTCATAGATTTGGTTTTTCCCTGCCAGGAAGTCACTGGAGCCCTGCTGTTTCCCCTAATAGCCTAGGCTACTACAGGGAGGAAACACATGTTACCACAGGCGCGCCAGCCCAGTGACATCTTCAAAATCTCAAGAGTAAAAACTAGACACCTGCTGCGTTCCAAGATGTACAAGCGATAATTCCGCAGCCACAGAACTGACCAATGTGACACCACATACAATACCGGTGGACAGCATCGCCTAATGATCAGTCCACTTCCGGGTAAACCGACTTATGTATAGATGGCCAAAGTTCCGCAACCGCTGGAAAAAAATCTCCTGGGATTCCTAATTTCTAGCAAGCTGTCGTCACCTCTTGGTATCCCAAAGAGGACCGGACAATGTTAAGGAATCGGCTAAAAATTGCAGTAACGCTCGCAGCCTTCGCTCAGGTTGTGTGCTTGTCGAGTGCCTTGGGTGCCCCAGAGGATGGACGCAGCCGGGTCGGTGCCTGGGTGAGCGACATGGTAGAAAACAGCCGGGATGCCCAAGGTCGCAAACCAGCCAAACGGGTCACAAATCCCCGAAGAACAAGCCAGTCTGACGGCAATGATGCCGGACCGACCGTAAGAAGGCCGACGAAGGAATCCATACAAGGGGCCGTCGAAAGAGCTGAGAACCAAAGGCTCGGCAGAAAGATGAGAGAGATGACTGGCGGTGCAACGGACATCATCCACAAGCCAGCCAAGCAGGTTACCAACCCCAGGAATGCTGAAGAATGCGACGAGCAAATCGTCGTCAAACCGGCCAAGCAGGTCTCTAAACCCAAGTATGCCGGAGAATACGACGGTCCAATCATCGTCAAACCAGGCAAACGGATCACAAATCCCACGATTACTCAAGAATACGATGGCCAAGTCCTTGTCAAACCAGGCAAGCAGGTCACAAATCCCAAGATTGGCGGAGAATTCGACGGTCCGTTCAGCGTTAAACCAGGCAAATGGGTGATGAATCCAAAGACTGAGTCCCAGGCTAACGATGATTGCAACACGGACATCGTCACTAAACCAGGCAAACGGGTCACAAATCCCAAGACTGAGACCGCCGATGATTACAACACGAACGTTGTCACAAAACCAGGCAAACGGGTCACAAATCCCAAGACTGAGACCGCCGATGATTGCAACACTGACATCGTCACAAAACCAGGCAAACGAGTCACAAATCCCAAGACTGAGACCGCCGCCGATGATTGCAACACTGACATCGTCACAAAGCCAGGCAAACGGGTCACAAATCCCAAGACTGAGACCGCCGATGATTGCAACACGGACA
>JADYXS010000332.1 GCA_021772155.1 Candidatus Obscuribacter sp.
CTTTGCGCTGTGCCTAAAGTGCAGCGCCGTCGGCGTCAACCTTTTCGCCGAAGCTGGAGACAGTGCTCTCATCCACTTCGATGCGCACTTCGACGAACGCGATCGTCCCATGTTCATCACCGGGATTAAACTGGCTTTGGGCTGCGCCCTCATCGCAGCCGTCGCCGCAGGTGGCATCACCGGACTGCTGCTGGCTTTCACCAATCTAAGCGGCCTGCTTGTGGCCTTCGTGGTGCTCGTCTTCAGTGCCACCACGCTTTGCGCAAGCGCCCTGGTGTTGAGCATCCAGTTCAATGTGCACGTTGGCGTCCTCCACGAGGGAATCTGGAGCTCCGTGCTCTCTGGTGTTCGCCGCGCACTTCTGTCGGAGCTTTCGCCGGCCAAATAACTTAGGCTACTTGTTCGGCGCGCACCACATCCGGTGCGCGCCGACTGGCTTGCCTGGAGCGTATCTATGAGAACTGAAACTATTTATGCCTTAGGCTTCATCGCCTTCCTCATCGGAGCAACCATGTTCCTGAACCATTGGGACAGGATCTGGTTCTTCTTTACCGGGCGTCATTGGGGTTATGACAATTCGCCCGCTCCCTTGCGTTCTGCGCAAGCGGCACCGTCGACGTTGTCGAGAGTGCTGTCCAACGACGATCGCAAAGCGCAGATTCAACGGGCCTTCACCCAGGCGCACCAACACTTCAATCGGCAAAGATTCTCAGCTGCCGAAGCCCAACTGCGCACCGGTCTTGACCTTGCCCGTCGATTCAACCTGTTGGATTTGCCGGTCGTTGCTGAGATGTACAACCTTCGCGGCTGTATCCTCTTCGACCGCGGCTTGATCAAACAGTCCTTGAAAAATCACGAGGCAGCTTCCATCATCATGGGGAAGTGGGCGTTCGGTGGTGTTGCTCCCTACGCAGACATGGCGCATGCCTATGTGGATAACATCCGCAGGTGCCGCGAGAGGCTGGGCGAATAGCTCAGCTGGCTCGGGCTGTGTCTCTGGCAAAGGTGATCGAACTGCAAAGTTCTTTTACCTTTTCCACTTTTTGAAATTATACTAGGTAATATAGAAGCAGCTCTACAAAAAAGCAAAACCCCTAAGGTTGGGTTTTGCAGTTGCGATTTCCGCAGGTGTTGTATCTGATGCCACCACGAGCAGTGTCGTGGTGGTCACTGTTCGCGACAGTCTCAGCGGCTCAGTCGACGGCGCATGAACGGCGAGTTGGCGCGGGCGTAAGCCAGCGTCGCCGACAGCCCGAGCAGGCAGCATGCCGCGGGGGCAAGCAGCACTGGCGTGCCTGTCAGGCCGAAGTACATGAACACGGCGGTGGCTGCCAGCAAAAGCCAGCCGATCCGGTTGGCGTTGCGCATCTCGTTCTCCTGTAGGTGGAATGGGATTGAAATCAGAAAGCGGCTGGCTCAGGCGGTGTGCCCGAGGCTCAGCTTCAGGTTGTTGCTTTTGCGGCGTCGGGAGCGACAGCCGGCTTCTTGCGCAGATAGTTCCAGACTGCCAGCTTCTTCCAGAAGGGCTTCTTGTCCGGCTCGTCCCTGTTTTCGAACAGCAGTCCAGAAATGTCGCCGTGGCATTGGGCCATGGCGGAGGAGAGCAGCCGCTCGAAAGCTTTGGTCGAGGGCGCCGTCTCGGTAGTCAGGGCTGTCCAGGCTGCAGCGCACGTGTGGGCGCAGATCTCGTACTGTCCGCGCGCTTGTTCGAGGAAGTCCGTCCGCGCGGCCTTCACGTCGTCTTCGAATTCCTTCGTCAGCTTCTTGACCGTACGCGCGGAAACCCAGGCTTTGATGAAAGCGGCGGCAAGCGCGAAGCTGACAGCGAAAGCCAGCGATGTCCACTGGGGCTGGCCGCTGTTTGCGTCAAGGTGTGCTTCCTTTTGCAGTTGCGGCATGGCGAAGATCGCCCGCATCACCATGTAGACGAACGTGCCGCAGCCGAACATCATGAGCACGCGGTAGCCGATGGTTAGGAGGCTACCCTTGATGGGCGAATTGACGAACTCGTTCAGCTGGTTGTCGTACAGCTTTTTCTTGGTGCGGACGATGTCTACCAGGGTTTTGACGCGGGTGGACAGACCGTGGGATAGACCTACGGCAGCAACGCGGAGCGTCGTCAGGTAGAGCCTTTCGGCGCTGCCTTTGGGCCAGGACTTCAGGGCTTCGAGCAGCTCCGCGGAAGCCTCCAAAGCCTCTTGCCTGGTGCGACTGTCTTTCTCCTCATCCGCCGTAGCCATGGCGAACCCCAGCTCTACGCCAAGATGCGGCCCAAGCTGCTGGATGGAAGGCGGTCGCATTTCTTGAGATGTCATGCGAGATGTCCTTTGTGTAAAAGATAAGTCTTTGTCCCCGATTTCTAGGGGGTCAAAGGCCGAGGATTAGAGCGCAAGCAGCATGAAAGATCCAACGGACAAGACGAAAGCTGCGCCGACAAGAATCACCAGCGTTTTGTTGGTCATAGATACTCCAGGCTCAAGGCCGAACGAACAGTTTGTCTGCCATCTTGCAAATTCCTTCGACCAATCACATGAGCAAGACCGCGCAACAAGGCAACTATCATCACAGCAGTACTGCTGCTTAGAAAGACGCTGGGTTAGTGCAAGGGCTTTGTTTGGGTTGCTTTGCTTTAAGTGAGTTAATCGAAAGGAATATTGAATTGAGCTTAATTGTTAATGGTAACCAAGAGCAATTGCATGCCGGCCCCAGAGGCTCCCCGCAATTGTCAACGAGACTCTTGTTTGCCGTCAGTGGGGCGTGGTTTGCGGTCTTTGTCTCGACTATGGGTCAAGGATGCCTCTGGGGATGGCTTTTCGTACTTGCCCCATCTAGGCGCGCCTAAGAACCTCTCACGAGCTAGCTTAGCGCGTTGGCAATTAAGCAAAGTTAAGCCGCACTATTCCTTGTTTTGAGTGCTTTGGGGTGCCACTACCAGCGGTGGCGCTGTGGGTAAATTTTTTTGGCGGCGATCTGCCCCAAGCGAAAGGTGGTCAGCACGTGCTGCCACCTTTCGCACCGTATGTGGTACTGTGCCATTACGCTGAATCAGCGCTCCAACGTCTTGATTCGTACTGGAGAGACGGCGTTACTTCACCGTTCCATCAGCTCCGATCGTGCGCGTAAATGTCACAAAAGGCAACCAGCGAGAGACTTGAAGCTTTCCTGTGAGCGTGCTGTCGCCGCTCGCGTCCGGCACCAAGGTAAACTCCTTAAGATCACCGGACAAGAGCGACTGTTTCATGCTCACGCCAGTGATCTTGCTGATGCTCAGACCGGCGGGCGCGTTCACGTCGAGGTCGAACTCGATGATCTTTTGAGCGTTGACCGTCACACCGTGTGCGGAATTGCTAACGACAGCGGCGCAGTTAAGCACCACATGGTTGCCCTTGCGGCTCAAAGACTGTGGATTGGCAACGTCGAGCAGGTTAGCCAAAGGAGCGCCGACAGACTTCTGGAACGCTGCGTAAGAGACGGTTGTGTTATCAGGTACAGCCAGAAGTAGGAGCTGCGTCATTGTTGACGAGGCCATTGAAATTGGTCCTTTCATTCGCGGTAAACAGAAAATGACAGGGAACCGGATAGGACCGGTCCCGTGTCTTGAGCAGTCACCTGCCCGTCCGAGTTTCAGTTGCGTCTCTAGTTTGCCGCCGGAGCGCTTGCGTCCACTTGGGGTGGAGCGAGTTCTGCCTTCAGCTTGGAAAACGCTTGCCGGGCGCCGTCGAGATACTCAGCGACGAACTTGCCGGTGGGCTGTGCCACTTCAAGAAGTGACAGGCAGATATCCACGCTCTTGCTCGGGCAGCACCGGGCAGCAGTCCGTATGTTCGTGTTGGACTGCCCAGACCGGCGTTGGTGCGGCAGTGCGCCCGACGATTTTCGCCAGCGTGGTGCCACCTTCGTAAGGCGGTGGTGCCCACTGGATGATTTCGTTGCTTCGAATGTCGCCACCTCTGTTGAGCAGGGTCAGCACCTGATCGATGTTGATACCAGCTTGCAATTCGACGACAAGGGTTTGACCGCCTGCGTTAGCAGCCACGAGAGTAATGCGTTCAGCCATGCTTTGTTTTCCTTCAGTTGTGTCAGTGAGGACGCCCAGAGAAATGGCCGGGCGTCAGGTGGTTGCTGCCGATCGGCGCAACGCGGAAATGTAGGTGAGCCGATGCCAAAGCTTGTCGCTCTAGCTGCTAATGCAAACACGTTGCATGCGCGATGATTATTTGTCGGTCGGATCCGAGGCTGCCCGACTCGCTTCGAACGCCTGCTGATGCTCAACTGTGAGCAGCTCGTAGGCCGAATCGTCGATGAACTCGATCGGATTGGGCAAATCGAGTGCACCAGTTCCGAGCCCGAGCAGACCGCGTTCGTACTTCTCGATTGGGACTCCCAGCGCCTCAAGGACATCTGTGACTGCCGATTGGCAGGTCCACTGATCTTTACGCCGAGTACCAATGCGCATCGAAATGCCGTCGTAACCGGTGGGCAGGTATTGAGTCTGGAACCAGGCTTTCAGGCGAGGCATGAACCAGCGCAGCACAGGCTTGTTGCAGCGAGATTCCGGAAACCATCTTTCGAGATTCGCAAGCCGCCGCGGAAGTTCACGCGCAAGCCACTGTCTGTTGGCCTCGAAGATCGAAAGGGCGATTTTCATGGCTTCGTCGTTCTGTTCAACAGTCCACGGCTGTTTGGGTCTCAGAGCGATGTAATGCCCGGACGCAAGTTGTCCTTTGAGTGCAGAACGCGCAGTGTGCCAAATCACGCCCTTTTCGATGTAAGCCGTGAAGGTGTGCAGCATTTTGCGGCTGCCCTTTTGCCGATCCAGTATGAGCTCCATGTGACCGACACTGACTTTCAACTTGCGGGAAATCATCCCGCTCATCAGCACGACGTAACCCGGTTTCATGGCTTCCACCGGCGGATTGAGCCAGGTATTGGCCGGCAACGGTCCATCGCCGACGACTGGAAAGCGCCGGGCATTGAACAAGTAAATCGTGAGTAAAACCAGCCAGGCTGCTAACTCCGCTACAGCGGCGTAAGCCACCGCAGCTGTATTGGCAGCGCAAAATGCAATCACGCAAAGCGCGCAGCCGATAGCAACTGGACCGCGATACTTGATACGCGAGAAGCGATTGTAGTATGTCCTCAGAAGCCGTGGGCTCTGAGTGATCAGAAGCAGCATCGAGAGCGTGCTCACTGTTACGCAGGCTGCTGCAAAGCCGCAGGGAAACGGACCGAACAGAGAGAACACCAAGAGCATCGCGAGCAGCAAATGCGCGCCGTTGACGAAGAAGTTACGTAGGCGCTTCTGCATGGAAGCCCTCCTTTCTGTATGGGAGGCGCTATGCGCCGCCGGATGTCTTGCCGATGCAAAGGCAATCATGGGTGAGTTAGTAGCCGAGAATCGTACGCAGCGCAAGCAGCCTCTGCTCGGGGCTGGCGAAATCAGTTCGATAGTCCTGAATGCTTCTCCGGATGACCTCATGCGCTTCTTTGCGGTTGTAGGTAGCGGCGATTTGCACGCGACGCTTCTTCTCTCCGGGAAGCTGTTTGTAGGTCCGGAAGTAGTGCTCGAGCCGATCGATTAGGCCGGCAGGGCAATCGTCGATGTCTTGGTAGCCACCATATGCAACATCGTTCTCCAGCACGGCGATGATTTTGTCGTCGGCTTCGTTGCCGTCAATCATGCGCAAACCACCGATCGGGATGGCGCGAACGAAGATGTTGCCGTGCGAAACGTCCTTTTCCGTCAAGACACAAATGTCCAGCGGATCGCCGTCACCCTTCATCTTGCCCTTACCTGTTCGCAGGCTGCACAACTCGGCGATTTTGCTGCCGCAGTAAGTCTGCGGAATGAAGCCGTACAGGGAGGGACAGACGTTGGAGGAGCGGTGGGGGCGGTCTACGCGCAGATGTCCGGAGCGTTTATCGAGCTCGTATTTGACCGTGTCGGTCGGCACGATTTCGATGAAGGAATTGACGATCCGCGGACATTCATCGCCGGGATTCACGCCATGCCAGGGATGCTGCGAGAACAGCGCATCGAGCAGATGCTGCGCTTCCCCGAGCGCTTGCTTGACTTGAAGTGGCGACTTCTTTGACGGACCCACCTGCTGGCGTTCCTCGAACGCGAGCTTGTAGATCTCAGATGTTTCGCGGTCATTGGCTTTGCGCCAGCGAGAACCGTTTCTGACTTGGGCCAGGGAACTATTGCCATCGGCGATAATTCTGCGCCCGTCTTTTTGCCATGTGATATTGGACATATAAAAATGCTCTGTAAATGCCGGTTGATGTCATGGAACCGGACGGGGTATCGCGCGGACGCAATGGCGCTCGCGTGATGTGTTCTGATGTGAGACATGGGATGCACTTGCACCCCATGTCGAATTTCGGCGGATCAGGCGCTGCGCTCCTGTGCCAGCAATGATGCGCGGTATGGCTCGATGGTCTCGCGCACAGCGGCGACAAGCGCGTCGAAGCAAGGATTTGTTTTGGGGCAACGTCCACTTTTTGTGAAGCGCCGACGGATGAACAGCTCGGCCATCAGCTCGTCGGAAATTTCAAGCTGCACGCCGAAATTGCTCGCCAGGTTGACGACGTTTCTGGGACTTTCGCCGCGGTAAAGGGGGCTTTCCGGGTTCACTGCGAAATTGCGTTTCCGCAACGCTTCGAGCACCAGCCCTTTCAGGTGCTTGTTGAGCCCACCAAGCCAGATTTCTGCCTTACGCTGGTTGCCCATCCCGTGGATTGATATTGCAGCAACAGAGTTGTCGAGCATTGCCGTGAGCTGTCTGTCGCGAAAATTCGTGGCTGTAACGTGCAGATCCTGGGGGTTTTCGCGATGTAATCCTTGGAAGTCGAACAGGTTGTAGTTGCGCCCTGCGATCTTGTGCGCAATGGACGAGGTACCTGCTTCGATGTAGCCTCCATGGGGGGAGATGATAGTGATATTCGAACGCCGGTCGGCGACGCGTGAGTGCCAGGCGTTGATCCCCAGATGCTCCTTGAGAGCAGCCAGGGAGGTGTATTTGTCAGCAGGCATGGTGCCTCCTCTCCGGCTTTTCAATAGAACAAGCGAAGTGGCAGCGCCGAAGGCGCTACGTAAAAAAGTTATTGCGAAGTGGGTTGGTTTGCTGGGAAGTTATTAAGAGTCTTTGATTTAAGAGAAACAGGATGCGTAAACCTATTCGCTTGCAGCCCCTCAATTCAAGCAAGGGCGCGTGACAGTTGCGTTTCTTAGCGAAAACTATGCTCAGTCAGCTACTCCCTCTTGACGAGCTGGGACCTTTCGGGGGAGGCGCTTGTCATTTTGCGGTCCAAGTAGGGGAGGGGCTTGCCCTTCCTTTCGGCTCCCGCTGTGCAGGGATAGTTGGGATGCACTGTTGAATGTCAAGCGGTGATTGGGAGGGGACAAGCCCCTCCCCTTGTATGTTGATTGGGTTGGGACAAGCCCCTCCCAATCAAAACATGGCGGGACAGGTCTTGCCCCTACGAACAGGGCGCTTCGTTTGTTTGCCTTAAATCGCTGCGCTAGGTTGACGCGAACCTGAGCCAAGCTGCGCTAGAACAGTTCTCGTTTGGTTATCTGTTCAAGCCGCCTCCTGTTGGCATCCGGATGGCAAGTCTATGGTTTGGAAGGCGGACGGACTGCTTAGTTAGAGACACATTTGTTCGCTAACAATTTCAAGGGAATTCTCTACACGCCCATTTGATTCTGCGTTTTCAGTTCATTTCGAGCACCGGCAGGTGTTCGTGCTGCATCGCCGTGTCAGTCGACTTTGGCAATTTCTTACAAGGAGAAAAACTATGCCCGATCTAACTCAGTGGCTTCTCGTAAATGTGCTTAGCCCACTCTTATTGCCGTTATTTCTTATTGGGACCCTTTGCCTACTTGCCGGAGTAAGGCCTGAGCCGGTTATAGCTGGCGTTCTCGGTATCCTCGGGGATATTATTCGATTTACCTTTGGCTTGGCGAGCCTGATTTTGAAGGCTCTCACTGCAACTGGACGAGCGCGCAAGTAAACCTTGCAGCATTGTTGAATGACCGGTGTCAGTTTGTCAGCACCGCGTGCAGTGCGGGCTGATGAACTGTGCTCGGTCCCAGAAAGAGGGGCTAATTGCCTTTCTAGCTGTCGATTTAATTGCTTTCCGCTGTATCGTGCGCCGTCCATCTGTTAGCGTTGTTGGACTCTGGATTGGGTTATTAT
Organism: Candidatus Obscuribacter sp.; assembly: GCA_021772155.1. Lineage (GTDB taxonomy): Bacteria > Cyanobacteriota > Vampirovibrionia > Obscuribacterales > Obscuribacteraceae > JADYXS01. Next base: position 8,202 of record JADYXS010000332.1, read on the forward strand.
GGATACGCTCACGCGAATATTTGGTCACGGGTCGATTGGGGCTTTTTATTGTCGACAATTACCGCTTCTAGTCTGCTGTATGACTCCGTTAGGAAATTCCCTGGCTGGCTTGCCATAAGTATCCTGCTGAGCTTTGTTTCAGCGTTCATCAGCGGCATCAGCGTAGCGATGGTGGCCCCACTTCTCTTGGAATTACTTGGTCACCCGTTGAATTTGCACGGCGCGCCTAAAGTGATTACTTACCTTCAAGGCATTATTACCGCTATTCCGGGTGATCAAAAGACAGCGTTTATTGCAGCTGTCTTGATTGGTGCCATCGGACTCAAAAACTTGCTGCTCTTTTTGACTAATGCAGTGTATTTCCAGTTGACCAGATTGGCTACCGAAGACTTAAGACGAAGAACTCTGGAAGTATTGACACAAGCGGAGTTAAGCTATTTTGCAACAGTCAAGCAAGGCGAATTTGTGCATTTGGCCTGGCGCGATGTTGAGGACGCGTCACGAGTACTGGTTGCTGTCTCCCAGTTGTTCTCACTGGTCTTAATGCTGTCAGTTTTCCTTCTGTTCATGCTCTGGTTGTCAGTTCCGTTGACGATCGTGGCAATTTTGATCTATGTACTCATCGTCCCGATCAGTCTTTCAATGCTTCAGCGGGCTCACCACATCGCAAAGGAAGCCCGTGTCCATGCAGCAAGCTTTACATCGGGGCTTATACAAGTTTTTGTCGGTATTCGGCTTGTGAAGATTGCTGCAGCGGAAGCTCGGGAACAGCACAGGCTTCTAACCTTATCTGCAGAATGTGCTGATGACTCTTATAAGTCCGGTCTGGTGACCACTGCAGTTGGACCAACAACTGAATTCACCGGAACAATTGCCCTGGTCGCAGTTGTATTGATTGGCAGAATGCTCATACCGGCCGACGAAGGGCAGGGCTTTTCTGCAGTTCTGGTGACATTTCTCTTTTTGTTGTTTCGCTTGTTGACGCACATTGGAGTCTTAAACGGAAGGCGCGCCGACCTGGCTCGAAACTTGCCCAGCGCAGAGGCTTTGGCAGAATTCTTACAGGCCGAGGACAAACGTCCTATACAAAATGGCACCATCAATTACAAACATTTAGAAAAGGAAATTCGATTCGAATCGATTGCATTTGCATATGACCGTGGTGCTGAACCGATTTTGCGAGGTATTGATTTTTCGATTCCAAAAGGCACATCCTTGGCGATAGTTGGTGAATCCGGTGCTGGTAAAACAACCATAGCGGACTTGCTCTGTCGTTTCTGCGATGTTACTGAGGGCGCGATTCTGCTCGATGATCATGACATCAGAGAGTTTGATGTCCGTTCGTTGCGCAGGAGTATCGGTCTGGTCAGTCAGGACACTTTTTTGTTTAACAACACCATCGGCTATAACATTCGCTATGGCCGTCCCGATGCAACCGAAAGCGAGGTCATTCAGGCGGCCACGCAGGCCCATGCTCTGTCCTTTATACAGGAGTTGCCGTTGGGGTTTGATTCACCAGTGGGAGAACGTGGCGCATTGCTATCAGCAGGCGAGTGCCAAAGAATAGCTATCGCCCGAGCTTTAATCAGCGATCCAGACATTTTGATTCTGGATGAAGCGACAAGTTCACTAGATCCACTGTCTGAACATAGCGTACAAGAAGCCTTGGAAGAGCTGATGCACGATCGAACGACGTTGATTATTGCGCACCGTCTTGCCACAGTGAAGAAAGCGGGAAAAATCGCCGTTCTGGGAGGTGGGCAGATCGTTGAAATGGGCTCGCACGAAGAATTAATTGAACGCAACGGGCTCTACCGAAAAATGTGTGAAATCGGCTCAGCCATTGTTTAAGCGCAATGCCTGAGAGAGGTTTCTTTAAGACATCTGTGGAGATAGATGCGCCACAAAGATCCCGTTGGCTTATAATGTTCACACCCATCATCGAGTCTCGACGACTCGCTAGAAAGAACTTTCAGTGCTTGGTCGAATTTTAGTCAGAGTTGCTTTAGTCACCATGGCGTTTGTCTATGTGACACCATATATCTCCGGCGTCAAATTTCAGGGAGATTGGTTGGGCGCCCTGTTTGCTTCGCTCATTTTTAATGCCGCCTTCTGGGGGCTTGAATGTCTCTTCGGGGTGATAGTTTTTGGTATCAACATCGGTACGCTTGGATTAGGTGCATTCTTAACCGGTTCGATCAAGTTTATTGCCGCCTTGTTGTCCCCGAGTTTGGCTCTTTGTGGTGTTGCACAAGTGATGCCGCATGTGGTGAAGCTAGGACATTACTTTCCCGATACACTTGTGTTTGGATTTGCTTTGGGTGGCTTGCTCTGGGCATCTTTACCGGAGAAGAAACAGAAGGCTAAAGGATAGGCGGGAACTTGTAGCTGGCAGTTGCGTCACGCCAATCGATCACCTTAGTAAGTTGTAGCCGACATGCCTGAACGAATGCCCACTCCATCTGATCTACCAATACCACCTGATCATGATATTGATCAGCCTTTCGTGCCTCAGCCGGGTGGACTTGTGTTAGACATCAACATGAGACAACTGTTTGTCGGCGACTATGTCATGCTGCCCTGTTTTAACTCGATGGTTGATCGAGCAATGGTGATTGCAGTTCACGGAACAATCGTTGAATACATGATTCTTGCGCCGGATACAGGTGTCCCTGAGACAGTAGTTCTAGACATGCGGCGACCGGATCCGCAAACTGGCTACTTTGGTCGCTATGGATACATCGGCGTCACTGTTTGCGCTCGTAAGGGCGACTGCGCAGCGCAGGATTTTGCCCGCCAGTTGCTCGCCGCCTGCGAAGAAATCGGAAGTCATAATCCCCGATTCAATCCGTATCTGGCTGCTCAGGCGAACACCAGGCTGGCCTTTCTGAAACAGCTTTTGCAGCAGTCTTAGCGAACCCGGGAGCGCCGCCATCCCGACGGCCGTCAGTCCGGAAAAGTTTTAACGACTTGTTCAAGCACTTCTATCAGATTAATGACTAAGGTCATGGATGAAACGGAACTTTATTCGATTGAATAAGATAAGTTGTTCAGGAGAACTGATCTCTTAGCTTGGGTGCGTTGATGCGGAACAAAGTCCTGCGTTTTCTGAAATTGGCAACGGTAGCATCGGTCAGCGCGTTTCTCTTCTGCTGGTATTTTCAAGGCTCGAAGAATACGGAGAACTTTTGGAAAGGCATAGGCAGTGCGGTCTCCTGGGTCGCAGCTTTCAGCTCGGCTCAAACGCATCCAGCTCCGGCGGACCAAGCTCACGATTCCAATCCCACTGCTGACTTGCCTTTTATGGCTCCGCCTCTACCGTCGCAAGACGAACTGAGCAATAGTGATCCAATTGCAAGCAATTCCGCGCAAACCGACTGTAGCGTCAACCCGCCCGATCCGGATGAAGACCCGCACGCTACTGCGGACCTGCCTCCTTTTATGGCTCCACCGCTGCCGCCGTACGATCCGGAAGAAACGCATGTAAAGTTGATGAAACGGCGGTCTCAGCACGGAAAACCTTTGCGTTTCGAGAAGATGAAAATTCAGGGTATTCCGCTGTATAAGACGACTATCGATCTCGACGATCCCGAGACATTCATCACCGTTGATCTGGCCAATAA
>JADYXS010000333.1 GCA_021772155.1 Candidatus Obscuribacter sp.
GAATGTAGCTGTGGCAGCATAAGCAGCCGGTGAGTATAACGTCGTCTCAATTGCGAACACCAGAATTAAGATTAGGGCAATAAGTCTCACGATCAGCTCCAAATGCTAATGTCCATCTAATGCAATCGGTATCTTGCCAACCAATGGTCAGCTAACATGCCTGCATTATTCGATAGTCGTAAAGTCTGGTCAAAGGCTTTACAACAAAAGTCGTACAGATGGGAACAACTGCTTACAGATAGTGAGCCAACTTCGACTATAATCTTCAGTTCTCTTAATCTTGCAGACAAACGAAATGCTTGCCAAAAGAATCAATTCCCTACTCCTGATCGGTTGCTTGATGGCGTGCGCGTTATGCACCACGGCCTCGGCTGCCGTCCCGGCCCTTACTTCGACATGGACCACACTGCGTGCGGCGCTCAAAGAGGGCGCGCTTTCGATGAAGGTTCGAGGAGACGGTGAGACCACTGCCAAAGTCGAATTAGGTCTTACAAACAAAACTAACACCGCAATGAAAGTAGTGATACCAGCAAACGAAATCTTGCTTTCTCGAACTTTGTCGATTCAAAACATGATGGTCACCCAAGATCGCATTGTGACTGTGCCGGCCGGTGGAACTATCTGGGCGGAAGTTCCTACGATGTGCGTTTCTACCAAGACCGTTAAGCCGCCGGGGGCAGTGGAGGCAGAGTTCGACGTTGGTGCCTACCCTGACGAAGCTGTTTGGAAGCAATTGGCCTCCATCGTTGAAGCCGCTCGTATCCTCAGCCGCAACGGCGCATTCGACAAGACTATGTTCGCAAAGGAACGTCGCGAGGCAATCATTTCTCAGTTGGCTGTTTGGCTCTTGTTAGGTAAGCGCAGCGACAAAGCGGAGGACCAGGTTACGGCACCGGGAATAGCTGCAGATACCCTGAGCAAAATGGGAATCAACCGCGAACAATTGTCGAAAGAGAAGCAACAAATGTTTGACCACGGCGTGGATGAAATATTTCTGGCCGTCGATTTGACATTGAAGACGAGCAAAGATCCTTCTGTGCAAAAAGCTGTTTCCTTGCCGACTGATTCTCGCGCCGAGACCTTCGCATCTGTAGGGGCTCGCGCCCTGAATGTGGGGGACTTCACTGAAGCAGAGGAACTGTTGGGCGCAGCAGTAGAACAGGCTGGAAGCGGAGCAAGTCCGCTTGCTGCAACCAGTCTCTACGAATTGGGCAAATGCTATTTGTCCCAAGGCAAGCCTGCAGAAGCAGAATCGTTCTATAAACGCGCTCTCGACATGCGGGAAAAGACTTCGGGAGCTCAATCCTTCGAGACTTCTGAATGCTTGAATGCACTTGCACTGTCTGTGCAGCTGCAAGGCAGAGCGAAGGACGCAGTTCCATTGTTCGAGCGTGCGCTTGCAGTTCGTGAGAAGTCGTTGGGTGAAAGCCACACACTTGTTGCTGAGACCGCCAATAACACCGGCCTGGCTTATGCCTCCCAGGAGCGTTATGAAGATGCCGAAAAGATGCTCCGCCGCGCGCTGCTCATTCGCTATAAAAATCTCGGTCCCGATAGCACTGAGGTTGCAGAGACCAATAAAAATCTTGGGGACTTGTATGTTAAGCAAGGCAAGCTGCCACAAGCAGACAAGTTGTATAAGAGGTCGGTAGAAATAACGCAAAAAAATCTGGGCAGCGACCACCCGTACAGTTCTGCAGCCGTCGATGGCTACGCGCAATGCCTGCGCGGAATGGGACGCGAAGCCGATGCTGACGAGCTCAGTAAGCGGGCTTCTGCCGCTAAGGAGATGTCGCTGGGATCGAATCTTGATCTGATCGCTATGGTGCCACCAGACCATAGATCCTACGAACTGCTTGCGTTGTTCAGCAGTAAAGTAGGCAAGATGGAAGCCGGCGTGCGAGCAGTTCAGAACTTGCCAAATGGTGCAGCATCGTTAGCACAGGCCAATATCAATCGTCCAGTCAAGGATAAATGGGCACTTGTGATTGGAATCAGCAAGTTTCAAGATTCATCGATAAACCTTAAGTACCCGGCGAAAGACGCGGAAGACTTCCGCAACTATCTGATTAACGAAGGACACTTTCAGCCAGACCACGTGCATTTAATCACCAACGAACAAGCCACACGCGAAAATATTATTGCTGAAATCGGCGATCGTTGGTTGCCTCGTGTTGCAAATCCGGACGATCTTGTACTCATATATCTATCCAGTCACGGTAGCCCATCCAAAGCGGATGTGCGTGGCACAAACTACCTGGTGGCACATAACACCGATAAGAACAGCCTCTATGCAACCGGGATAGCGATGCCGGAATTGTGCAAGATGGTCAAAGACCGAGTACATTCAGACCGAGTTGTGCTGCTGCTTGATGCCTGTCACAGCGGCGCCGCGACCCCAGCTGCAAAGGGAATTTTTAGACAGGCAAACTTCGACGCTGACATCATTGCCCAAGGTACCGGTCAACTCGTAATTTGCTCCAGCGAGCCTTCCCAAATCTCTTGGGAATCGAACAAATATCCCAATGGCGTTTTCACGCATTACCTCATTGAAGGGCTTCGAAAGCAGGGTGATAAAACCTCTCTCGGAACGGCCTTCCAATTCATGAAAGACCAGGTTCAACAGGAAGTCTTGCACGATCGAGGAGAGCTGCAAACGCCGGTTCTAAAAAGCAAATGGCAAGGAAATGACCTCTACCTTGCAGCACCACCTGCAAACCCAGGCCCGCCCTTAACGGACAGCAAGCTGCCTGGCGGACACTAGTACGCGTGGCTGTAGGCCTTTCCTTTAACTGACGCCGGATCCATGCAAGGGTTAGAAATCATTCCATTCCGTCCGATTTGTCTAGGCTCTGGTGTTACAACTGTGCCGTTTTCATCCAAAGCAACTGGTGCGTTGTTAGTGGCATTTTCAATATTTTTCTCACTCGTGCCACCATATGCAGTGCTTCCATTTGCGTCGCTGTCGACTGCTCTGCGACCGATGGCGATTGGATAGCCGCTGGTTGTTTGCTCGTACTCCATCATTCGTCCGCTGACGGCTCCAGGCATCCGTGGAAGGGCAGCGTCCGGTGGCGGCTGCGGTGCCGCGGTTTGAGTCCCAAGTGCTTGCGCAGCTCCGCTTGAAGGTACTTCCGTGCCAAATGGTTGTGAAACGGTTTTACTTTGCTCGGCCGATGTTTCAGTTTGCTGGGCCACGGCCTTGTTTCCTTCTGACTGCTGCGCTGTTCGTTGCATGGCGATCATGATTGCCATACCGGCAATTATTCCGATAAGTAATAAACAAACTTTTGGTAAAGTGAATTGCATGGCGACACTCTGGGCGATCCTTACAAGACTGCGCGTGATGGCGCTGTCTGTCAATGCGTAATTCAACATAGAGAGCACAAAGAGGCAGCGAATCGCGGTCTGCACTGACCGATTTCTCGTTCTCGGTATCGTTGACGGCATTGAGTTAATCTGTCCAATCTGCGTACAATGTGCGATCTCAGATCTCTTGAACCACTATCACACCCAGCAGGTAACAGCATGCCAGCAGTGAAACTGAAAACCAAAGCATACGCGGCTCAATCTCCTACCCAACCGCTGGAGTCCTTCGAAATTGAACGCCGGCAACCCGGTGTATATGACGTTCTAATCGAAATCAAGTTCTGTGGCGTCTGCCATTCAGATATCCACCAAGCTCGAGATGAATGGGGCAATGCAATTTTTCCGATGGTTCCGGGGCATGAAATCGCAGGGATCGTCGGCTTGGTCGGTGAAAACGTTTCGAAATTCAAAGTCGGTGACAGGGTTGGTGTTGGATGTCTGGTGAATTCTTGCCGAACTTGCGATTCGTGTAAGGAAGGGCTCGAACAGTATTGCGAGAAAGGCTCGGTCGCGACGTACAACGGTTACGAGCGTGATGGCAAGACGCCTACTTACGGTGGATACTCAAAGCAGGTTGTCGTCGATCAAAACTTTGTTGTGCGGATTCCGGAGTCGATTCCGCTCGATGCAGCAGCTCCATTGTTGTGCGCAGGCATTACGACTTACTCGCCGCTGATGCACTGGAAGGCAGGTCCGGGCAAATCAGTTGCGGTAGTCGGGCTAGGCGGACTAGGTCACATGGCAGTCAAGATTGCCAATGCCATGGGTGCAAACGTGACCGTTTTGAGCCAATCACTGCGAAAGAAGACCGATGCTGAGCGCTTTGGGGCTAAGGCTGCCTATGCGACGTCTGATCCTGCGACTTTTAAGGCGCTGGCAAGCAGTTTTGATTTGATCATCAATACGATATCGTCCAGTGCTGATATCACTCAATATTTGAGCCTGCTAAAGCGCGACGGCACGATGGTGCTAGTTGGTGCGCCGCCCGAGCCACTGCAAGTTCCAGCCTTTAGCTTGATCCCGAAGCGCCGCAGTTTTGCCGGCTCGATGATTGGTGGCTTGCCTGAAACGCAAGAAATGTTGGACTTCTGCGCCAAACATGGACTTGCTGCGGACATTGAAGTGATAGCGATCGACAAAATCAACGAAGCCTACGACAGAATGATGAACGGCGATGTCCGCTATCGCTTCGTGATCGATCTTGCCACATTGACGTAACACCTGCCCTCATGGATTGTAGAGGGGTGGCGCCATGCGCAGCATGCCTGTGTATTGTCACCAAAGTTGCCGGCTGTTGGCCTCAATATTGCCGGTCGTTGTCATTTAATGTTGCCGGCTATTGGCCTTAATGTTGCCACTTGAGATGCGCCTTTCGTTAATCTCCGAAGGGTCGAATCTTAGACTGCATTAAGTGTCACACCGTATTTGAATTTAGCGCTGCGCAAGGCGGGATTCTTGTCGTCGATTGGTTCGACGGAGACGAGGATTCCATGGTGCGAGAGAGAATTGCAATGCGCGACATCAAGCAAATACTGAAGTTGCATTTTGAATCCGGCATGTCTGGCAATGCCATTAGCCAGGCTGTCGGAGTCTCGCGCCCGAGCGTGCACAAGTGCATCAGAGCTGCATTGGCCCTTGGGTTTAATCCAGCGGAAGTAGAACAGCTTTCTAACGCGGATCTGGAACGGCGGTTGAAACTGTATCAACCGCGCTCGTCCGACGCGTCAGTCGACGACGGATTGGATTTCGAGAATATTCATCGCGAGCTCAAACGGCGCGACGCGAAGATGACACTGGAGCTCCTCTGGGAAGAGTACCGGCGAAAGGTGCCAGATGGTGTCAGTTACGGGCACTACGCCAAGCTGTATCGGAAGTGGAAGCGCTCAATTAACCTGACCATGCGGCAGGAGCATGTTGCCGGCGACAAACTGTTCGTGGATTTTGCTGGCAAAACGAAGCACGTTGTGGACCGCGTTACAGGCGAGGTCCAAACAATCTACTTCTTTGTTGCCACGCTTGGTGCGAGCAACTACAGCTTCGTCTATCCGTGCAGCGGTCAAGACATCCGTTCTTGGCTCACATGTCACGTCAAAGCATTGGAATTCTTTGGCGGTGTGCCCAACTGCGTGGTGCCGGACAACTTGAAGAGTGGCGTCATCCAGCACATTCGATTCGACCCGAAGCTGAATCGCGCCTATCGCCGACTCGCCGACCACTACGGCTTCGTCATCATGCCAGCCAGACCATACCGCCCGCAGGACAAAGCCAAAGTCGAAGCCTGCGTTGGACTTATCGAAACCTGGATCTTAGGCGTGCTCAGGGACGTGGAATTCTATTCATTGGAAGACCTCAACCTCGAAGTAAACAAGCTGGTCAGCGCCGTCAATGAGAAGTCCTTCAAGAAGCTATCGGGTAACAGGCGCAGCTGGTTTGAGGCTCTCGACCAACCGGCGCTCAAACCGTTGCCTACAGTGCCATTTGAATATGAACAATGGCTGGTGAGCGTGCCTGTCCCGCGCACTTACCACATCGAGATCGAGCGCCACCACTACAGTGTGCCGCACAGTCTTGTCGGCCAGGAAGTAGATGCGCGAATTACCGGCACCACCGTCGAGATCTTGCACGAAGACCAGCGCATTGCAAGCCATCAACGCAGTTTCATCGAAGGCAAAACGACCTCGATTGCCGCACACATGCCAAAAAGACATCGGGAATATGCCGGACGCAGTCCAGAAAAGTTCATCGCAGAAGCAGAAGCCATCGGTCCCGCTACCACCGCAATAGTCAAAGCGATTTTGGTATCAAAGCCCTATCCACAGCTGTCCTTCGACCAGTGTTTCGGACTCCTGTATTACTTGAAGAACAAACACTCTGCTGACCAGCTCGAAGCGGCTTGTCTTATTGCTCTTCAACTCGCGCTGCCAACATACCGGCTGGTCAAAGAACTTCTTAAAGTCGGTCTGGAGAATATTCCTCGGCAGCTCTGCATCGAATTATCAACCAACAGCATAAGCCACGAAAACATTCGCGGCTCCCACTACTATCAATAAGGAGTTCACACAATGCTAACCAATCCAACGACCGACAAGCTCCGGAGCCTGAAGCTGCCCGGCATGGTCAATGCCCTGGCACATCAAGCTGAGACCCCCGACCTGCACAAATTATCCTTTGACGAACGCTTCGGACTAATCGTCGACTGGGAATTTAGCGAGCGGGAAAGCGGCAAACTCGAACAACGGCTGCGCCTGGCTAAGTTGCGGCAATCAGCCTGCATTGAAGACATCAGCTTCGAAGAGGTGCGAGGCCTCGATCGCTCGCTAGTCGCGCAGCTTTCAACAGGCAAGTGGGTCCAAGACGGACTCAATGTGATCATTACCGGTTCTACCGGGGTCGGAAAGAGTTACATAGCCTGTGCGCTCGCGCACAAAGCCCTAAGGTCCTCTTTTACGGCTTGGTACATTAGGGCACCGCGATTCTTCCATGACCTCACGGTCAGCCGGCTTAACGGCACGTACACCAAGACGCTAGCCCGCATAGCTAAAATCGATCTGTTGCTGCTGGATGACTTCGCGCTGGTTCCGATCAATGAGGAACAGTGTCGTGACCTCCTCGAAGTCGTGGACGACCGCTGCAATAAGAAGTCGACAATCCTAATCAGCCAACTCCCCGTCGAGAACTGGCACCAGACGATGTCGAATGCCACCATCGCGGATGCGATCCTCGATCGACTCGTGAACAGTTCATACAAGCTGTGTCTAAAAGGACCGTCGAAGAGGAAAGAGGTGAAGGTAAACGGTAAATCAAAGTGATTGAAAAGTTAGCGCCAGTTCAAATATTGACAGCCGGCAACATTAAAGGCCAACAGCCGGCAACATTGGGCCAACGGGTGGCAACTTTGAGGCCAATACACAGCATGCCGACCGGCAGCCTGTCGTTGCCCCTACAGCTACAGGCATCAGCAGGCGGGACGCCTGCGCTTCCGGGAATAACAGTCCTCTCTTGTTGCACACCAACTACATCAGTGTCATTTCAAGAAATAGAAGTAGTTGTCTTTATCGCGCGGATAAGACCGTAGATGGATGCTCATCTGCGGTCCTGGCTGTAGATCTATGTTGGTATTGGTGAAAAAATTGTAGCGCCCAAGACAAGCTGCGATCTCATCGTAACTATCCGTGGGCACAATCACTATACCTGTGGAGATCCTTTTGAGCTGGAGGTCAAGCATCAATCTGACTAACGCATTTGAGATTGCTTGAGATTGCTCTGCCTGCACGTCGCTGGCTCCCACAACAATCGCTCCGATGTTGCGTGTTGCAATGTCCAGTTGACTGAAACGTCGAGAGCCGACGGGCATGCCTTTGTGATACCAGGGTTCCTCATAAATCCTAGCTTCGGCGCTGTTAGAGCCAGTGCCTCGAGGAAATTCTCGAACATTGATGCGCACTTTTGTAAGGGGATAGAGCAGGGAACCTTGGTTGCTGTAATTACCAGCGGAAACGGCACGGTTCGATCATCCTGGTGTCCTTTGTATTTATTCACGGATTACGCTTAGGCGTAGGGACCATAAATTTCCTTAGGTCTGCGGGAGACATACTTCGCAATTTCGCCATGTCTTCTTTCGAAATACTCGAGGCATCTTTGTCGCCGGCGGTGGCTAATTTGTCGAATACTTGGCTTATAAGATAGGTTCGTTTGCGATCGATTGCTGATCTAGGATCGCTTGAATTCTTTAGGAGTTCGTCGAACTTGGCGTCGATGTCTTTTTTAACAATTTCCCCGGCTGCATTCTTCGGTGCTCTGTCATTCATGTACTCTATCGTCATTGAAGGAAGGAGATCCTTCGATTGCGACATGGTCTGAAAATAAGCGCTTGCATCATTTCCCGTGAATTTAGCATCTTTGACTGTTTGCTCAAACATCTTGTATGCAGCGGCGGCTCCGGCTCCGGCTGCCGTATCTTCGAGGACCGTTTTTATGTCCTTAGTATCAGAGATAGCCTTTGAAGCTGGACTTTGTTCATTTCCGTCGCCCGGCATATCGTCCCTCAGAATAGAATTAGCTAATTGAATCATACAGCTCAAATGTGGCAAGCCAGTGAAATTGCCCGAAAGCGTGCGTCAAACCTCATCGTACTCTGTACGGGCGAACAGGAAATTAACTCGGGCGACGCGAAAGCATACCGGCTTAGCATTTCCGACGATTTCTTCGGCTGTTGTTGATTGAACTGTTCCAGCAAGCGGCTCGCATGATTCTAGTGGAATGCCCAGGTCAATCTCCTGCCTGCAGATGCGTCCTGACCAAGGCTGCGATGACATGGCGCGGTCCTGAGGCACGCAATAGGCAAGCATATCGCGATAAGTTGGGAAGCAGGCGCGCCAATCATCAGGCAATTGCGCGATAGGAACTGGGCTGAGTATCGCATTAACGCTTGGAGAAGTTCCGGAACCGGCGTCCAAGCGCACGATCATTGTTCCGTCATCTTCTCGGAGGACCTTTGCCTGTTTGGGGACGTGCATGGCTACACCGTCTGACAGCAATCTAGCGGCTAACGCGTTGGCGGTTGTGCTCACAGCCGTCGTCACAAAATGGATTCCCTGCTTGCCCGTAGCAGGGTCATAGACGTGGATTCGCCAGTTACTTTGCACCGGCGATGGCAGGAATCGCCGTAAAGGACCAAACATGCGCGGTCCGAAGTGGCCATGGTTGTATGTGAGAAGCGTAAATAGCGCGTGCTGTTTCTGGTCACCAACTCGGTTTAGCTCCAATCCCCACGGCACTAATGGTTGCAACAGTTTTGCATCAACGAGATAGTTGATATAGCAAACATCGGTTATGTCGCTGACGAAAGCGATTGGTGGGAGCCATTCGCCGAAGTAGCGGGCGAACCTGCTGTTTGCTACCAAATCGAGACACCAACCAATCGGTTTATTAGTTGGATGACGCCAAACGGCTTCGCGTCCATACTTGGTGAAGGGACGGGACCGGCGCAAAACCATTTCCATGACAAGAGCGAACCACAGCATGAGTAAAATGAATCCAATCGCGTTGCCTGCAGAGATCAGCTCTGGACGCGGAGTGAGTGGTGGCGGAATGAGTGGACCCACTGAAACTGCAATGAGAACGCTCCAAGCAACCACCGATAACCAAGTGAGCATGCGGCTCCATGTGCGCGCTTTCGCGAAGCACCAGCTCCACCCAATTGCAGACAGACTGTAAAACAACGCTGCCCAGGCGCTTACGCGGGTGAAGATGCCGGCTTCCGGGACAAGGTAGATGGATAGATTGCCCGTTGAATGTGCAACCTGAGCTAAACGGATCCCTTCGGTGACCCACCAGAACTCGCCAGGCTGTTCGAAGGCTACTGCCACCAGAGTTAGCAGCATGACAACGACTGCCGGTGCGCGCGGGATCCAAGTCGTTTTCAGTAGGGCTATGGCAAGCACCACATCGGAAAAAGCTGTGAGTTGCCACGGCAGCCATCCTAAGCGCCAGAGCCATGGATTCTC
>JADYXS010000334.1 GCA_021772155.1 Candidatus Obscuribacter sp.
GTACCGTGGTTGCCCACGTTTTCATGCGCCGTAGTTGGTGCGTCGGTCGCCGAATGTGCTTTGAGCAGCTGCCCAAGCAAATCGTTGACCGCCGTCTTACCACCGTGAGCCTTCAAGCGAACCACAACCGCGTGGTCGAAGTCGCCCACGAGGCTCTTGCTCGGCAAGAAGATGCCCCCGGTCGCTTTCGGCTGATCACCGGAACCGATGTTGCGAAGCCCGCTGAGCATGTTCATTGCGTTGTCGTTGAACAGCACGGCGAGAACCTCCAACAGCTTCTCCAGCCCGGAGCGAGGAGTGAAGCTGCCATCTGCCTTGACTTCGCCGATGCTCTCGGTGACGTCAACAACGCGGTAGCGCACGCCTTCCAGCACGAGGAAATTGCCTTCGACCGGCTTGCCTGCCAGATTTTCCAGCTCCAAGTAGACGAGCTGATTCGGCGGCAGCGAAAAAAAGACGAGAGTACGCGACATAGATTCCTCCTTTAGCGTTTAAACAGCACCCGCCTGAACAAACAACCCAAAGCCACCAGAGCAGTTCAAATCCGCCTCGCAAGAGGTGCATACGGAATCGATTGAAACTGTTCAGGATGGAGTTTTTCGGGGGATTCAGTTCTGGTGAGTGAATAATAAAAGGCACGTTACTGTAGCGCTGGCAGATTGCTGCATTAAAGACCTAAAGACTCTTTTCGCGAACTCGTAACGAATATAACCTTATGCAAGTTAGCGCGAGTACGGATTTATGAGCGATTGCCTATCTAACCGCTATACTGTTCCACTCAGTTACCGGGCAGGAGGCTCATTCTTCGATGGATGTGAAGGAACAGGCGCAGACAATCGACGATCTCGAAGACGAGAAGGGCGGAGAGGATGAGAAATGGTATGTGAACGCTGTTCGCAATGCCGAACTCGCTGATTACTCCCCGGTCAAAGGATGCATGGTCATCCGACCATATGGTTATGCGCTTTGGGAAAACATTCAGCGCGCACTTGACCAGATGATCAAGGACACTGGGCATCAAAATGCTTACTTTCCGCTGTTCATTCCGGAATCCTTTCTCCAAAAGGAGAAGGAGCACGTTGAGGGATTCGCTCCGGAGTGCGCGGTTGTCACGCACGGCGGCGGCAAGAAGCTCGAAGAGCCTTTGATTGTCCGACCGACCTCCGAAACGATCATCAACTACATGTTTGCAAAATGGGTTCAGTCGTGGCGCGATTTGCCGTTGCTGATCAACCAATGGGCAAACGTTGTGCGTTGGGAAATGCGCACCAGACTGTTCTTACGCACAACTGAGTTTCTCTGGCAGGAAGGCCACACAGCACATGCCACAGCAGATGAAGCGGAAGAAGAAACTCGCAAGATGCTTGAAGTTTATCGTGTACTTTCAGAAGACTGGCTGGCACTACCGGTTCTAACTGGGGTAAAGACAGATAATGAACGATTCCGCGGCGCAGTCAGAACGTATTGTATCGAAGCAATGATGCGCGACGGAAAGGCCTTGCAGGCTGGCACTTCGCATAATTTAGGACAGAATTTCTCGAAAGCATTCAATATTCAATTCCAGAGCCAAGCAGGTCCGCTGGAATATGCCTGGCAGACAAGCTGGGGCGTATCGACACGCCTGGTTGGCGCGATTGTCCTTGGTCACGGTGACGAGAAGGGAATAATCCTGCCACCAAAACTAGCACCATATCAAGTCGTGATTGTGCCAATTTATAAAACTGACGAAGAGAAAGCTTCTGTTTTGGAGCGCTGCCGACAGATTCAACAAGAGTTGAAAGCCACTGTTCGAGTTCATTTGGATGACCGGGATCAACACACTCCTGGGTTTAAGTTCAACTACTGGGAAGTGCGCGGGGTGCCTGTCCGCTTCAACATCGGTCCAAGAGATGTGGCAAATAATGTCGTTGAAGTAGCTGTGCGCTACAACGGCGAGAAGTTCCGTGGAGTCAGCCAAGATGGGCTCAACAACTACACCACAGAACTCTTGGACAAAGTGCAGAAAGAGATGTTCGAACGCGCTTTAAAATTCCGAGCCGAGAACACGCACAAAATTTCCTCCTACGACCAGTTGAAGAAGACGCTCGATAAGAGCAATGGATTCATCGAATCGCACTGGTGCAAAGATGGTGAGTGCGAACTTAAAATCAAGGAAGAAACGAAAGCCACAATCCGAGCTATTCCATTTGACTGGCAGCCAACTCCGGGCAATTGCATACGCTGCGGCAAAGATACCGATCAGCGTGTAGTGTTTGCGCGTGCGTATTGAACAATGACGTGGCTGGAAGACAATATGACCGGGGTTGCTAACCAAACCTTTTGGGGAACGCCAGTCACTATCGAGCATATGCATGGAACCCTAAAGGGCAACATCCATCATCCTCCGGACTTCAAAGCAGGCGGCTCGGAGAAATATCCGGCTGTCCTGCTTCTGCACGGTCTTGGTGGAAATCGCGATGAGCACAACGGTCTTTTCATAAGAGCGGCAGCAACTTTGGCTCTGGCAGGCATTGTTGCACTGCGCGTAGACTTACGCGGGGCTGGTGAAACCGGCGGTGACACTTTGAAAATGACTATCGAAACACAAATTGAAGATGCTTCAGATTCGCTGTCTCACCTGCGCGAACTAGCTTACGTCGATAGCGAAAGGCTGGCAATTCTCGGATTGTCCTTCGGTGGACTGGCAGGCGCGTGCCTGGCTGCCCGCCGGGAAGACGTGAAGGCGCTGGTGCTCTGGGAAGCACCACACGACATGATTGCCACCATGAAGAAGCTATATGGGACCACCGCTCTCAAGTCCGTGCGCACCCGAGGCTACTTCCAGGCCGGCATGATGCAGCTTTCGCAACCGTTTTTCGAAACGCTAGAAGCACTAAACGTTGAAGGCACAGTGTGCAAATATTTGCAACCTGTGCTAATCGTTCAAGGCGTGGAAGACACAGTAGTGCCGGTGGACACAGCCTATCACTGGCGTCGCAGTTTCACAGGTACAAAAACCGATATTCACCTGATTCAACATGCCGATCATGCTTTCACCCATGAAGACTGGGCCTGGGACGCGGTGAATCACAGCGTCAATTGGTTAAAAGAAAGGCTGTAGGGATGATGCCATGCCTCGCCCGGGTGGCTTGCCCGGGTGGCTTGCCCGGGTGGCTCGCCTGGGAGCGCCGCCGTCCCGGCGGCTCGGTGCAAGCATCTTCTTTGATCCATGCCGGCGAGACGCCGGCGCTTCCAGGGTCAATGCCGGCTAGAAGCCCGCGGCACAGCCCCTACTAATCCCACCAAAAATACCATCGCGGGCTGTGAATGAGTTCTGAAGCCAATCCCGCTATCGTCTCGCATCCCTGATGAACAATATCCGGGCAGTACACAAATTGTTCTTGAGCTAGTGCGATGGCACCTTCCTTGGTTTTCGGCGGTTTCGCCACACGAAATTCAAGAATAGAGTTCGTGACGCAGACGGGCTCGGCACCATATTCGGTGTTCCAATGCTTATGCA
>JADYXS010000335.1 GCA_021772155.1 Candidatus Obscuribacter sp.
CCCCCAGCATGATCCTATCCAGATCAATTGGCCATCCTTGGGAACCCCTCTACAGATTATTTCCTTCTAGCATGCAGCGGGTTGGCCGAACGCTTACTTGTGAGGCACAATACACTATATCACCTAGTATTTTTCGGTCAAAAGGGAAGAGGCACAGCATGATGCTGCGCCCCTTCCCGTGAGTCTGCTCGGCTATCCATCCGAGCAAGGCAACCATGGATGGTTGGTCCGCGTGCGAAACGCGTCACGGCGCCCGCCGGAACCGGGCAGTGAATTAGCCGCAGTCGCAGTCGCAGCCGTCGCAGCCGCCGCAGTCGCAACCACCGCAATCCGGTGCATCACAGCCGCCACAGTCACAACCACCGCAGTCCGAATCAGGCATATCGCAATCGCAATCCCCGAACAAGTCGCCGCACGCTGCCGCCCCGCGCCGACCAGTTACTTTCCCAGCGCAGTCGCAAGGGTCGCAATCGAACAACCCGAAGAACGCGCTCGTCAACGTGGCCGCCAGGGCAATGCCACCGAACAGAACGATGAAGGCGGCACCGATGATTCCTCGCCGCTGCCTGGTTGTGCGTCGCAGTGTCCCGTCGCTCTGCGATTCGCCTGCCCGGGCGCCAAGAGAACGATTGGCTCGCTTGCGACGTCCCTCGGCAATTATCAGAGCAAACACGCCGAGCACAAGCCAGATGCCAGCGAAGACCGGCCAGCCCCACCCTTCCTCGACAGCCGAGCCACTCGTCGGATCAGTGCCGGTCGTGCGGCTTCCACCGAGAAACGCGGTGGCGCTGCGGTGCTCGCGTTTGCGCACGAGATCGTCGGCAGTCTCGAAGCCCTTATCCGCTCCTGCGGACCTGATTTCCAGCGTCTCCGTGAACGTGCTGTGGTCATAGGTAAGCCGGAGGTAGTTTCCCCAAGGATCGGTCTCAGTCAGCCCCTCGTGCTGAACGAAGTTTCCTTTGGCCTCCGGTTGAAGTTTGTCCGCCCATTTCTGCACCAGGGCGTCACCCTCCTGCAACTTGCGGTTGACGCTCGCCACGTCTTCCGCCGGTTTTTCTTGTTTGCCGCAACCGCTGATCGCAACCAGCGCGGCGCAGCAAAGGAGAAGATAGATTGAGCGAGTCATGTAGAGCCTTTCATGTTTTTTTGAATGAGGATGCCGTCGGGACAACATGACCCGATAGGCATCAGAGATCATGGTGTTTCAACCTGGCAAGCCGCAGACCACTCCGGTGCCAGTTCGGCAGGCAGGAGTTTGGCGATGGCCAATCCCAACTGCATGTCGTCATTGCCACTCCAATTAACCGCTGGACCAAAGCGCACATGCCAGCAACGATCTTGATGCCACACGGCGATAGGAATCACCGGCACACCAAGTCCGCGTAGCCAGCGTCCTGCACCCGGGCGAACCTGCCGGAAGTGCTTGGCGGCGTGTCCTTCAGGGAAGACAAACACCGGTTGCAACGCTGCCCGCCTGCGCCATTCTCGGAGCGCAGAAAGCGATATGGTTCCGTTACCGAGCGGGATTACCACGAGGTTCTTCGTCCACTTGCGGTAGATGAAGTCCATTAGGAATTTGGCGATCCGCTGGTGGAATCTGCGCTTTCGGTTGTTATCACTTCCAGCAACAATCATCACCTGATCCACCACCTCCGGGCGCACCATCGACACGCCTACAAGCGCAGCAGACAGGGTACGCAGCACCGTAGACGGCAAGTAATGATTGCAGGCAAGCACGAAGCTTCCTGCCGCAGGTAGATTGTGATGCTCACTAACGCGGCAGTCCTGAATGAATGATTCAGCGGCCTCGACTGCCTTTGACAGACGCTTTCTGGTCAAGGAAAGCCAAAGCAGCTGGAGCCAGAACGAGAAGGTTACTGGCTGCATGGAAGCGACCGTCGTATCCGCCTGACTCACTCCACTGGCGATTGTCGGTGAACTTTTTTGTTTGTGGAAACGCACGTATTCCTCCTTTCTTGCAGATAGGGACTCGAATGGACAATGACTCAGACCCGCTCGGGCACCGCCTTACGGTTGGCCGAGCGGTCTTCACGTTAGTGCGCGGCCTTAGCTGGCACAGGCGAAGGCTCTGGCTCTGCATCCGGCACGGAATCCGGAGCACCAGCCAGCATGCGGTGACCGGTAATCAACCGGGCACCACGGGAGAACGTGAAGTAGGCCCACGCCCAATCGAAGAGGACCGCCAGGCGATTACGGAACCCGATCAGGAACGTGACGTGCACGAACAACCAGAGCAACCAGGCCAAGAACCCACCGAACTCCAGGCGCCCGAACTGGGCCACCGCCAGCGAGCGTCCGACCGTAGCCATCACGCCTTTGTCGACGTAATGGAAATCTTTGCGCGGCTGGTTGGCAAGATCGCGCAGGATGTTCTTTGCCGCGGCCCGACCGGCTTGCGCCGCAGCAGGAGCCAAGCCTGGAACCGGCTTGCCGTCTTGCATGAAGAGCGCAGTGTCGCCGACTGCAAAGGCGTTTGGATGGTTCGGAATCGACAGATCCTGCTCGACGACAACTCGTCCC
Organism: Candidatus Obscuribacter sp.; assembly: GCA_021772155.1. Lineage (GTDB taxonomy): Bacteria > Cyanobacteriota > Vampirovibrionia > Obscuribacterales > Obscuribacteraceae > JADYXS01. The sequence goes on from JADYXS010000335.1 coordinate 2,542, forward strand.
CCATCGTCGAGTTTGACGCCGAGGGTCTGCGTGATCGCGTTTGCCGAAACGCCCGCGGCCCAGATGACCGTCGAACTCGGAATAAACGTTCCATCGGCCAGCGTGACACCAGCGGCGGTGATATCCTTCACGCGCTGCTTGGTGCGCACGTCCACGCCCAGCTTGCCCAGGTAACGTGTAGCTTTGACCGAGAGCCCTTCCGGCATTTGCGGCAAGATGCGCTCACCACCCTGGATGAGAATGACCTTTGCTTGATCCGGGTGGATGCTGCGGAAATCGGACGCCAGCACGTGTCGCTTCAACTCGGCGATGGCACCGGCCAGCTCAACTCCTGTCGGTCCGCCGCCGATGATCACGAAGTTGAGCAGCTGCTCAAGCGCGGTCGGGTCGATCTCGCGCTCCGCGTGCTCGAAGGCAAGCAGAATGCGCCGGCGAATCTCCACCGCGTCATCAAGGTCTTTCAACCCGACAGCGAACTGCATCCACTCATCCTTGCCGCGATAGTTCGTGCGCGCGCCGGAAGCCAGCACAAGGTAGTCGAACTGCACAGTGATGTCCGGCCCCGCTTCGTCCTTAGCGCCGCTGTAAGCATGAACGCGACCGTTGACGAGGTCCACCGACGTGACTTGGGCGAGCACCGTCTGGACGTTCGCTTGTTTGCGAAGGATCGACCGGATGGGCGATGCGACGCAGTTTGGAGCGAGTCCGGCGGTAGCCGCCTGAAAGAACAACGGCTGGAAGCCGTGGTAGTTGTTTTGATCGATGAGTGTGATCTGGACGTCCGCCCCGGCCAGTGCCTTAGCCGCAGCCAAGCCGCCGAAGCCACCACCGACGATCACGACGTTGGGTTTACGATTCATGGGTTGTTGTTCTTCTGGATTAGGGCTTTGCGGCGGCGTATGCCATGGTCGAGAAGAACGGCACCGAGTAGGCCCAACAGCAAGCCGGCAATCCACGAATTGCCAGCGGCGTCGGGCGCTATGCGGGCGATGATGACCGACTGCACGTACATCAGCAGGAATCCAATTCCGGTGCAGATGTCGCGGCGGTGGAGATACTGCTTCGGGAATTTCCCGGAAAAGATAGTCCACTGGTAACCGGTTGCAGTGCAAAACAGCACGAGCTGAATGAACATCAGCCCGAACAGCAGGTAAACGTAGTTCATATGACTTTCTGGTTGAGGGTGATGGTTAGGACTTCGGAACGATGGGCTTTGCGTGCTTGTTCATCGGAACCAATGCTCCGAGAATGCCCGCAATAGCCAGGCTTGGCAGCAGTTTCACGAGAATCACAACGAAGGAGCCGGCCACAAGGCTGAAAACCAGCGTCCAGACCCACGTCATACTGGCGCAAATGAGTGCCGTGGCAAGTCGACCGAAGTGCTTTCCGCGCTTGCGGCCGAAGATGTCTGCCCAGCCCAAACCCGTGCAAACGGACATGAGCGAAACGAGAATGATGAGAAACAGGTAGGAGTGCATAGTGTTATGGACAGCGGACTTCCTTGAGGACAAAGGCGTGGGTACGAGCTCCCGGACACCTGTTATCGGAACTAGCGCGAGCGCGGGCATGCGATTAGAGGGAAGCCTAAGCCGGAAGCTGAGCCATTCGGTAGTCGCAACCGTTATCGCCTGAACCTCCAAAGAGGATCGAAAAATGTCGATTAAGGAAGAGAGCTAGTGTCTTTGCGAGAAAACTGAGTAAAGGGAAAAAGGAAACACATACACCTAACTAGATTTCGCGAGAGTTAAGCAAGCGTTGTAAAGCAGTTTCCACGTCATTAACCTGTGTTTAGAAGCGCAAGAGGAACCCTTAAGAAAACGATCTTTCTTTCTGAAAACGCTCTCACCTGTCGATAGACTGACGGAGTCCTTACACGAGAAACAAAAACAAATGACGACAGCAGCAATTCAAAAAACCACAGTCCCACAAACCTGGACCGTTACTAAAATCCAAGAAGAAGTATCCGCCGCGATGCTTCGCTCCTGCCTAACTTCCAGCAAGTTGGCCGAAAAGTTCGGACCGGAAGCTGTTACTGAATTGAATCATGCTATGACCACCATGAAAGCTGACTACTACAAAGCTCATGGCGTCAAAACCCCAATCGAATTGGTCAAAGCAATGGCTGAATTCGAAACCAATGTATATGGCAGCAAAATGGTCGTCTTCGGCGATGATCAGCACGCTACTGTTGAATACGAAGTTTGCGGCTGCTACAACGCAATCGTAAACACACTCAAGCTCGGTCAAACAGAGCAAGAAGCTATGGGCAAGAAATGGTCCGCTAGCGTCGAAGCCCTCGCTAAACAATTCAACTTCAAGAGCGAAGTCAAATTCGGTACATGCGCTACTGAGCCTAAGTCCACAATCACTTTCACTAAGTAATTAGCGAACAAACAGCAAGAAAGAGCGCAGGCGACTATCGCCTGCGCTCTTTCTTTGTATCTTTGCCTTTTCTGCGTGGGATGCGGTTTTCCCCATATTCCAATTGGTTTGTTGTCGCCTATGCTGAACCTACAGGCCTGTAGTACGGGCATTTAGTAAGTAGGCATCCATGAACGGCGAGACAAATTCTTTTCCAGTACAAGTATCAGTGACACTTTTAGAGGAAAAATGGGACAAGCTGGTCGCTGATCAACTCATTCACCAGGCACCGGTGGACCAAGCCGAACGCGACTACCTGCGCGAGAAAGCGGTGAATGAAAACATGACTGCACGCCGTTTGTTCGCCGACGACGATATATAGCTTTCCTTAAATAGTCAGCCGAAGTCCCCGCGAGCAGCCGCTAGCTTCTGCGAGGCTGCCGTCGTATTTTCCGCCAAGGTCTGTGTCACACAGAAAGCACTTTATTGAGGCTATGTAAGCCTGGATGTTAGTTTGGGTGCACATTTCCCCTTCTCCCCTTCGCTTCTCGGCTGCATTTCCCCGCATCACACATCCGCACTTTCTCTTGCCTGATTGCCGCCTGTACTGCAGACGCACATGAGAACCTGGACTGACATTGCGCCGTCAATCTAGCCCTTGCGATGCTTCCACTCGGGCGCGCTGCTGATTCTCGAAACTTCCTCACTTGCGAGCTCAGTTGCTCGCCGTTCGAATTGGTTGTTGACCTTCGTTGTCGACGCATGTGGGCGCACGCCGCTTCGACCGCCTTACTGACCCTGCAACAAACTTTCAATCGGAGAACTGTCCATGTTCCGCAACACCGAATCTCGTTCCCTGTTTCTTGCCGCGATGATCCTTGGTTCCCTGCTCCTGCTCGTGCTCGGAAACTGGCTCCTGTCCGGCATTCTCGGCAGCATCACCGTCGGAGCCGCTGTCCTGCTGAACGCTGGCGCCGTGCTGTACACCCCGTTCGTTCCGCGCCACTTCTACGGAAACACCTTCGCCTGCCTGTTGGTGCTCGTGACGATCGTCGCGACGCTCTTCGGCTGCGTCGCATTCGGCTGGTGGGGGTTGGCCTACGTCGCCGCAGCGATCACCGGCTACCTGCTCGCGAGTGCCACACAGAGCTAAACACAGTCGCCACCAACGGGCGCGGACTTGTAGTCCGCGCCCGTTGGTCTGGAAATGTTACGCATTCGCCGGAGCTCTGCTTGGCAGAGTCCCTTCTATTTCAACTTTTAACACTAATCGAGGAAATTTCGATGCGACGAATGGAGCAAATCGATGCAGATATCCGGACCCAAGTGGGTCTTCTGGAAACAAACGGCACCGGTGAGCAACTGCTGTGCGCTGCCAAGCTGCTGGCCGGCGTAAAGGACATGCTCGACATTTTCGCTCAACCTTACGGCCTGGACCAGGCGCCGAAGCTCCTGACCGAGATTCAGAAGCTGAGTGAAGATGACGTCGCCGCTGCCCTCTACCCAAGCATGTTTCAGCAGTATGGAGCGTGGGGCTCCCCAGAATCCCGGCTCGCAGAGTTGCTCCGGGAGCGGCAGTCGGCGCTCGAGGAGTGGCGAAGGGAAATGCTCCGCCCGCGCACTCCACGCGACCTGCTTGCCGAAACGCTCGCGCAGTTGGACGGCAGCACAAGCTGGGGCGAGCGGGATGTCTGCATGTTTCTCGTCAGCGGCTTCCCTCACATCGACATCGATGGATTGCTCGAGGGCAAGCCAAATCTGCAAAAGCATCTGCCTGTCGAACGCTGCAGCTCAGTACGCGATGCGTTGGCACGTTGCAGCGCCGAGCGCCATCGTGAGGACTTGATTGGCCGCGTCGCCGAGCTGCTCATCAAGATGCACGAGAGTCATTATTAACGCCAAGCACCGACCACTCAAAGACCGAAGGAGCGCTGCTTGGTAGCAGCGCCCCTGTTTTAAGATTTGGTGTCCGATTGACTGCGGGGGAGCGCAATCGAGCCACCTGAAGACAGAGTAAAACCAGCCACCTGAAAAATTCCTGAATAGTTTCAATCAACAATCATTTTTTCCGAAGACTTTATACTACTTCATATCATATATTCAGTTCCCAAACGAACAGAGCCGGGCACCGCCCAGCTCTGCCGTTTTCTCGAGCGCCCGTTATTCGAGCGTCTCCAACTTCACGCGCACCGAAGCGGCGTTGTGGCTTTCGACCGGTTCGCCATTGAAGCCCTTCTTGAAGGGATCCACTTCAAAGAACTGCAGTTCGGCCCACCAGGTAGAGAAGCTCGGTTTGAACTTAGCCAGATCAAAGACAAAGGTATACCAAGAGTATCCAGCGTCCTTGTCGTCGCTGCGTTCGATCTTGACTCGAGCGAACGCAACGTCGTTGTAGTGCGGGCGCAGTGCCCAGCCGCGACCAGAGCCGTGTTTCTGGCGAAGCGAAACTCTCAACTTGCCACCAGTGGCGGTAATGCGCAGGCCTTGCCCGAAGCTGAGCTCCGAGCCTTCCGGAAACTCCAGGCGGAATTTGTCGCGAGAAATCCCCAGGTCCGATGCAGGCAGTGAAGTGCCGCAGCATCCACAGCTCTTCGGACTTTCCAGTACAGCAGAGAATTGTCTCATTTGGTCCCTTCTGCCGCGGCTTCTGCCGAGGCCTTAACGACTGCCGCAAAGAGAACATCGGTCGCAGCAGTGGAATCGCGCGGAAGCGAAGCATGCGGGATCGGCTCCCCAATGACGATAACGGCTCCGTAAATCACTTCACCGTAGAAGCGGCGGAAGTTCTTGAAGCCAAGCATGTTGAGCAGTCGATGCACGAACGTAGCATGAGCCGGATTTCGGTCGTAATAGATGCCAGCCGGCATATAGTCGAGGTTCTCATCGCCGCTTCTTGCAACCTTTGCGCCGATAACGTAAAGGCCGGAGAAGAAGTCTTCACGCAATAGAACGTTGTCCGGCACCAGCTTCCCTTGTGGAAAGATGATGAAGTCGGACTCGGGTTCCGCCACCATTACTTTGACAGCCGTGGTCAGGGCAATGACCGGTCCACGCTTACTATCGTGTTCGACGATGATACCGCCTGTGAAAGCCACCAGCGGTGCCCGCCAACCCAATGACTGAGTCTTGGCGATGAAGAAGCGCGACTGCCGCCGGGACATCAAATACGGCATCAGAACTGCATCTCGTTCAGTCTGATGGTTGGCAAACAGCATGAATCGGCGTTTGGACTTCAAACGAGAAGCGCCAACGATGCGGACCGGACCGATGGCGAAACGCTTGACGGCCGACACCACAATTCTACGCACCAACCGGGCAAAGAAGCCAGGCAGCGGCGGAATGTGTCCAGGTGTGAGATTGCGAATCCCTTCGGCTCTCCAGAATGAAATGCGACGCGCCGTGAAGATTGCGACGCAAGCGGTTAGCAGCAGTAATGCTGGGAGCAAGGCATGGGAAAGTTCCATACAATTGACCTCTAGAGGACAGCGAGCGTCCTGTGAGAAAACGTGCAAGACAAAGACCGCATGACGTATGCGGTCCTTTGTCATTCAGCACGCGAAATTACTTAGCCACCACATCCGGTGCTCTTCGGGCAGCACCCGATAGCAGTCGGTTTTCCGTCGTTATCCACCGCGACAAAGACCATGTCGGCGGAGGTGACAGGGATGATTAGTCCGCCTCGGTCAGCTTCGACCTCGACATGGACAGTCACAGACGTAGTGCCGATGCGGGTGACGCTGCCGTAGCAGGTAATCACGTCGTTGACATGCACGGGTTGCTTGAACTCGACCTTGTCCATGAAACGAGTGACACAGCGGTCGATGTACGCATTGGCACAAAATCGGCGCGCGACGTAAGAACCGGCAAGGTCCATGTGGCTGAGAAGGACACCACCGAAGATGTTGCCCATGCCATTGGTCTCGAAAGGCAGCATGGTCTTGCGCATTGCCAGCACTCGCGGTCCGATAGGCACCAGCGGTGCCACAGCAGGCTTTGGAGTGACCGGGCGGCGATTACGCCTTTTCGGTGCACAGGGGATTGCTAGCGGGCGTTCATCATCATCGACTGAAACGAAGACCATGTCCGCGCTTGCAACCGGGATGATTAGTCCGCCGCGGTCGACGTCAACATCAACGTGAACGCTGAGTGAAGTGCTGCCGACGCGAGTGACTTTGCCATAACAAGTAAGAATGTCGTTGACGAGCACCGGTTTGGTGAAATCCACCGGGTCCATGGCTCGAGTCACAACCTTCTTGATGAGTCCAGCCGGGCACGCTTGTTTTGCAACACTAGCGCCGGCAAGGTCGATATTGGAGAGCAAAACACCACCGAAGATGTAGCCCTGCCCGTTAGTATCACGCGGCATCATGGCGACGCGCATGGCTAACCTTTTAGCGCGAGAGATTCTCGCCATAACGTATCTCCGTTTCAACAGACGCAGCGCGCCGTTGTAAAACCAAGCAAAACCCACCGTCGCAGAAGCAACGCATGACAACAAGGTCGAAGGGAATAGGCTTGGGGATCTTAAGAAAAAGTAGCCAGAATGAGTATTGGAAAATAGAAGCTTCTTACGCTAACCGCCATCATGGGCTGGTTTCAAGGTTAATGACAGGTTGAGCCAGTTCTAACCTAGCGCAGGTTCGTGCGAACTCAATTGATAATTCCCGCAAAAGCAGCTTAACGGCGGCATAACGTTAGTTGAACCGGCTCGCTTGGAAACGATAAGTTCGATCCGCCTTCTTCTTTCAGACACCAGCTTGGATCTTCCTCACCCAACGAGCATTTCAACCAACGTTAACTTCATCCCTACGTTTTTCTGAACGTGGTGAGGTTGCTCGATTGTTGACCGAAGATTCTGCCGCCACTGAAAGCAGATGAAGTGTTAGTGATTTCGCCCGTGCCACGCGGCACAACACCGACAGGCACGCCTGTCACCGAAAGGACCGAACCAGAATGTGCATTGGAAACAACTCCAACCCCGCGCCCGTAGTTGACTTTGAGGACACCATTCTCTACGGCGCTGTCGTTCGCAATGAGTCCGGTGCGACCGAGCACGTACTCGCTTACTACAACGTCGTCGCCGCACTGGCTGCAGCGGCCGCCGCGACCTCCGACTTCGGCTGGAACGTCACCCCACCTGTCGGAGACGACTTCGGCTGGGACCTGGCGCCCAAACCAATCAAGGTTGGCAACGCGCTGCTCTTCGCCGTTCCGGCTGTTCCCGGCACACTGAAGGGCGCCGAGAACCTCGTCCCGCTCAAGGACTTCCCGAAGTTCATGCAGGACTACAAGAAGGCTGTAGCGCCCCAACCGCGGCTTACCCGCGGCGGATCGAAGAGCATTTCCTTCGGCGTCGACTCCAATTCTGCACCGACTGTCGTCAAGGGGTTTGACGGCGGCTTGTACGACGTGGTCATCGCCCCCGGCGGTGCCTTGCAAATCGCGCAGGTCATCGGGCAGGTGGACGAGGACAAGCGCCCGACCATCAACGAGGCGCTCTACGCCGAGCTGAACATCCTCTACCCGAACTTCACCTTCGTGCTGTTCTGCTTCGCCGAAGGCGACGCGAGCCGAGCCGGTTGCGCCATGATTCGCTACACCCCGCAGATGCCGCACCTGCTGTACCTGCCCGGACTGGAAGGACACAACGGCGCCGTCGAACGCGGTATCGTGAAGCTGAATCACACCCTGGTTGTTGGCCACCACGCCATGAAGGCCGGACACGGACGAAAAGTGACCTTCACCGACGCCAAGCTCGCCAGCCACCATGGCGGCGGCGGTCGACCCGGTGGGATGGGTCTGACGGCTCCCTGGCCGAAGCGCCCTTACTACTTCCTGGACAACGTGATCGGGAAGGTGATCAACGACGGAACGCAGGTGCCCCAGGGCGACTTCGTCTTCCTCGTGAGCGACATCGAGAAGGGCGTCTTCCGCTGCCGCCGTCAGGTGCCGCCGGGTTGGAAGAATCTGGCCGGCAAGCCCGCCGATCCGGCCGGCGCGACGCCGTTCTACATCACCGCCGACCGCGACCAGGACTAACCGTTTACACGCTTCCACCTGACTCGGCAGTGCCGGGTTCTGAGGTGGGACGCGCTTGCATGAGTGGAAGGGAGTGGCAATCGCCACTCCTTTCCATTTCACGCTGACGATATTCCTTGAGCTATGCCTCGTCCTGAGGTTTAGCTTTTTGCAGTCATGCCTCTAAAGATGACGCAGGCGAGATTAAAACCCTCACCCCTGCGTTATCTTTCTTGAGAAATGGGTAACTATATCATATAGATATCCCACCCCG
>JADYXS010000336.1 GCA_021772155.1 Candidatus Obscuribacter sp.
AGGACACAGTCCAGTTGCCGATTAGAAAGGCAAACGCTCCGGAAAAATGCGCTACCGAGCACGAGTTCATGCGCGACGCCATCGACCATGCCGAAACTCCGGTGCGCGTCTACCGCTACGGTCAAACTGAGATTTTGGTGCCGGAGCAATACGCCGCCCAATTAGACAAAGTCCGGGAGTACAGAATTGCCGCGGAGGGAGCTGACGGCCCAGGGCGGCGGGAAATCGCTGCGCGCATCCTGGGCAAGGATGTTGATCTGGCTAATCGCGCATTGCCTGAAGATCTGATTCCAGGTTTGAAAGCACTGCCTGACCAGTCAATGGTCCGCCGCGCCATCCTGTTGAACACAAACAATCCCGAAGATGCCTGGCATCAGCAGCAGCTCGGGGACAAAAACTGGCAGTCCGTCGGATCGAGTTCACCAACCGGTGAGTTGACCTTCTACCGCAGAAACGCTGACATTTTCTTGCCCTCGGATATCGGTCACGAATGGGCGCACTTGTTAAAAGACCGGCATGCGTCGCAATCTGCCATGTTTGCACATGCGTCGACGCTCGAGAGCAAAGGCTACATGCAACGTTCATATGCTGCCACTCACCCGAATGAAAACTGGGCCGTGCACCTCGGTGAGGACTTTCTCCACAGAGACCCCGATGTGTTTATCAACCTTGGCCGTGAAGCTCCGATTCGCACAGCGATTTTCGCTCAAGCGCTGAAGCCAACGCTGGCGGCTTCCGATAGCCCGTTTAAGGCGCAGCACCAGCAACGCATCGACTATGTTGAGCGGCATGTTTTGCCACGCGCGCAAGCTAAGTTACTTGAAATTGCTGGCGGTGAGAACCCTGCGCATGTCGATCCGGCGTTGCGTCTATTACTTCAGCTCGGCACAAGAGAGCAGCTGGGAACACTCAAAAACAACCTTGTTTCACTTAACGGAGAGCCTATTTCCGATCCTGTACTGGCGAACATAGCGGCAATGCCCAACGTTCGTCACGTTGATGTGTCCAACACTCTCATCACCCCAAATGGCTTAAAGCCACTAAACGGGATACCATTGCAGTCGCTTGCGGCCAGCAACACAGGTATCGGGGATAAGAGTGTTGCGGCTTTGGCTGGAATTACCTCATTGCGACATATCGATCTCAGTCACACGGCGGTGGGCGATGGCGGTCTGGTGCATTTGCGCTCGCTGCCGCACTTACGATCATTGAATATTGATGGCACACAAGCCTCCAAATACGGCATCGACTACCTGCTCAAAGCCAATCCGAAATTGCAGATTGGCGCGGTTGCCGATGTTTCACCGACAAAGCTTGCGCAGGCTGAAGCGCCGCAAGGAGTCGGTTCGGATCGCTTGCCGGCGAAGCCCGCACAAGCTACAGATGGGGCTGGAAAATCGTTGAATGTGCGAAGTAACAGCGGCGATCCCGTTGGTGAACTGATGTCTAACTTTGCCCACACGCCGTTTCATCTTGATGGGAAGTCGTATGCATCCGTCGAAGGTTTTTATGCCGCGTTAAAATTCAATGACGCGAACCTGCGTGCGCAGGCTGCTGAACTACACGGCTCCCGTGCAAAAAACTTCGCCCGCGAATCCACGCTGACAGAAACTACCTACGAAGGTCAAACAATAAAGCTAGGCAGTCCGGAGCATCACGCCTTGATAAAGCGTGCCATCCGTGCAAAACTTGAGCAAAATCCAGACATCCAGCGCGCTTTTGCTGAGAGTTATCCACAACCGATAGAGCACCAACTCCGGCAGTCGAAAACTACAAACCTGCCCAACAATGATTTCTGTCGTATGTTGATGGAGCTGCGTGTCGAGGCCGTTCAAAAGTATCCTGATTTGCAATTGAAATTTGAAGTCCCCAAATCCGAGGTCCCGAAGCTAGAGCCTGTGCCACTGCAGACAGTGCGAGAAGCACTAAATGGAATTACTGAACCTCATATAGTCGAGCTGCACAACCTGGCCGCTTATGCTAAAGCGTTCGAAAATTTTGACAGACGTGTAGATCGGGTCATAGGTGCTGGCGCCGACAGTGTCGTTTTACGTCTCGAGGATGGTAACGTACTAAAGATCACCACGCGAAGCCTGCCACCGGATTTTGGCAAGCGATGGTTCGATTCACCGATTCTTGAAACTGGCTCTAAGACCGTCGACGGCAGACAGATCAATTACTTCGTACAGTCATTTACTCGGAACGCCAAACCGCAGCAAGTGGAACAGTTTTTGAAGGATCTCGAAAAATCCGGTTTTTATATGCGCGATTACAACCCAGCTAACGTACGCTGGGATCTGGTGCAAAAGCGCGCCGTACTCGTAGACCCATTCTCGGTAGAAGCAATACCTGGACGCTAAATTCTCACTTGCCTTTGCGACGTAGTTTGCGAACATGATCTTCAAGGTCCGCTACGAGGGAGATATTGTTGTTCGGACCGCCATAGGGTGTAAGAAACGCAGTTGCAGTCAACGAGCCCTTCAAAGCTGGTTTGCCACCATGTTTCTGCAGCTCTTGAAGGCCGTAGTACTCCAGCAATCCGCGTTGCTGCATGTTTCTAAAGTCATAAAAATCCGGAGATACCTGCGAACTAACAACAGTCACGTCAAGTCCGCGTAACGGCTCGTACCGGGCGTCTACATCGTACAACTTCCATGGGTCCACTTGCGTGTCGTGTCTTCCAAGAGTCGCTGCAACAGGCTTGCCCCCTGATGCCTTTATGACAGCGGCATTGTCGCGGACCAACCCAGCCAATTGCCGACCGCTACAGGCATAGTCATCCACAAACAGGAGAACTTTTCCATCCATGGCACCTGGTCCCATGCTTGCCAGCTGTGCAACTGAAATTACATTGCCCCCCGGAATGCCCGTAACTTTAGGGTAAAGGTGATTCAGGATATATGCACTGCCATTTTTCTCGAGCCCGGTAACGATAAAGATATTCTCTGGTTTTGTTCCGGGCGGTAAATTATTCAGCACCTTTTGATGAAGGTCTTTCATCTGGGTCATCATGTCAGCGTAAGTGTGTGCAGTGAGACCATCACGAAGTAGGTATGCTGCTGCTTCGCGTTTTGGCATTCCTAATTTCGCCAAGAACGATTCGATTTCTTCTTTTGAATAAGTTGGTTGCGAAAAATCGTTATACAACGAATCAATCTCATGGGCATCAGTGACTTCCCCGAGCTTCTTAACGGGCAGATCCGCATCAGTAGAAAGCAATTTCGCCTTTGGGTTTATATCGCTGATGTTGGTGGGATTGTCCGGGTGCAGCACCTTGCGCACCGCGTCAGCATTGGACAAACCGGGGGTTTCCGCCTGCAACGCTTGCGCTCGTCTTGCAATGTCATCCAGTTTCGTTCTCATCAGTTCAGGCCCGGCAAGTTTGCTGGCACCCAAGTCATACATATTCAATGAATGATCGAAGCCCGACAAATCTGCAATCATCAGATTCTCTACCTTTGCTAGGGCGTCTCTTTGTGACTTGGCTAGCGGATTGGCACCGCTCTTGAGCGGTGATAAATCACCCAGCAGAAGTACATTTTTTGGTGGGCCTTCTAATGCAATTGCATCGAGAGCAGCTTTGTCTAATTGCCTGATTTCAATCGGTTTATGGGGATTTTGCTTCTTGAGCAAATACGCCAGTGCATTGGCTGAGCTATCTCCTTGCAGGGCAAAAACCACGATTGGTTCCTTGACACCACCCATGGTAGTTTCAATCTGCGTCAGCAATTGCTGCATTTGCTTGTCGACAGCGCGCTGGGACATATTCGGGGACGCCTGTTCCATAATCTCGATGGCAAGTCGTCTTTGATCCGCCGTCATGTTAGCGAATATAGATTCAAACTGATCCTTTGTTAGAGGACGGTCGCCGAACACACGTTCTGAGATTTCAGTGGCCATTTCATTTTGGCGTACTGTATTGAACTCTGGCTTCACCTTTGGCGAAACCGCATCAATGGTATCAGGCGTTGTACCAACGTCATCGGCGGCACGCCGCAGGGTTGGGCTAGTTACATCATCAGTAGGTTTGCTCCGTATCGGCTTCCCGGTCGGTGAATCATCGCCCATAGTGGCCGGCCGGTTAGAATCTGTTGCCGGTGGTGCACTTTCCCCGGCTTTTCGACCGGCTACAGCTGCAGAAGAATCTCTGGCGGTAGACGAATTCTTCTGCCGAAGATCACGTGCAGCACTTAGTTCTGCGCCAAGTTTTGAACCCTCGGCAAAAGTTGAACGCTCGCTATCAGCAACCGTTATCAAGAATGTGTCAATCAGGGTCGGATGCAAACCATTTGCCTTGATCAGCTCGATTGCACGCCCCGCGTAGGGTTGGACATCTTCACTGACCATCGTAACTAAAATATGGTCTCGGATTTCGGGAACATCACCAAGGTGGCGCAGCACATCGTCCATGACTTCCAAACTTCCGAACTTAGTGTCGAGAATGAAGTTTGCAAGTATGTGATCACCCACGATACCATCACGCACCAACTGCTGGATCTCCCCAGATTTGACCCGTGCTAGAGCGTCCTGGCAAGCAGGGCCGCCATCCAGATGTGTTGAAATTTCTTGCAGCGCAATTGCTTGAATTGGCCCCTTTTGTCTAGACAAAGCTATAAGCTGCTGGTCTGGAATTGCCTCACCGTAAAGACTTTTGGCTCCGTCAAACATCGCCTGTGCCTTTTGACGACTATCCTGCTTGCCTGCCAGTCGAAGCAGTTCATTTGCAGTGTCACCATCGCCGAGGACAGCGAGCACCTGAGTTGCATCAATAATTTTGTCAGCAGGAGTGTTGGCATTCCTAACTATGCTGAGCAAATCGCGTTTAGCATCGGCCGCCAACTCAGCGCGCACAAAGTCTATACGTTTTTGTATTTGCGCCAACCGCGCCAGCTCCGCCACCGCGGCGGGGCTATCTGCAGGCATTAAGCGAACTGCGACATGCGCGTCCACCATGGATTTTTCCAATGCGCTTGCCATGAGCAGCATTTTGTACTGCGAGGGAGTGCCTTTGGCAGCTTTAATCATTTGCGCCAAGTGAGCAGATTCGCCAATCATTACCTCGCCAGTGTGCACGGAAAAGTCTTCGGCTCCTATGCCCTTAGCATCGAAGGAGGCATATGAACGGAAATAGTAGGGTTTCCCGCCCTCACGCTCAAGAGATCTGGCATGTTCAAAGGCCCTGCGTTCATTTGGAGCCATATCCTCAAGGATGTGCGCCCATTCATGCCTTAACGTCTCATCCAACGAGCGACGCGTGGTCCCAGGGAAAAACACAATTTCCCGGTTGTAACCATCGGCATGAGCTGCCGACACAAATGGCTGTCCGTTCATCCGACCGGCGTCGGCGTATTGAACAGTTCTGTAGGCATCATTGTAGGAAGTTTTGTCGGACAACACGATTTGCTTGATTCCAAATCCTTTATCCGGCAGAGAATCCAGATGTTTCAGCACATCCTCAGGCAAAACGACCGTTCTCCAAGTAGGATCGGCACTTGCCGCAGCGCGCGCTGCAAGTTTCTCTAATTCGTTGTCCGACTCCAATCCCTTACGGATCATACGGACAGTGTCATGCCAGGCAGCTTGCGATTCAGGCACTAAAATCGATGTTTTGTAACCAGCCGGCCTGTACACGCGCACAGACTCAGGCTCTAGTAGTTTTGCGTCGACCAAAAACTCTCTATTGTAGGCATCGTGATCAATCTGGCCATCCTTGTCGATTATGCCTTTCTCTTCAAAAGCTCGCTTCAATTGGGCTGGCGACATGTCCTTATACTCAGGCTTCAACGCCTTCTCTGTGCGCACACTTACAGTAGGCTCACCAAGCTCGCTGGACAAGATCTTAAGCTGCGCGCCATCACTGAGGTGAGCGAGTCGGCCGGGCAAGAAGTCCGTTGCAATTGCCCGCGCCAAAACTGCGTCTGGCCTTGCAAATACAAGCTCATTTGCGTCGAACCTTAAACGTTCACCAGTCGGTGATGGAGACACTTTGAAGTACTTGCCGGTCTCAGCATCGCGGTAAAAAGTATCATTTATCGGCTTACCATCAGTCCCGACTACTTTAAGCCTTTCGTACCGAGCATTGTTATAAAGGTCTCTGGGGATGGGCATTGCAGTCGAACTGAGATCACCTTTAGCTGGTTGGTACAATAGGACATCGCCATTGTCAGCTCGTCCAACTACGCTGGCATCTTGGTGCTGGTGGGTAACCTGTTCAAGAGGATCCAGCTTAGCAGGCACCGCGTGTGAGGCCTGATCACTTGCCGGCGCAACGTCACGGTTATAGCCTCTTGCAGCAGTAGCTGACACAACTGGGCGGTCATCAAGCACTTTCTTAATCGCCGTCACATGCCTGGATGGACCCTGTTGGGCAATTAACTGCTCAACTTGTTCACGAGAAAACGCACCGCCCTCGATACCGGAGTTAATGAATTCCGCAAGCCGTCCTTTATCGTTCATCATTTCCGCCAGGTTGGCGAGGATAACAGGCGGCTTGCCACCGGTTAGGATGGCAGCACTCACCGCCGGCAGTTTCGCACCGCTTGTGGCATCGACCAGACCACTGACAGTAATTGCCTGACGATCCAGAAGCTTGGTAGCAACGGCTTGCACCTGCTCTTCAGAGGAAATCGTCAGCAGATTCTGCGGCGTAAATTGTTGAGGATTGGCAATACGCAGTCCTTCCGCTACCTCGCCGGCAATGTGCGCCGGCGACATCCGCATCAAGTCTTCACCACTGATCAGGCCTTTTTTATACAGATGATATGCAGCTACCTCTGCGTGTTCGGCCGGCGTGCGAGCCATAACTTCCCTGATCGAATCGGCGCGACGCTGACGAGCAGCGGCTGGACTGTCGTACACTTCGGTGCCGGGCACCCGCTTACCGTCAACAGTCTGGTAACCGATCACGCGTTTTTCGGCTTGAGACCTCGTTTTCGGGTCGTCAAATGCCCGAAGATATTGAACGTTGCGATTGAGCATCTCCATAGAGTTGTTGAAGCCAATCAGCTCTGTGTAACGATCCATCGCAAGCAGCTTTGCGTCGATTTGCGCAGCGCGAGTCGGATCGGTCCTGCGTAATTCCGGCAGTTTCTCTCGCAGTGCCTTGTAATCAAGGCTTTCATGACCGTTCTTCGCTAGCTTTAAGACGGCTTGCGTCTCCGGCGGGCCAGCGCGAACCAGATCCTTAATGTCACCGTGAAGCTGACGCTCACTGGCAGCTAGTTCGCTGCGTCGAGCTTTAATTTCTTCAGTTGAGAATCTATAGTAATCGCTAGCGGTGCCGCCAGCCATTGCATTGGTATCAAGCGAACGATTGGCCGTGAGGTGTCGCATCTGGGTTTGGCGGCCATCGGCACTTGTGCTGCGCAACTTGGCGGCTTGATCATCGAGCGCTTTCTTCAGATCCAAATCACCCTTAATTGCTGTGTCACTGATCACTGATTTTCGCATCACATAATCGGCATGGTTTACTTCGCCAATCATCTCGTCTAGAAGTTGCTTATTGCGACCAGGCTTGCTGTTAACTGGCATGTTCAAGTCGTTTTTTGCCATCCAGTCCAGCATCTGGTCACCATTGAGCGGCGCACCGAGCTTCCCATTGGGGCCGCCCTTCAGATACTGGCGCAACGTGTCACGCATGAACTTTGCTTCTTCCGGAGTTGCCGGCATACGGTCGTGTAATTGCACATGGCGTTCGCTGGTAATGATTCCGAAAACCTTTTTCTCCGGAATCTCAACTACGCGCTTGCCGCCATGTCCTACATTAAACAACACGTCGTCGACGATGGCATTCCGGAAGCCATCGGGATCTGCCAGCTGCAATGCGGTTCGATCAAAAGTATTCTTGCGATGGCGCAACTCGTGCGTGAGAGTCTTCGTAGGCAAACCATCGGGTCGGGATGTGGCAATTCCCACCACGTCCGTAACCGGATCGTAACCACCCATCGAATCACCACGCGGACGTTCTAACACAAGATTTTTCCGAGTAACCAGAACATCGGCAGCATCACCCAATCCCATTCGGCGCAATTCGCCCCGCGCCTGTTCGATCAAGGCATCTTGAATCTGTAGCTTCGTAACGGTCTTATCGCCGGCATTGTGCCTGCGAATCATTTCGTCGACCGGGCTCGGCGCACCGTCTTTGGTGGCTCCGGTGTCGGCCAGCCTATCGGCCACACCATCGTTCACACGCGCAGCTGGACTGGCGATAGCGGCAGCTGGGACTTCAAGCGAACCAGGTAAACCAGCATTACGAGGCAGCCTAGAAATCGTTGCAACCAGTTCAGCAGCATCCTCAAAAGTCGACCTATGAGGGGAAGAAGTCGCTTTCAAGAATGCTCGAAAATGATGTGGACTCAAGCCATTTTCCTCAATTTCGGCAAGTGCACGGGCCGCATATGGCGCGGCATCCTGACGCACAAGAGAAATCAAAAGTTGGTCGCGAATTTCCGGACTGTCCTTTAGCTGACGCAAAACATCTTCCATGAGCTCAAGATTTCCGCCCGGCGACCGATGGACGATAGCCTGTTTAAGCAAGTCATGACTGAACTCGCCTTGCTTCACCAATTGCGGAATTTCTCCAGATTTAATTCGCGCTATCAACTCCTGTTGGCCAACATGGGCCCCCTCGGTTGTTGTAATCACGCTTAAAGCAAGTTCCTGAAGTTGTCCTTTTTCCCTGGATAAAGCAATAAGCTGAGCCTCTGGGATGTTGCCACCGTAGATTTCATTTGCGGAGCGATACATTTGCAGTGCCAGTCCAAGATTCTCGTGATTATTTCCAAATCGCAATAGCTCATTTGCAGTTTTATGGTCTCCGATGGCACCAAGTAGCGTAAGTGCTTCGGTAACGTCGTCGTAACTACTCTTAGGACCCACGGCGATGCGCCCCAGATCTCTCTTTGCCTGGGGCGCCAACGAAGCGCGTACATAGTCGACGCGCTTTTGCATGTCAGCCAAACGAGCCATATGGCTCTCATCCCCGGGAAGCCTCACTTCGCCAATAGCGAGACGAGCGTCGTTCACAGATTTTTCTAAAGCATTTGCCATGATCAGAAATTTGTACTGCGATGGAGTACCTTTGACCGCCACCATCGTTTTCTCTAGGACCGACGGATCGCCAGTCAGAACTGAGCTAATGTGCACTGTCCAATCTTCTGCACCTTTAGCGTCAAAGTCTGCGTAGGCATCGTGATAGTATGGGTTACCGCCCCTCTGCTCAATATCTCTGGCGAGGTTGAAGAGTTCGCGCTCCGCGACATAGTCCCTCTCAAGAATATGAGCCCACTCATGCTTCAAAGTCTCATTTAAATGTCGAGGCGTCGTTCCGGAGAAAATAACGATCTCACGCTCAGCGGTGTTCGCATGAGCAGCCGACACAAATGGGCGACCATTCATGCGTGCTTCATGCTCAATAGTTCGGAATGCGTCATTGTATGAAGGCTTGTCAGACAAAGTGATCTTGTGAATACTCTTTCCTTTGTCGGGCAGGGATTCCAAATGCTTCAGCACGTCCTCCGGCAAAACGACGTCTCTCCAGTTTGGATGTTCTTTTAACAATTTTTCAGCCGCCCGTTGTTCTGCATACGTGGCCGCACTCAAGCTCTTGCGGTTGGCTCGAACGGCGTCGTGCAAGGCGATTTGCGACTCCGGCACCACAATTGTTGTGTCGTAGCCCATCGGCTTGTAAATGCGCACCGTTTCAGCCGGCAAGTCTTTGGCGGCGACCAGAAATTCTCTTGCGTAGGCTGCGTGATCGACCTTGCCATCGACACCGACAACACCCCGCTCTATAAATGCCTCCTTTAACTGAGCCGGTGACATGTCCTTGTATTCAGGCTTCAACTGACTCTGGCTGTGTGTACCAACCTGCGGCTCGCCCAGCTCGCTTGCCAAAATTCGAAGCTGCTCTCCGTCAGTGAGATGATCTAGCCGATGCGGCAGAAGGCTTGTCGGGTTCGCCACTTCCGCCAGATCTTCGACGCGCAGCAAGGCTAACTCTGCATCCGTACTGGCATCTCCGCGTACAGGTGTGACGGGCGAACCATCGTTGACACGCGGGCCGGCATCCCCATGTGCAGGTCCAGTCGAACCATCATGCACGTGAGGACCATCACCTGCTACATGCACTCCTGTCGTTGAGGTTGCATCATTTGCAGCGATCAGTCCGGGACCGGCTGCGTGCGTTGCGACCGTATCCGTAGTTTTGAGCAGGCGAGCCCCAATGGCTCCGGAAGCCGAAAGAGCGGTGGTGAAGCCGCCAGCGACAGTACCTCCCATCGCGGTGCCCATGACCATCGATGACAGATTTTGTTCCAGCGACGCATCCGGATTCAGTCCAACCAGAGCGCTGGCACCGCCACCCATTGCACCTTGCTTCATGTTCCAAACCAAGGCGTTGGCGAACTGCCGAAAAGTATGTTCAAGTTCTTCTTTGACAGCAGCCTCAAATGCTTGCCCAATCTTCCTTTCCGCTGATGCCACTAGTATGTCTCGAGCTTCGCCGGTGATCTTTTTATTCACCAATTCTTCGGCCATTTCTCGCAAAGCCGTTTGTGCCTTGGCAACGCTCTGATGCTGAATGGCTTCATCCGTGACAGCGCTCAATCGTCCTTTGACTGTCTTTTCAGCGCCAGCTTCAAAAACTTCTCCCCCGGCCTTTTTGACGGCTTCCTCAACCAAATCTTTGCTGGCCACTGCCACCAGATCTTTGCCACCATGCTCTAGCATTTCACCGGCGATCTTGGCTGCAGCTCGATCAGCAGCGCGTCCAGCAAAAGGACCAACGACAATATCGGCATTAAAATATGCCGCGGCAAAACTCATTGCAAATGCTTTTGCATGAGCTTCTATGCCTTCGTGATCCGCAACTACCCCGGCCTTAACAAAAACATTGGCACCACCACCACCGATTCCCCAAGCCAGATTAGGATGTCGCGCTGCCCATTTTCCAGCGGCATCGGTCACTCTACCTGTATATTTAGTGGCAGTCGACACTGTTGAGCTTTCTGCGACGGCAGTGTAAGCGTGCTTCCCGTATTGGATGACTTTAGATGTAACCTCACCGGCCTGGGTCACTCCAGGGAGCGCGGCTAAGGCAGCTCCTGTTCGGGCACCAGCTGCGACCACACGAGTGACGCCCGGCAGTGCAGCGACAGCGGTGCCAGCACGTGCCAAGACAGCGCCTGTACGTGCAGCGACAGTCACTATTCTTGCCGCCATCGGAATCTTGGAGGCAATTACCCCTATGTACGCGACCATACTAGCGCCACCGGACGGTATAGCCGCTAAGACCGCAGCCACGGTGATGGCAATGTCCACGGCAGCGTCAACGAGCTGATTCTGAGAATCGATGGAAGCATCGACTCCAGATTCCATGGCCGCCTTCGTTTCCAAAGCAGCTTCCATTGTTGGAGCCTTACTTGGATCGCGAGCGCCTTCAACTTGCATGGCGATCGCCCGGCCGTATATCGACCCGGTCTGAGCCGTTGTGCCATCCCAGCCAACTGCATCCGTAAACTCAGCGCCCAATCCCTGTGATTCCCAGTATTCCTTGGTGGCATCATTTAGAACTTCAGTGGCATTTCGCCCTTCCCAATTTGAGCCACGCCGTATGTCCCGCCAGTCTTGTCCGCTCAACTCATCGCGCATGCGGACGTCTAAGGTCTCGCCGTATTTGTTGACATAGTCTCGGCGCAGATCGCCCAGGCGCGTGTTGATGGCATCTGATACCATTGCGTCCGTCACAGCATCAGCGCTGAGATTCTCGCGCTTCATAATTGCTTCTTTCGTTTTGTCGCGGTCCTTTATCTCCGTAAACACAGCTTTCATTTCAGCTTCGCTGGTTCCCCATCCGACCATGTAGGAACGCAGTTTATCTTCGTTGCGAAATTCGCCTTGCCGCAAGACGTTTTCGGCAATCTGCCGTTCGTCCGTAGACAAATTGCGGAATGCTTTGTCACGCAAGACTTCATCGGCCAATAGCTTCTGTCGCATGGCCGGTGAGACGCTCGCGGCGTCCTTGAAGAAGCCCTGTTCATCATCATCCCAGACCCCCTCGTTTACCTTCAAACGAGTACCGGCATCAAGCGTCCCCTTGATCAGCGGCAGACCAAAAGTTCGGTAGTCACTGTAACCAAAGGCACGCTCGGCAGTCGATTTAAACTGCCTCGAATAGTCCGCTTCTTGCTTGGAAAGTGCTTGTAGAGTCGAGTCGAGCGAACCGCTATTTTTAGCATCATGGATCTGAGTGAGGTAGCTAACAGGCAGTGCTTGAGCCGCTTCGAAGGACTGCTTCAACTTGTCTGCAGGCATTCCCCAGCGAGCAGCCAGGTCTTTGACGCGCTCATCCAGCTTGCCGTCCTTCTCGGCAGCAGCAAGCGTTCCTTGCACCCCTTCTGGCAGTTGCATTGCCTTTTCGTAAAGATCTTTCAGCTCAACTGCTGTACGTGGCTTCGACACACGTGCCTGTAGTGAAGGATCATCGCGGAAGGCTTGCTCCATGTCCCTGACGATGTCGCCGCTGTCTGAAATGTTGAACGAGGCATGCTTGTTCAACTTGTCCATGATGTCAAACTTCGGTTGATTACCCTTTTCTGCCTGCGCCAAGAGTCCACGCGCCACTGTTCGTTCGGCTGTGCTCATTCCAGCACTATCCAGCACCGACTCGACTTTTGCGTATAGTTTGTCTTTAAACCCATCAACATTGTGTTGATAGTCGTGCACCTCCTTCGGTGTCATCTTGGTAATGGCTTCATAGATATTGTCTTCGTTGTTGTTGTACCAACGCACGTTGTCGTCGATGGCACTTATCACATCACGCCGACCGTTCATTTCCGAAGCTTTGAAAGACTCTTTCTTGTAGAACTCCAACGCCGCAAGTTCTGCGCGCAGGCTTTCGCCAGCTTCGTACTGTTTTTTGTCATCAGGGGTTAATTTGGACTTATCGGCACCAGGTCCAAATCGCTCGAATGCTTGCAGCGATTTGACTTGTTCGGGAGTTACCTTGCTAGGGTCTAAACCCTTATCAAAGGCAATCTTGCCCTGCTCGTACTTCTTGTAGAATCCCAAAGCTGAAACATCATCGGACACCTTCTTGCCCGCATCATAGGCAGTTTTTTGCTCGGGAGTCATGCGCTTCGTGTCGGCAGTTGGACCAAATCCTTGATATAACTCCAGGTTCTTTTTGTCTGCAGGCGAAAGCTTAGATGGGTCAAAGCCGCTTTCTGCAAGCGCTTTCCCGCGACTGGTATCAGCTTCCGTATTTACCTTCTTATCTACTAGAGCTAAGACTCGGCTTATTTCACTCTTGGGATCCGATTCATTACCGTCGGCAAAGGTGCGCAGAACATTGCGAACCTGCTCGCGATACTCAGGATCGCGCTTGATTCTTTCGCGATCAGTTGCGCTCATCTTCTCGATGGTGCTCATTACATCATGCGTGCCCGAGTCGCTCCAGAAATCCTTGTGATCCGCCAGTTGTGAGACTAGCGACCCACCCTTACGCATCGCCATGTCATGCCACTTCGCATGCTCAGCAGCCTGCGAACTGCTCGAGAAGAAATGGCCGGCAGCGCCGGACATGGCCGAATCAGCTTTCTTGTAGTACTCAATCGAGCGTTCATCATGCCTGCGCTTTTGGAAGGCTTCAATAGCCAATTTGTCGTCTGCTTTCAGGCCGGCATCAGTGGATTTCTTGTCTTGTACTACAAGCTCCCGTCCACGATCGAACTGAGCCTTCTCAGTGGTATTCAACGCTGGAAGCTGTCCACCAGCCAGCGCAATTTCACGACCGCGAACATACATGGCTCGCTGGTCGGGGTTCAGTCCCTTCAATCCATTTACGATTGCTGTTTCGTTATCGCCGAGCCATGTCGTGTTTTCGCGGATTTGAGTCCCGATACTTAGTTCGCCACCATACTGATGGTAATCCTTAGCACGCTCCAGGTTCGACGACGACCAGAAGTTGCGCCAGCTCGAACCGAAAGCACCGGACATACGCTGTTCGCCGCTCTTACCGTCACGAACTTCTGTGAGAAATTTCTCGCGAGCTGCCTCTGTAGCACCCATCCAGGCTTCCTGGAAGATTTCAATGTTCTTGTGCTTGATACCAATATCGGCCAAGTCCAAGAAATCTTGGGTCCCGCGTTGGTCAGCCCCCTTCAAATAGATCTCGTTGGCTTTACGGGTGCCTTCCGACAACCGATCATTATCAACGACGGATTGTCTCAGCGTTTGCACGCCTCTTCCGTCCGTATAAATCTCTCGCTGTCTTTGCTGATAGTCCTTATCAAGAACTTGAATCTCGGCATGAGTCCGTGGAGCGAGAGTGCGGCGAATAGCCGTTTCACAATCCGCTTCCGATCGCCCCTCAAAATACTGTTTGTGTTCTTCTAATGCCTGGATGACATCGCCGGCATAATCGGTTTTGTGGTTCCGTGCGCGAAGCTTATTCATACACTCAGTAAGATCGGAACCGTCCATCTCATCACGAAACTCAGATTCCAAACTATGCTTGTACCGCGCTTGGTACATACTTTCCAGACGCTGGCGCTGTTCAAGGTGGGGTAGGCTTTCGAGCGATCGCTTGATAGTCTCCTCATCAGTTCCGATACCTGTGCCACCGTTACAGGCATACTCGATCGCTTCTAACGCTTTGGAAACCTCGTTGGCGTCTACGACAACTTCTTCTTTAGATGGATGAAAATAACGCTCATGACCCATCGACCCGTATTGCCGCTCGTGCAATGCGCCTGTGGACTCGTCCAAGCGTACGGAACCGCGCCACTCTTCGCCACCTTTGCGGAACAGATCATGCTGTCCTGGTACCCTGGTCCATACGCCTTGCGATACACCATTCACGATTCGTTCGGTAGAGTTGACGATTCCGTTGGGTCGACTAAATCTGTATTCTACCCCGGTCGCTGAGTTTTTCGAGCCAGATAAGTAACCTTCTCGATTGTAAGTAAGAACTGCCGCGTTATCACGAATTTGGGTGGTACCATCCAGATTTATCTTGGTTTGCTTTTTAGCAGTAGTATCCTGAATGGTGATGTCCGCAGTAGCTTTGCCATCGTCACCTTGTCGAACCTTGACCTGCGCCTCTTCTGTCGGTCCAAGCTTATGCCAGCGTCCCTGTGGATCTGCATAATCGGTAACTTTCTTTTCTGCGTTGTATTTGAACTGCGCAATTGGCTTTCCATCAGCGCCATTGACCGACGTAACCATGCCATCGATAAATGCCAATGCAGTGCCATCAGCGTTGCGAATTCCGATCAGTCCTTTGCCTTCCTGATAGGAACGCATCGATTTATCTGGTGCATGAACGTCGGTGACTTTGACTGTCTTGGTGGCATCGGCTGGATCAACTATGCTTCGTCGCTCACGCAGATAGCCATCACCGCTGTCGCTGGACGCTAGTTCATCGCCCTTGTAGACGACAACTTTGCTATCAGTACTGCGAATTGTGCGCGTTCCCAGGTCGGCATTTGTTTGCTCGGATGTGCCATCACCCATGACGATGAAATTGCCTTTGAACGGTTTTCCATCCGGCCCGGTCCACTCAGCAGGCTGATCACCTGCGGCAGCTTTGGTCCGAGTGTACGTTTTCTCCTGCCCTTTGGGACCCTCGAGAACTTTAAATATTCCCTTATCGTCGTGTTCATAGGCTCGGCGGATTCTTGGTCCGACGACACCTTTACGGTCCAGCTCAGCTGTCGCCTGCTTTAGTTCTTCTCCATACAACTTCGTCCCCAGCACCGCGGCCAACTTCGTGCCCGTTTGCTTCTCGTACGCGGCGGCAATCTCTCTGCGCTCAAGATCAGATTTACCTTGCAGTGCCGCCATGACGGCAGGAAATTCCGCCTTCTGTAGAGACAAAGTTTGTTGCAGAGACTTAACGCTTCGCTCTATGGAAGGAACGCTAATTCGTTCGCTCTCGATGACTTCCTTAACTGAACCTTTCGTGTCGTAGGTGAATTCAGACCCATCTGTCTTGAAAACGCGGACGGAATCAGCAGTTCTTTCCTGATAAATGCCACCTTCGTTCATTTCAGGAGTGAAGGTGCGTGGCGGTTTTGATTTATCGCTGCTGGTCCATTCATCTGAACCGGCTTTTCGAGTCAGCTTCTCGCCGGTTGGCTCTGTGATACCGATGATGGTGCCTGACACATCCCGCTCATAATGCCTGCTGGAGCCGAACTTGTTGCGCCCTTCGATAATAAGACCGGAAGAGTTCTTGACGACAACGGAACCATCGGTATTTCTAATTTCAAAGTGAACTTTGCCGTCGCTGTTAACCTCGACGGAACCATTCGTGTGTTTAGTCTCAACCAGCTTTCCGCGATTTTCCGTAAAGCTTCCATCACCATTAACGGTGACATCCATGGCTCTCGTCTCTTTGCTGCCTTCTCGCTGCCAGTTCTTATCGTCGGCCGTAGTCCACTTCTCGCTCGGTACCCGAAGCGTCGCCTTATCCATAGTGAAGGGCTGCTTAGCAGCATCATTTTTATAACCAAACTTGACATTATTGCCGAATCGATCGGCCGTTATCTCCACCCGACCTAGCGCGTCCTTTGTTACTGATGATCCGTCCAGCCGTTGAATATGTTCTTTGGTCGGCTTACCTTTATCATCAAGGATGGAAGTGGTTCTGGTACCATCTGCGCTAACGTGTTCTTTTTGCCGGCGGATTCCGCCCTTGTCACTGGTCCAAGTTACATTATCTTTCGTGGTCCATGTCGCATCGCCTTCTTTGATTGCCTTCGGATGCCCATCTGGACCAACATCCCGATAGTGAGTTTGCTTTCCTGTAACGTCAGTCGTGGTAGCTACTTTTCCTTTCTCAAAGACGATCGCTGAATTGTCCTGGTTTATGCGCAGTTTCTGTTGTTTGTCGGAATCGGCAATGAGTAGATCGCTGACGGTGATGCTGTTGTCGGCGGCTAGCTTTTCAATTTTGGTCTGGTCTTTAGTATTAAACGCATAATCTCCATTCGGTTTGACCGTAAGCGTCGCCTGCACCAGATCTTTGGTACCGGTTCGCGCATAACTGGTGCCACTGTCATTGGTGGCTTTCCACTCGGCACCGGTTGTTTCGGAGATTCGCTTCACATAATCAGATCCGTCCGCACTTGTGCCAATCTCAAAGCTTCGCACATCGCCACGAGGTGTCTCGACTCTGGTTATATTGCCATGGTTATCTCTGGTGGTTGTGGTGCCCTTTCCATCTTTCTCGACCCGTCCTGTAGCGTGTCCGGCATTATCGAAACTGTTGGCGGCACTGCTGCCATCTTTTCGACTAAGCGATTCCAACCTGGTGCCCTTATCACCACTTTGGAATTGATAAGCGGTGCCATCAGCATCGATTACTGAAAAACGACCTTTTTGCTTCGCATCAGGTTCGACCTTGAGACCGAGTTTCTCTAGCTCTGCGACTCCACCGAGGTTTGCTATCGCTTCAATGGACGCTTCTCGATTGCGGTCATCAGGAGCGCCACCATCTGCAGTTACAGCGGACTGAAGAGCTTCGATAAGTGGTTCACGATATTTGTCCAGCGTGTCCTTGGGCAGCTCTTGCAGAGCGCGCACCATGTCCGGTGTCAGGTGGGATTTGACAGCCTCGAGGTCCTCTGGTGTCCAGGCGTCAGCTGATGCCGTCATGGCCTTTATGGCATCTCTTTGAACGTGCGCTTTGGGAGAATCCAGTCCGGCACGGGCAAGGGTCGACACTCTACTTGCGACTTTTGGATCTAACTTACCGATTTCCGCCAAAGTGGTAAGCGCTCCAGCGCGCCCGTCCTTGGATGCTTCGATCATGGACTCAACGATTTGCGGACGAAGTTTTTCATCCTTAGCGGCATTCAACAGTGCAAGCTTCGCTTTTTCCCCAAGTTCCGGATTAGCTACTATGGCTGCCAGCACGCGTGTGGAAGCTTGATCTCCGCTGGCCACGCCTTTCTCAAGAGAAGGCAAGACTCGCTGCAACTGCTTGGTGGTGGCAAGCTGCGCAAATTGCCGTGCAAACTCAGTAGAGCCCGGCACACCATCTTCGATGGCTTTGCCCATCGCATCGACGACTTGTTCACGCCCTTGTCCGCGCATCGCCGTCTCGAGCGGCCGTTGCAACAAGTCGCTAAAGAGTGCTGTGCCTTCTGCACGAGAGGTGGCAAGCGCCGTGGTCAACATTTTGGCATCGGCCGCGTCAATCTTGCCACCGGTACCGGCAATTTCTCGCTCCAATTCTTGGATGGCCTTAATTCGTGCGACGTTCAATTGTCGCGAATTCATCCCTCCGACACTTAGAGGTGGCAATTCCGGTTTGTCCGATTTGGTGGACGAAGCATAAATTGGAAGAGATTTCGAACCTGAAGCCAGCGCCACAAGGGTGGCATGCGCAGACCGATTGCCGGATGCAGACTGGCTGACCAAGCGGTCCACAGCCAGACCTGCTTTACGCCCGGATTCGGGATTGTCTGATCTGGCAGCTGAAATTTCTGCAATCGATCGTGACGTGCTGGCCCAGTCGGACCAACCTTTTGCAGCCGCAAGCGACTCGCCATTTCCCACCTTAGCGGCTTGCGCTGGACCTGAGAGCGCAAGCACTTCATCTTTGAACGCCTTCTCTAGTTTTTCAAAATCGTCCGCCTTTGGTTCTGACGGTAATGAACGTGTCAAACGCTCAAGCCTTTGCTGGTTGAATGCCTGAGAAACACCAGGTTCAATAAGGGCAACCACTTCACCAAGAGCCGTAGTTCTGGCAGTGGCATCGCTCCCGCCAAGACGCAGCAGCATCGCATCGACGCCTTTGGCTCCTCCTAGCTGCGTCAACAACCTGATGGACTGTGGATTCAGCGGGTGAGCATTGGCCTGCGCTAACACCGATTGCAGTGCCACAGCAGCAGCGGTGCTATCCTTTGCGTTGATGAGATCTTGAGCCGCCGCAGAAAGCTTCATATCAACGATTTGTCCACTTAGTTGTTCTCTTGCCGACCCAACTTGCGTAGTCAGCTGCCGTTCAAGTGCAGCCACAGCATCCTGCCTGTCAGCAGGAGTGGAAGCGCGGTCGAGGAATCGTGCTTGCGCCTCAGCAATTTCCTGGTTCTCTTTTGCAATTGCCGACTTAACAGTTTTGATTGCACCGTCGAAAGTCAGTAATTCGCCTTCATCGCCGCCTTTATCGATTTCCAGGCGCAGGAGCTCAGTGTCATCTTTGTCTAGTCTATATGCAATGTCGGGTCGCTCTTTCTTAAGCCCCTTGAGCTTATCTTGCTGATCTGGTGCAAGTTCAACGCCGCCTTCAAGACAGTCAGCCAAAGCCACTAACTCGGCCTTTTCCTTAGCTAACTCTTGATTGATTCCCCCACGAGTCAAAATTTCTTGAGCTTGCATTCTATCGATTTCACTGAACGCCTGCTTTAGTCCGTCGGAAGTCCCAGAATTACGCAGAAATTCAGCCCGGGCCAATGCCGGTGCTTGCTGCTCGGGACGTTCCGCATTCCTTGCAAACCGCGCGGCAGTCACAGCACTTTCTGCGGCATCTGCTCGCTTAGCATCGGTGCCTACCCAGTCTTTCAAAAATTGCCCAGCCGGATCTGACTTACCAGTTCGGCCTTCCGACTCGTTGCTGGCAGATAGGACTGCCAGCCGCACCAAAGCTCGACGCTGTAGGTCTTCGGAGCCGGCGCCAACTCCTCCTTGCGCGTGCTTCAACGCCAGAGCAGCGTCAACAGCGCTCAATTGTTTGACGGTTTCAAGAGCATCCTTATCACCAGAGGCAGCGAGCGTCGCGAGTTGCCGCAAAGCATTTTGACGCTCCGGATCACCTTTAGCGCTAAAGTACTCGGCGGATAGTTTTTTACTGGCAGACTCAGTTGGAGAATCTAAAACTGCGGCACCAGGTATGTCCTTGCCGAATACTTCCTTGGCCCGGTCTAACGTGGTGCGAATGTCTGGCGGCGAAATTGCTTCAGTCGGTATCCGCGCAAGAATGGCAGCGTTCGCCACTTCGAGCGGTCTTAGATTTGCCGCATACTTGTCCGGATCGCCGTAGAATTTGTATTGGGAATCAGGAAGCGAAATCGGAATCGGAGGCGAAATCGGAGAAAGAGGCAGTGGTGGTGGCGCAATTGAAGGGGCAACTTCAACAACCGGTTTCCCATCTGTATCCTTAATCGTCCGGCCGTCTGGTCCGACTTTGCTAACGTAGATCGGTTGAATCTTGCGATCCCATTCAGATTGTGGTTGACCAGCATTGAATAAGTCTTTCGAGGCAATCCATTTGTCCTTGCCCTTACCCTCTTGATCGGATACGTGGTAATACGTCTGGCCATCGATTTGCTTGGTATCGATTGCCAATACAACATGGCCTCCACCACGGCGTTTACCATCGTCAAATGCAGGATGCTTATCATTTACAACTACTGATATTCCGTTCGGCAAAGCAGCCATCACGGCTTTGTCGAATTCGTCTTTCTTGGTAACAATAATGCACTTGGTGGCGCCGGGATCAAGATCCCCGTTTGTGATAATGGATTCGCGCTTCAAATACACTTTTCCAGTATCCGCCACCATGTCGGTGTTGAAACCGGCGCTACTACCGCGAGTTGGTTTGCCTGGGATGTCCAGTCGCTCGCCGGTGTCTGACGGTCCAAGCGGACGTACTTGCGTGTAGACAACTGCGATGAGCTGTGATGGCGCTAGCTTCTGAGCCTCTTTAATACTTTTCTGGTGCCCATAATTGACCAAAACATGGTCAACCACCAGACCGAGCTGATTTCTTAATCCGATTTTCGCGGCATAGGCAGGATCCTGAGAACTCTCACGCGCTTCTGTATCGCCTTTCATGCTGGCCGCATCAAGCTGGATCTTCTGTCCATCAGGGGCAGTGTACACCCCGTTCTTGGCAGTCATTGCATCTGCAGCTATTTGCCCTGCTTGCGAAGGATTCGTCCTGAGCATTGCCTCTCTGAGAATAGTGGTGTTGCACGTGCCGTGGAATCCTTTGTTAGTGTCACCCGGACTTGCGGCACCCTGCATGAGCGACTGTGCGGCCCGCGCAAAATCTGCTCTATCCAATCCGTTATTGACCAGGCGGGGATTGGCTTCCAGTAAGCGGTTGGCCTGGAAAAGGGTTTTGGCGACCTCAGCGTCGGAAAGCTTTTCTTCCTTCGCTCGCTCTTTGAATGCCTTTATATTGTCTAAGAGATCTTTCCGTTGAGGCTCGGGAAGCATTTCCGCGTGGGCCCGGAGTGCCTTTTCTTGATAAGCCACAGTGGCGCCATCACCAGTGATGGCATCTACTTTAGGCTCACGCGTTCCGAACATTTCACGCGGGATATCACGCCGCATGCGCATCGCTTTTTCAGACTCGACAAGTTGTTTTGCGGTCTCGGCACGAAGCGGCAATTCACCAAGCAATGGCCCGGGCTCAAGCAATGCGCCCGATTCGCGCGTCCGTTTCTCCGCTGCGAACTTGTTCGTCACCTGAAGAGGTCCGTCGGCGATTTTCTCACCGTGAGTGCCATCAAGTCGATCTTGAATACGAGTTTGTTTACCGGCAGTATCAACCCGCATCTGAGTGCGAGCCCCCGACTGCCAGTCATACCCGACTGTATCGCCAAAAACCTTCTTGCCCTGATCGAACTCGCGCAACACACCGGACGAATCACGCTTCTCGATTCCGATTTCGGTCCGGCCAGAGATCCGCACCTGAACTTCGTCTGGCGGCCATTTGCCGGCGGGGCTGAAAGATCGTTCGGTACCGTATACGTCTTTTGTCTTTACCGGGTTTCCAGTAGTTGGATCAAAGTCAATGAAAGAGCCGTCACTGAATTGGCGCTTCGTCCGTTTTCCATCGCCGCCAAATGTTTCTTTGAGCCCATCACTGCTTTCAATCGTCAACGGTTGATTTGGGCCGGGTGGTTTCACTATTGATACGCCGTCAATATCTGGACCACGCAATTCAGCCCGTTCTAATTGTCCAGACTGGTTGTAGACGAAGCGCGCTTCGCCACCTCTGGAATCAACCGAACGCAACGTTCTTCCACTTTTGTCGGTGGAGTACTGCAAGTAACCATGCTTGTCGACATGATCAAGTGTTCCATTTGGTCGTTCGCTTACAAAATGACCTTCGGTTGTTTCCTTGGCGATACCTTGTTCAGTCAGGATCACTCGCTTTTGGTCCGGTGTGCGCAACACGCCTTGTCCATCCGCCTTGGCCACCGAGCGATTTTTCGGCGGCACCGTCCCTGGTTCCGGTTCAAAAACTTCTGTAACTTGCTGATTTTCATTACGCGCCAGTAAGTAGCCGTCAGCCCTCCGTAGGAGAGACGAAGTTACCTTGCCGTCAAGACCAAGCTTGGAAGAACTGCCGTCCAAATCGGTTTTGGTACCGCTTACTAGTTTTCCATCTTTTGTCTCGAGAACTGTTCGACTACCGTCTTCTCCATAAATGACAGTTTCTCCGAACTTTTCCTTATTGTCTTTGGCGTCCGGATTTTTGACTTGTTTCAAATGACCGGTGCCATCATCTTGCTCAAGGGACGTGACACCATTGGCAGTCGATTTCACCTGAACTAAAGTTGGCGGTTTGGCTTCGATTCCAGGCTGGCCATCGACTCCGGGTTTACCTGGAAATGCCGGTTTCCATTCGAAATCGCGCAGGACGCCACTGCTATCTTTGGTTTGCAAGACGTTGCCATCGGCATCGCGCTTGAGGAATGCCCCGTTGTCCCAGTTACGCTCAAGCTCTTCACCCTTATCGCTCAGGCGAGATGTAGAACCATCGTTGTTTCGAGCGAATTCTCCTTTGCTCGTAAGAAAGGAGATACTTCCGTCCGGTCG
>JADYXS010000337.1 GCA_021772155.1 Candidatus Obscuribacter sp.
CGCGAGCGCGTCGGCCTTCTCTTCCATCGAAACCAGTTCGTCGGAGAAGTGGCGATGTTGCAAGCTATCGTCGAGATAGATTTCGCCTGACTGAAATCGCTTCCTAATCTGCCGATAGAGCCAGAACTCGTAGCGATCAGGGTGCAATCCGGTCGGCTTGCCATCGGCATCGAAGGTCAACAAGTACGACCGCAATCGTTTCGGCAACGTCGCCGCCGGACATTCGGTCAGCGACCGTTGCGACAGGCGCTGCTGCTTGGCGAACACGCTCTTTGCCCAGACCAGCGCTGCGAGCCACGGACTGTCGGGGACGGTGCTGGCAAAGTCGAGCGCAACGTACAGCGGTCGCAGATGGCGGCGGATGCGTTCGGCCAGGCCGTCCACTGCCTGCCAGTGCAGGGCCAATTTGCTCACCGGCTTGACGCTCAAGCGCTGACCGGTGATCTGTAGCGTGTCTCTCGGCATGATCTTGTACGCCCGCTGGCGCACGTTACCGAACGGCGTGGCGTCGGCCACCGTGTCATCGACATAGATCAACAGCAAGCGACCAACCTGCGACGTGCCCTGCTGACGACGCACCTGTTCCGCTAAAAAAGACTTCTGCGCGAGCGCGCTGCCCTCTTCCTCCAACTGCTTCATGTGATAGGCCATCGCATCGACCAGGTTGTCGGAGAGTTGCCGGTAGCGTTGCCAGGCGTAGCACAACAGGTAGAGATGGGTTTGATCCGCCTTGAGGTTGCGCAGGTCGTGGACGGTATAGAAGTTCGCCAGACTCGCGTAATACAGCAGATTCTGCTGTGATGCGCCAAGCTTGGGCAGCAGCGCCTTGGCGATTCCGTGCAACGGCTCCAGCAAGGCGCGCTTCTCACGCTCGCGGATCATCTGACGCCAGCCGAAGTGCTTTGCGTCTTGCTTGAGCGCCGCCAGTTGAGACAGGGTGTCATCACGTACCAAGAGTTGGGCCAAGGCGGCTTTGGCCGGGTCGTCGAGCACTTGCGACAACAGGCCACCCAAGCGCCGACGTTCGGTGGACAGTGTTTCGCTGATCAGCTCTTGCAGGGTGGTGTAGCCGGGCCGGATGATCTTCTGCTTGTTGAGCCAGACAATCAGCTCGGCGGCCACGAATCCCGGCGTCACGTCGCGCCGCACGGTTTGCGTGGCTTGCTGCCGAAGCTGCGGTAAGAAGTCGGCCGCCCACAGTTGGTAGCCGAACAGTTCAGCAACTAGCTCGCGTTGGGTGTAGCGCTCATGCTTGGTGATCGGCTTGCGCTCGATTGCTTCGCCATGGAAGTAGCGGCTCAGCACGAAGGCAAAAATCGTCCTCGACGTCGTTCCAGTTGAAGTGGAAGAAGGCATGCTTGGCCCTGAAGTAGCCGATCTGCAAGAGGCAATAGACTTGGGCATGAAGGCCAGGACGGCTGCTGGCGAGCGCCTGTTCGGCTTCCGTAAATGCTAGATATTCCAGCCGCTGTGCATCGTCGAAGTCTGGCAGGCTGTACAGGGCTTCCTGCTCGGCGTCGGACAAGACTGTCAAACGCTCGCTCTTGGCTGTCATGGTGAAGATGCTCCGCGCGATCCCGGCCATCCAACCCGCGTCAGGGTTTCGATCAAGGTGGTGCGCTTGACGGCGAAATTGCGGCACACGGCGGCCTTGGACATGCCACCGTCCAGCGCAGCGACGATGGCATCCAGCTTCTCACCTGTGATCGCTTGCGGCCGCCCACCGATGCGGCCGCGCCGCCGGGCAGCAGCCAGGCCAGCGACAACGCGTTCCTGGATCAGGGCGCGCTCGTATTGCGCGAGCGCGCCGAAGACATGGAACAGCAGTTCGCCAGACGCCGTAGTGGTATCCATGCCCTCGGTCAGCGAGCGAAACGCCACCTGTTTTTTCTTCAGCGAGGTCACGATGGCGAGCAGGTGCGATAGCGAGCGGCCGAGCCGGTCGAGTTTCCAGACAACTAGCACGTCGCCGGGCTGGACGAATTCGAGCGCCTGCGTCAAGCCTGTGCGGTCATCCTTCGTACCGGAAGCGTGATCCTCGTACAGATGCCGGACATCGACGCCGGCGGCGAGCAGCGCGTCACGCTGCAAGTCCGTGCTCTGCCGATCGGAGTCCGACGACACGCGCATGTAACCAATCAACATATGCGGATAACCATTAAAATAGATTTCCGCATAATAGATCATTCCGACTAGGTTTCCCGTGCACTCTTGTAGCGCTCGCAAGGGTGATTTTGATGGCCGGTGCCAGAGTGTCGTAAAACATTTGTTTTCCGACATGCCACTATCCATATTTGCATACAAATATGTATTACAATAACGAGATTAGATTTTTAGTGCATATTTCGTTCGCGAGGAAATAACCATGCATGCCACCACACTTTCATTTCGAGTCGGCGACGACTTCGCCGAACAAACACGCTCGTTAGCCAGCATCGTCGGTTTGAAGAGTTCAGATTACATACGCCAAGCGGTACGCGAGAAGAACGCACGCGTGATGGCACAACGCATTGCCACACTTTCAAAGGAACTAGCAGCCGAGCACCTCTCCTTCAATGAGTCTCTTGAGGGGTCGCTGGCAGATGGCATCGATTAATGTTTTGCGCGGACAAGTCTGGGAGGTCAACTTTGAGCCGCAAACGCACAAAGAAGAACCAGGCAAACGCAATCGACCGGCCTTGGTCATTCAGACCGACCTCTTGAACACCAATGGTCACCCAACTACCATCGTCGTGATGGGTACAACTAACGTGAGACGGGATAAAGACTACTTTCCGCTTCGCGTTGCCTTGGTCAATCAGCCGGGACTGGCACAGGACACCGACTTGCTCATTGATCAAATCCGTGCGATCTCAAACAGACGGTTCATGGGGACTCAACCGCTTGCAACGCTGAGCATGAACCATCTCAAACGGGTTGAAGAGGCACTCAAACTGCTTGTCGGCCACTGAACACCGTCGTCAATCAACGGGAAGCAGCACGAGAATGAACAACCCGCGACCCGTGTGGCGTCTTAAAGTTGAATTGCTGGGCGTAGCGCCAGCAGTGTGGCGCCGCTTCGACACCTACGCGGATGTGAAGCTCTCACAGTTGCACTACTTCATCCAAGGCGCAATGGGCTGGGAGCTGATGCACCTATGCTCGTACCAGGATGGGCGCGGCTACGGCTGTCAGATCAGCAGCGAGTTGCTATTGTGCGATGCCTGCCACGTCGGCGACGCGCTCACCTACACCTATGATTATGGCGACAACTGGCAGCATCTGGTGACGGTCGAGAAAGCGATGGCAAGGCCGACGGGCACGTACCCGCATGTGGTCGCTGGCAAGTACGCCTGCCCACCGGAAGACTGCGGCGGGCCGTGGGGTTATGGGGATATGCTCAAGTTGCTCGCAAGCCGCCGCGATGCCCGCAGGCGCGAACTCGTCGACTGGCTGGGTGGACCATTCGATTCTAATGCGTTCGATATCGAGGAGGCCAGTGAAAGACTGGCCGAGTACGCCGAGGTGTCAATGTCAAAAACTCAAACCGTTGAGTGACGGAATTTTCGGCGGTTCCGGCTTAGAACCCCGAGTTGGACCGATTGAATCTTCTCAAGGCGAGCGCGCAGGTGGTATAGCTCAAGCACACACTCGTTGCATGCGATGAAACGCCACCGACGTGCGACCTCTTGAGATATTAGAGAAGGCGGTTGCTTTGCGGTCTGGAACAGAAGGAGCGCCGCCTCCCAAGCCTCGAGGCTGTACTGAAGACCGGTCAAGTGCGCGTACAGATCCTTGACGCCCGCCGCCTCTTCAACAGGAGTGAGGATAGACGGCCACAGCAACGGCGCGCGAGGCATTCTAAGACTTAACGATCAAGGTAAAGGGCGCGCCAGAAGAAACTACTTTTTTGACTTGGCTGCGGTCGTCGCCTCCAGGAACTGTTTCTCGCGCTTCTCTGCTTGCGAAGTTAACACGTCCACCCTGCCCTGCAG
>JADYXS010000338.1 GCA_021772155.1 Candidatus Obscuribacter sp.
AAGGTTGTTTTCACACGCCCGGATTCAAAGTAGCGCATCTCAGGATCGCGTCCAACGCGCCCAACTAACATGACCGCATTTACCATGGCTCACCTCACCCAGTCAGAACACTTCATATTATGCGCGATCCCAAAGCAAGCGGATTAATGAAAACGCTTATCAAAAGCCGGTTTCTACAATAAAATTTTGTCAGCATCAGTTCTCAAATGGTTGGAACACAAAAGAATGAGCCCGAGCATTTCAAGAGAAAGCGAATCAACTCCGACAACGGTAAACGTGCCTGATTCCCGGCAACAGCCCGCATGGCACGTGATCGTGCTCGGTGTCTTCGCGACGCCGCCTATATACGTTGCATATTGGGGATATAAGACTCTGCGCGATCTCAAGCGCGAATCGATCGAGGTCAACGGTCCAATTGACGACCCTCGGGCTCAGGCAGCAGGCATCAAGCCAGCCAAACCGGCACCGCTGCCGCCGCGCAATTGCGAAGTAAAACCCGACCAACACCTTAAAGATAGCCTGGCGACCTTTGGCGCACTCAGTCCATTTCTCAGGGGACTGGGAATGCTCATCCCGCTCTTTAATGTTTATCCACTGACCACTTTGATCATCGGCGTTACAAAGCTTGTGCCGGATGAGTCATCCTATCCGCGCAAACATCCGCTCATAGCTACAGGATGCGTGCTTGGAGCCTTTCTAGCTCTGGTTGCTCTGGCCCGTTTGCCTGGACTGCTGTGGATGCCTTCGCTTCTTGGGCTAATACCAATCGCCGTTGCGCAACACTGGCTCAACAAATACTGGGCTCACGTAGAATCCCCTGATGTGCTTGTGCGGCATGGATTCTCTTTCGGCGAGATGTTGGTGATAATCCTCGGAGCAGGTCTCCAAGGACTGGTTGTAGCCGGATTCATGATCGGCGTAAAGTAGCCCGCGGCGCCCCGAAACTTGTAGAACACGCGCCGTGCGCCGCCCAGCCGTCTAAGCAACCTGTTCCACCCAAATGGCCGGATAGGAAAAGGCGAATTCTTGGCACATTAATGTCAGGAGGCGACGATGCAACGCACTATTTTGAATGGACACTACGAGATAGGGCGAGAAATTGGTCGCGGGGCCGCGGGCATCGTTTATCTGGGACGGGATGTCAGGTTCGACAGACCGGTTGCCATCAAAATTTTCGACAATCTTCTTTCTGCCAATACACTCCATAGGGCACAAAGAGAGGCCAAAGCGCTTGCTCGGATAAGGCATCCGAATCTGGTTGGCATTTATTCGGCCGATAAAGATGAATCAGGGCGATTGGCATTAGTCGTCGATTACATTGATGGAGTGCCCCTTTCACAGCTTCTGAAGGAACAAAGCCTTGACTTTGAAGCTGCTTGCGATTTATTTGCGCAACTCTGCTCAGGGTTAAGCGCCATCCACGCAGCGGAAATCGTGCACCGTGACATCAAACCAAACAACTTGATGGTTCAGTTATCAGCAAACGGTCGGAGGCTTTGGATCATCGATTTCGGTCTTGCAAAGTTGGACGATGGGTCGCAGCAGAAACTTACCGGCACCGGCATGCTGGTAGGAACGCCTGCCTACATGAGCCCTGAGCAGTTCCGAACAAGCGACATCAGCATGACGTCGGACTTGTACTCTGCAGCTACTGTGCTCTATGAGATGCTCACCGGCAAAAAACCGTACGCATCGGAAACACCATTTCTGGTGGCACACAAGCAAGTGAATGAAGCGCCGCCGCCTGTAGCGTCACACGGTCGATCTATTCAAAACCATACAGCAATTGATTCGTTCTTTCTGCGCGCATTAGACAAAAATCCGGAATTGCGGTTTGAATCGGCGAAAGAGATGAGTCAAGCGTTTATCGAAGCAGGCCGAAGTGGCGTTCAGCCAGAAGTGCGGAAGCTGGAAAACGTCCCGTTCAAAACAGAGAAGCTGGTGGCCAAAGTTTTAGGACTTATCGTCGTCATGATCCTAGCAGCATTGGTAATTGGCAATGTAGTACCAATGTTTTGGGGACAGAAGAGCGAGGCCGGTTCACTCTCACTAGTCAGAAACCACGCAGAGGACTTGATTCATGACAAGGATCACGTTGGTGCCAGAAAATATTTGAAAGAGCAGATTCCCAAACTGGAGAAGCTCCATTTCGATGACACCGACCGTCCTCAGATGATTAACATCTATTTGGTCTATTCCAAGGAATGCACGCTAGGCCAAAACACGGCTGAGGACATCGAGAATGGCATCACAGCAACACAGAAGGCACTGCTTTTAACGACACCAAAAAGCAAAATCGTTAGAGACATTTGCGGGAGGCTCGGTCGCCTGCATTTTCTGTCTGGTCAGTACGCACTTTCGTTAGAAGAGTACACGAAGTTGCAGTCGTTGCAAGGAAAAAATGATGACAACCAATGGGGACTTGAAGAGAAGGTGGCCATAGGAACTTGCTTGCAAAAACTCTGGCTGACTGATGAGGCAATAACTAAACTTGAGAAATGGATGCCACAAGAGGATGACGCATTTCTCATGGAAAAGTTCAAAGTACAAATTCGCAGTCTCGGCAGAGCGTATATAGACCGGCAAGCCTACGAGAAAGCCATTCGGCAATTAAAACTTGTCTCTGAAATTCCTCGGATTGAAGAAAGGCAGATCGATGCTATGGAGATCGCATTTTGCCAAGCAATGCTTGGCAAAGCGAAGCAATCTCGTGAATGGCTTACGAAAGCACATTCGCGGGATGCAGAGAATGACCGCAGCTTGTGTATTGGCGAACTTGCAGAAGCGATCAATTCGTGGAACGCGAATCAGAAGGCGGATGCTGAGCGGTTTCTGGCACAAGCAATGGCGCGAATTGCAGATGCTCAAGGATCAAGAAAATCGCACAGCAATCGTCTGGACAGGCACATCCAATTTGGGCTATACCGCTTGTCCAAAGTGGTTGCAGAACGCCTAAAATCCGAAAAAGCGATCACTGAATGCGTCAAGCGCATGGACGTAATTCTCTCGGAGCTCATACCGCAAGGCGCGTTAGTACCTAGAAGCCGTGTTTCTTCGCCCACTTGAGCAACTTGTCGGTGTTGTCCAACTCTAATCGCTCGACAAGATGTTCCAAAATTTTCTGCAAATCGTAGTCTGTAATTCCCATGCGTTCCGCGGCCTTGGATGGGCCACCGCGCTTGGTTACCTGACGTAGAACGCTCCGCTCCTGGGCGCTCAACTTCGTAAGATTCTTCGGCAGCGAAGGCGAGATGATTCCCTGGGATCCGCGTGACACCATAAGAATCGACATTTTAATCAGGGGCCAGGGATCAGTCTTCAGCACATAGGCAGACGCACCCAGGTCAAATAGATCTTGAACCTCGGAAGCTTTGCTTTGACTGGCATAAATGATCACGTGCACGTTCTTGAGCGTCACCATCCGCTTGATGAGATCATGGGTGCTCATCAGCCCCGGAAGGTGGAGATCCAGCAAAACCATATTAGGCAACAGCTGACTGGCAGCCTTGTATGCCTCATCTGAAGTTTCGGCTTCACCGACCACTTGAATAATGCCCTCGGTCTGCAGCTCTTGAACAGCCGCTTCGCGAGTGGGGATGTGATCGTCTACAACAAGAAGTCGGATCATCTTAAGCCATACCGGGACGAGCCATAGATTATCACAGCCTTACGGGCGTGGACGAGTTTTCACTGAGCGGTACGCGAACTGTATATAATTCAGTCGTGTCAATCAGGAGCAGTACAAGATGCGAAAACTTCCCATCATTAGCATGTTGGCAATCGTTGCCATCGCGATGAGTTCGGCAAATACTGCCGATGCGAAAAGGTCGAAGGCAGATAAAGCCTCGAACGACAATCAATCAGGCAGTGCAAAGACAGTCACCACATCAACCGGGCTGCAATATTCAGATAAAGTAGTTGGCCAGGGCGCGCGACCGAAGCCCGGTCAAACAGTCATCGTGCACTACACCGGGTGGCTCACCAATGGCACCAAGTTCGACAGCTCAGTAGATCGAGGCCAACCGTTCGAATTTCACATTGGTCAAAGCGAAGTTATCAAAGGCTGGGATGAAGGCGTAGGCACCATGAAAGTTGGTGGCAAGCGGCGCTTAACGATTCCTGGCGCGCTAGCCTACGGAGAACGAGGAGCCGCTGGCGGTAAAATTCCGCCAAACGCCACGCTGGTGTTCGACGTAGAACTGCTCGGCGTTAAATAAGAGCAAAACGCCAACAATTGTCATGAGCCGCCAGGCATAGCGGAACGATTGTTCTGATATTCCTGACAAGAAATAGTTCAGGCATCCAGAGGACCGGTGCAAGCCGGTCTTCTATGTTTGAGTGTGCTATCGTGCTTCGCTTATGAAAGATCGAAATCTAGTATTGCTGGGTGTTGGGACCGCTGGATGGGCAGTTGCCACTCTGCTCAAGGATAAGGCCCAGATCGTTGGCACAACCAGGCAACCTGGCAAATTGTTCGCCTTTGTTGAAAACGGCATCGACCCGATAGTGATGCCCTGGCCCTCAGCGGAAGTGATCGAGCCACTTACGCCCGGAGCTGAAGTGTTAGTCTCCTTTCCACCTGACGGAACTACGGACGCAATACTTGCTCCAGGTTGCCGGTCCGCCAGGTCGATAATCTATATCTCCTCCACCGGAGTCTACGGGAAGACCAGTGGGCGAATCGATGATGCTAGCGAACCGATAGTAGACGAGACCTCCAAACTGCGCTTGGAAGCGGAAGATATCTGGAGATCCATTGGCGCAACCGTGCTTAGAGCACCAGCAATTTATGGACCAGAAACCGGACTGCACGTTCGTCTAAGGGAAGGTAAATTCGCCATTCCCGGCGATGGAAGCGGGCTGGTCTCTCGTATACACGTTGAAGATTTGGCACGTATTGCCGATGCAGTTTTTCAACAAGGCATCAGAAACGAAACTTTTGTTGTCGGAGATCTCCAACCGGCGTCTCATAAAGAAGTTGTAGAATGGCTTTGCGCGAAATACAATTTTCCGATGCCACCATATGCTCCACTAGGCGAAGTAACAGCGCATTTGAGAAGCAGCCGGTCCGTCGACTCAAGCCGTGTCCTGAAGACACTCGGTCTTGAACTCAAATATCCGACATACAAAGAAGGATTCGCTGCATTCCTTTCGTAGGAAAGGCTTGCCGACTGAGTTGTAGGGGAGGGGCTTGCCCCTCCCGCGTTTTAATTGACGTACATCCGTTACAACGGGAGGGGGCAAGCCCCTCCCCTACATTTTTTTTGCTGACAGGAGCTCCCGGGAAATCAAATCTTTTTGCTGAAACTTTCAGCGTAGCCAGTCATTTCCACATAAGCCTGCCCATGCACGGGCTTACCTTGCTTGGCACCGGTGACGGTGCAGGTGCCTTCCCAGTAAGTGACATCTGATGTCGATTTTTTGGCAAGCTCTTGGTCAAGCATGCTTGAAGTTATCTCCAATTGAGCATCTAGCGAGGGAATCTCTACGTGCCAGCCCATCGGATAGGTAGCCCCCGTTGTTGGACTCTTCCATGAGCCGGTGCTTTTAACTGTGTAATCCCTCAATGCAAGGTGTCGACTGGTTCCATCTGGAAGCACGTAT
Source organism: Candidatus Obscuribacter sp. (assembly GCA_021772155.1). GTDB lineage: Bacteria > Cyanobacteriota > Vampirovibrionia > Obscuribacterales > Obscuribacteraceae > JADYXS01. The sequence goes on from JADYXS010000338.1 coordinate 5,605, forward strand.
GTCCCCGATGAGTTCTCATCAAAACTACCATCACGACGACGCATCACAT
>JADYXS010000339.1 GCA_021772155.1 Candidatus Obscuribacter sp.
AGAAGGATGACGAGTGTCTGATTTAGTGTTCGCATTTCGGTCCCTTTCTAATTTACCAACCGCCGGTTATCACCATCGCATTTGCTTGAGTTAACAGTAGATTCACGTTTTCTCCAGGCGCTGCTGAAAATGGCACTAGCCAGTAATAGGTGATGCCGGGCTGTTTCCGCGTGCAGGTGAGCCACCAGTTGCCGGACGGAATTCGGCTGTCGACGTAACCAACTTTTCGCGGACGAATTTGCACTGGGGAAAGACCTTCTTGCACTGCTTCCGTTTCGATGTCTTGTCGTGTCTTATCGAACTCTTCAATAGCTTTTTCATAACGCTGGTAGCGCTCTTTCTCAAGAAGGTTGGTGCGCTTGGTCTCTTTCAGCGCGTACGGCAAGAATTCGTCTATCCAGCGATATGCACCAAATATGGTGTGCGGGGTTGACATGTGACTCTTTCTTAGAGCATCGCGATAAGCGTATTGCCAGCGCCAGCCTCCGATTGGGTAGGGCTTGTCTGGATTGGCCCGCGTTGCGTAGCCACTATGTAGCAAAAGAAACTTAAGTGACTCCTTGTCCTCGCCCAACGGCGGCGGCGGCCCTTTGATCACTGGTGGCTTGACCGGGTAAGGATGAATAGCGATCACATCCAGCACAGGCTTCTGATTATGCGGAACATTCACTTTCAATGTCAGGCGTGCCACCTGCTGTGATTGATTGGGCTCATCAAACAGGCTTGCCGGTGTCTTCTTAGTAGCTTCGTTGGTGCTGACACCTTGAGGTACATCAACTATCGAGGCGGACGGCTGCGGTACCTGAGTTGGAGTTACGGCAATCGCTGCCGGAAGGCAACAACTGACCAATGAGCCAAGAAGGATAGCGCTGAGAGACCGTCGTTTCATGGGTTGAGCCCATCCATTGCTAGTTTCAAAGCGCCCATTTTATGCTTTTTCGCCTAGCAAAATGCTAGACAACGCTCATCTTCCCCACTGAACCGCCAAGAAGCCCGATTTTTCGGAAACTTAGGTCTGGAATCTCCGTCACAAAGCTCTCACGGACGCACACCTGGTCCGTTTATGTCTCGAAAGTAATACGGTAACTCCACTAGAAGGACAAGGTTAGTAGATGTATCCAACTAACGTTATTTCGCTGCCCAACAAGGCAGAGTTGTTCTATAAAGACGTCCTTACCTTGTTGAATGCCTCAAATGCCAGCTATCTCATCGGAGGCAGTCTGGCGCTGGCACATTACATGCACCTGCCCCGTTCACCTAAGGATCTTGATATTTTTCTTCGGCGTGAGGACGTTGAGACCACACTAGAGCTGCTGAAGCAGCATGGTTACGAAACGCTTGTGGTCCACAGTCACTGGTTGGCGAAGGCCTACAAAGGGGATTTGTTCATCGATTTCATTTTTAACTCCGGCAATGGAGTTGCTCTGGTCGATGACGACTGGTTTGAAGAGCCGCCCATGGGTGAGATCTTCGGACAAAAGGCTCCTATCTGTCGCCCCGAAGACATCATTTGGTCTAAGGCTTTCATCATGGATCGCGAGCGATTTGATGGTGCAGACATCGCTCATTTGATTCGTGATGCCAGCGCGCAAATTAACTGGCAACGATTACTCGATAAGTTCGGCAGCCACTGGCGAGTGTTGTTTGCGCACCTGATGCTCTACCAGTTTATCTATCCCGGTAATAAAGCGATTCCACAGTGGGTGATCGACAATTTGCTGGCGCTGGCTACCAGCGCCGATGAAAGTCTTGAAGGAAAGCTTTGTCAGGGTACCTTGCTGTCGCGCGATCAGTATAGTTCGGACGTTGAGATGTACGGCTATGCCGATGGACGCCTGGCACCAGAGGCCAATATGAACCAACAAGAGCTCAGCGAATATCTTTGCGCCGTGGACCTGGAAGTGAGTACGCGCAAAAGGCTGGAAAAGGAAGTCAACCGTAAATTCGACCTGGCTCAGCAGGCAATTGCAAACAAGGTGCATTCGAACAAGAAAAAAGGCGCAGCCGCTTAGCCTTTGTAATTGCCGTACTTGTCGATGAGCGCTTTTGTCGCTTCTTGAAACGTTTTTCCGGCAGTCAATTGTTCAATTTCTTTATCGCGGTCGAAGAGATGCAGGCTTTTCAACGCCTTCTGTCGTACGAGCGTATTGGGATGCGCTTGCGAAACGAAGTAGATAGGAGGGATTGAGATTGGCTTTCGTTCCTTGACGAGTTGGTCGATGCAAGTGGCCACGGAATCGTAGTCGTTGTCCTTCAATCCGTCGACGAGCGATTTGAAAGACCACTGGTCAATCATGTTGAGCACGCCTTTCACAGACTTGCCCAAAGTATCGTGAAACGATTTGAACTCAGTTGAAAAGTCACTCACTGTTAGTCGAGTTCCTGATAATCCGGTGGCAGATTGGCATTATAGATGCGATAGAAGAGATCTTTCAAACCCTCTTCGTGAGCTTTGGGCCGTCCGCCCTGGCAAAGTTCTACCAGGCGTAACCAGCTGATGTTCTGGAAATTTTCGAGTTCCGCCGGTACTTGTTGTCCCCGTTCGGACTCCATAACTTTGAGAACCCTATCGCAAGGAAGGCTGTAGAACGCGTCAACGACTTCTGGATCGAAATGGTTCTCGCGACCGGATTCCATAATTTCGTACACTTTGGTGATGGACATTCTGTTGCGATAGTGGCGCACGGAAGTGAGCGCATCAAACACGTCCGAGACGGTGATAACTCGGGCAAGGAAGGGGATCTCATGGCCTTTGAGACCGCGATAGTATCCAGTTCCGTCCAGTTTTTCGTGGTGACAAGAGGCAACAAAAGGAACTTGAGCCAGACGATTTGTGAAAGGCAAGTTGGACAAAAGGTCGTAAGTGATTTTGGCGTGAGTTTGAACGCAGGCGTATTCTTCCGGGGTTAGTCTACCGTTCTTCCAGAGAATTGCTTCCGGAACGCCGATTTTGCCATAGTCGTGCATCATTGCTGAGTAGCGCAACACATCTCGCTCATCTTCCGAGATTGACATGTTTTCGCCGATCAATAAACTGTATTTTGTGACGCGAATGGAGTGACCGGCCGTGAGCGGATCGCGTTTATCAATGGTTTGAGCCAGAGTTTCCAGTGTCTTATCAACGAAGTGTTCGATTTCCGAATATTGTTGAGCCTGTTCAATTAAGCCACCAGCTACTGCCGCTAAGGCTTGCAGCCATTCCTCATCTTCATCGGTGAAGGTATTTTGATCTTTGTTCATTACTTCAAAGACACCGATCACAGAGCCATTGCGGTTATGCATCGGTACGCAGAGAATATTTTTCGTGCGATATCCTGTGGATTTATCGATATCAGGATCGAAACGCGGGTCTTCATATGCATCGGGAATGTTTATTACTCTACCGGTGCGCGCACAAAGTGAAACGATGCTGTTACCGGCAAGAGCTACACGAATGGTTCTTGTGCCGTCTAACCCGACAGCCATCTGAGTCCAAAGTTCTTTGCTTGAGTGATCGACAACGAACACGCTGCACCGATCGCACTTCAACATCTTTGTGGTTTCGCTGGTGATTACTTCCAGCATGGACTCGAGCTTTCGCTCGGTGGTCATTGCTTTGACGACGCGATACAAACCGGAAAGCGGCCGCAGGCGGTCAATTTCTTGTTGCAAGCTGAGGATTTTTATTTCACGCTCGATCAGCCCTACTTCACGTTTGCTGAGGTCGGACTCAAGCTTACGCATGGCATCTTCGCGAACTTTGATCTGCAAATCCGGGTCATCCACCTTCAGGTGGCTGACGCAGTCGGTATGAGTATGTTCGGTTCCATTTTTTAGCGCTCCTCTTTTGGCTTCGCTGTTTCCAGCATCGGCTTTCTTAGCATCTTTTGCAGTGTAACCTTTCGCCATGAAAATGATCCTCAAGTTGCTTGGCATGGCTTGCCCCATTCTTTTATACCCAGAACTATTCTGATTCACGTTCCGAAACATAAAATTAGCCGATCTCCGCAGATCAACTGAAAACCCCATAATCATGCGGGTTCCGAGCATTTTTGGGGCGACTAATGGGAGTATTGCGCACTTGTCAAGCGGGCAAAGCTATGCTTGGCCTGCTTGACATAAAAAGCCACTGTTATTCGAAAATTTCGATAGAACGAGGATACTTCGGTGGCTCCAGCCAGCGCCAGAACAGCAGGCACGCCCGGCCGATCACTCGTTGTTGATCTAGAAAGCCCCAAACATGGCTGTCTTCACTGTTATTGCGATTATCGCCCATCATAAACAACTGCCCGGCAGGCACTATGATTGGCTCTTTGCTGTCGGCAAAAGGACGCATGCTGCTTCCGCCTACGCCTTTGCCACCAATATCAGCCAGTGTGTTCAAATCGTAGTTCGGGCGTTCCTTGAAGTAAGGTTCGTCCAACAACTGTTCATTTATAAAGACACCAACGTCCCTTTGCACACGTATCTTATCGCCGGGTAGTCCGACCACACGTTTAATGAACGCCGGTTCGTACGGCAGAAACGGAAGTCCCGTCAGGCGCCCTAATACGGTAAGGGGATCGTTGCTCAGGTCTTTGCCGCCCATTTCTGAAGGGGGTGGATAGAAAACCAGGATATCGCCGCGGCGTATCGGTTTGCCCAGGTGACCAGAGAGTTTTTCCACCAGCAGGCGGTCTTCGATCTGCAGAGTCGGTTCCATGGAGCTGGATGGGATGTATCTTGCTTCGGCAAATGCCCAGCGGATAACGATCAAGAGAAATACGGTGACGACTATCAGCTCAACGACTTCTCGGATGAGCCCAACGATGCCGCCTTTCTTTTCTGATTTTTCTTGTGCTGCGGTCGGTTTGCCAGCGGCGGCGGCGGCCCCGCCAGAAACAGGTGGCGCAGTAGAATTCTGGACCGGAATAACCGGGGTCTTGTTGGTGTTGTCGGCTGCCACAGCTGCCGGATCAACCGCGCCAAGATTGCCGTCTGCGCCGAGTACGTCAACTGCTTCTATGGTTTGTCCAGCAGAAACGACTTCTTGGCTGCTAGTGCCAGAATCGCCGCTCGAGACAATATCTTCTTTGTTAGCGGGCTGTTGGCTCATCGATTACATTGACGTTGAATTGAGAACTGATTATACCGAACCGGCGCTCCTTTGCGCTGTCGTTGCAGTTACGGACCTTCCAGGTAGCGTGGTGGTGCGAAAAAGCGCCAGAAAAGCAAACAGGCACGCCCAATCACGCGATTCTGATCGAGGAACCCCCACATATGGCTATCTTCGCTGTTATTGCGGTTGTCGCCCATGACGAACAGGTGTCCAGCCGGGACCACTATCGGTTCATTCACCAACTTGGGATCTTTGTACGGGCGAAGGTCGTTGCCGTGATTACTACGATTGCCTACATCGCCTAAGGCGTTCAGGTCGTACTGGGGCTTTTCTTTAACGTATGGAGATTCATCCAACAACTGATCGTTTATGTAGACGCCGACGTTCTTTTGCACGCGAATCTTGTCACCAGGCAAACCAATCACGCGTTTGATAAATGCCGGTTCGTAAGGCAGGAAGGGCAATCCCGTTAGTCGCCCGAGCACCGTCAACGGATCATTGCTGAGATCCTTGCCACCCATCTCGGCAGGCGGTGGGTAGAACACGATGATTTCACCGCGTCGAATTGGTCGCCGCAAATGACCTGATACCTTTTCGACGATCAATCGGTCGCCGATCTGCAAGGTTGGTTCCATCGAGCTGGAAGGGATAAAGCGCGCTTCGGCAATCAAGAAACGGATGCCGATTAACAGCACCAGGGTCACGACAATGAGCTCAATAACTTCTTTAAAGAGCGTGAAGACAGGATCCGATTTCTTTGGCGTCGGTTTAGCAAGTTCTGGTGGCACACCGGGACCTGGCTGTTTTGCCGGCTCTGAGGTGAATCCTGCCGGGTGCTCCCGTGATTCCATTAGATCTGAGGACTCCTCTTAACGCTTGTGGGCAAGTTGAGACGCGGCAGTGCTGCTTGCCGAGCCGACACGCGCCAGCGCCTTCGGCAATGCCTGGGCGAACTTGTCGAGCTCTGCAACACTGTTCATTTCGGTTACCGCAATCAAAATGCAATTGCGGTATTCAGGATAGAACTGGCTCATATCCAGTCCACCGAGGATGCCGTCTTCCACAAGCAGTTCCAGCACTTTAGCGGACGGAGCGCTTGTTTCCAAAACGAACTCGTTGAAAAATGGATTATTGAACTTCAGTGAGACACCAGGCACTGCCGTCAAGGCTTCAGCCAGGTAATGTGCTCGACGCAAGCCAATTTCCGCAAGAGTCCTTAGCCCTTCCGGACCGATTAAAGACAAATAGACGAGCATGGTCAGTGCGTTCAGCGCTTGGTTCGTGCAGATGTTCGAGGTCGCCTTCGCCCGGCGAATGTGTTGTTCGCGAGTTTGTAGTGTCAATGTGAAGGCGCGCTTGCCGGTTTTGTCGACGGTCATCCCGGCAAGACGGCCAGGTAGTTGTCGAACGAATGAATTTCTCGTCGCCATGTAACCGGCTGATGGCCCGCCAAAGGACAATTGGTTGCCACACTGCTGAGCATCACCAACAACAATATCTGCGCCAAATGAACCTGGTGCCTTGAGCAGGCCGAGGCTGATCGGATCAGTTATCACTATCAGCAGAGCACCGTGTTTATGCGCTTGTTCCGCTGCGCTAGCAAGATCTTCCAGGCAGCCGAAATAGTTCGGGTATTGCAGCACCACAGCTGCCACCGATTGATCAACTTCAATTGCCGAAGTGACAGTTAGTCCGCCTGCATCCTTGACAGTACGCACGTCCATACCGACTGTCTCGGCGTACGTGCGTGCCACCATCGAATATTCCGGATTTACTGTGTTGCTGATTACAACTGTTCTGCGGTCTGTCAGGCGCGACGCCATCAAAACGGCTTCAGCGCAGGCCGTTGGTCCGTCATACATGGAGGCATTAGCTACTTCCATGTCTGTAAGTAGGCAAATTGCAGTTTGAAATTCGTAAATCGCCTGCAAACTTCCCTGGCTGACTTCTGGCTGGTAGGGCGTATAAGCTGTGGCGAATTCTGAGCGCGAAACAATACTTCCGACTGCTGCCGGGACAAAGCGGCGATAGGCCCCGCCGCCGAGGAAACATGCCTGTTGAGATGCCGGTTTGTTTTTAGCGGCCAGCTCAGCAATGCGTTGAGTAAGCTCAAGTTCACTTAAGCCCGGAGCTAGATCCAAATCCTTGACGCGGATATCCTTCGGGATATGCGAGAGTAGTTCGTCGAAGGTTCGAACGCCGATGGCCTTCAACATCTCTTCGCGATCACCGACTGTATGCGGCAGGTAGGGAAAATGCTTTGGAGTTCTCGAATCGTCGCTCATTGTCGTCTCTCACTGGTGGCGCGCCAGCCAATCTTCTTGATAGGCTCTTGCAATTTTAGCCGTTCGCTGGCAATTTAGCATGGTAAGGCTGTTCAAGACCTGATCACTTCTATGCAGCGTTATCTTGGCAACAAGAAAAGTTACTTATCTAAAGTAGGGGCGGCATCGCCTTAAGTGGAGTTTGGCTTTATGAAGCTGGTAGTAGGACTTGGTAATCCTGAGCTTCGATATATGCTCACCCGGCATAATGCTGGGTTCTGGGTAGTCGACCGAATAGCCACTAAATATGGTGCGTCGTATCAACGCCATAAAGATCTGCAGTCGGACATAGCGAAGGTGCAAGCAGAATCAGGCCCGCTACTAGTTGCTAAGCCGCAAACATATATGAATCTTTCCGGTCGAGCAGTGCAATCGATTTTGCACTGGTACAAGATGGAAACTGAGGACCTGATCGTTGTGCACGACGACGTCGCTCTGCCGTTGGGAAAAATTCGCATCCAATCCGGCGGGGGCGCAGGTGGGCAGCACGGCATTGAGAACACGATCCAAATGCTTGGCGGAGCGAAAAATTTTGACCGCATCAAGATCGGTGTCGGACCGGACCCAGGTGGTGACAGGCGCGCCGATTACGTATTGTCGCCCATCCCTGATGAAGACAGTGAGCTTAAGGAAAAGGTTTTGCAAATGGCAGTGGAGGCAATCTCGCTTTGGTTGCAAGAAGGGCCAAAATCGGCAGCAAATCGATTTAACGGTATGGATTTGCGTCCTTCACCGCCGCCACCACCTGTGCTACCGCCAGTTTCAGGTGATGCAACAGCCGAGCGGTCGGAGCCAGATCCGCAGGCACCGCTTTGTGGAGAAGCGTAGTCAGGCGGTTAATTTTGTCTCAAACGTTAAAACAAACACATTAGCGATCGATATAGCGTGACATCTAGTTCGGGCTCGGAATGGCTCACCATCACGCTTTTGAGGCGTTACACAATGTATAGTGAAAAGCCTTGCGCGAATTTAGTTGAAACCCCATCGCTGACATAATTTGGCTGACAAATAAGACGATCGCTAGATGTCGACAACAAGCTTACAAGCCTTTTGTTTTCGACGCGAAGTCAGGATGCTAACTGAATAGGGAAACGCGAATGTTCTTGAACAGACTGTTGAGCGATAGGGAAGGGAGCGCCTCCCGCAACATGATGTTGTCCGCGATGATCTGGGGGCTCCTTGGGATGGGTGCCGGTCTATTTGCGGCAACGGAATTTTCCTTTCCGGATCTTGTGCACAACGTTCCGCAACTATCGATGCCCCACCTGCGGATGTTCCACGTGAACGCGGTGGCCATTGGTTGGCTTTCCATGGC
>JADYXS010000340.1 GCA_021772155.1 Candidatus Obscuribacter sp.
CGGCAGGAGCAACTGGAGCGGCAGGAGCAACTGGAGCGGCAGGAGCAGCAGGAGCAACTGGAGTTGCAGGAGCGGCAGGAGCAACTGGAGTTGCAGGAGCGGCAGGAGCAACTGGAGTTGCAGGAGCGGCAGGAACAACTGGAGCGGCAGGAGCAACTGGAGTTGCAGGAGCGGCAGGAACAACTGGAGCAACCGGAGCAACAGGAGCAACTGGTACTCCAACAACTGCAGGTGGCGTCACGGATCCCTCGTCCACCACAAGCGGGACAAACTCTGGAACTACTGCCACAGGTGCTGTCATCATTGTTTCAACTGGGGTAGCAAGTAGTGGCACAGCAGGGACCACACCGGTAAGTCCGCAAGTCGGCGTTACAATTGGTGGCGTTCAAGTCGTAGTGGTCGGCGGTAGCGGAAGTTCGGTTGCTGTCGGGACTGGGACAAGTGGAGTCACCGTTACTGGTGGCACTGTGGTCGTTGAAAATTCTACACCAGTAACAGGCGTTGGGACGTCGGTCAGCACAGGCGCCGGCACAGGCACTGCCGGAACGAAACCGATGAAGCCCGAGGATGAGATCACATTAGAGGTAGATCTGGGAGGGGTGACGATAATTGTTGAGCGAGACGGGGATGTCAGTGTTGTCCCGGGCGGTGGAATTGACTCTCCAGGCGAGCCTACTGTTGTAGTACCGGTTACAGGTACTTCAAACCCGACTGTTCCAACAGTCCCGGTTTCTTCCGGTAATGGAGTGCTGATCAACTTTAGTCCTGACGATAGCCCTATCAACATTGGTACGTCGATTGGCTACGATGGCGGTCTGAACGTGGGCGCTAGTTTTACAGTCGGACCGATTCGGGTAGACACCTCAACTGACTCAACTTCAAGCACTATTAGCACATCGAACTCCATCAGTACATCAAATATTGGCGGCACCTCGTTCGCTGACCCGAGTCCTTCGATAACACAGCCTCTGCCCTCGGTCCAGCCAGTTAGCACTACGCCAATTCCGGACCCGTACGTTTTTGTCCCGCAAAGCAACAGTGTTGTACTGAGCACCACCCCACAGATTTCCTATACACCGCTGACTACGGCCATAGACAGTGGGACAGCAGTGCCGCAGGCGCCATCTAATTTCAGCAATCCGTTTCCGAACGATCCGGGGTTGTTTCCGCAGCCAACTTCGCCAACCCCGCTGGTTGCTGACCCATATATTGCGCAACCGCAGCCACAGCCGTTGTCTGCGTCGACCAGTCAGGCGCAACCAGACCCAACGCCTTCTCCCAACCCATCATCCCAATCAGCAAGTCAGGACCCTAATGCTGGGCCTAAGCCTTCCTCCCAAGGCCCCGCCTCGTCAGATCCGTATGCTGCGCAGCAGCCGCAGCAGAAAACACCAAATACTGTACAGTCTGACCCGCCACCACGCAAGCAAGACCCGTCATCCGCACCACAGTCGGTGCCATCCGGTTCTGATCCTTACAACGGGCAGAATTCTAATCCCAATTCAACGCCGACTGGAGCTACGGATCCCTATGTTGCAGCGTCCAACACGAAGGACGATTCGTCAGCCGAGCAGTCTATCAACGAATTCATGGCCTCACAGCAGGCGCAACAAAATTCTATAGCTGATACTGATGGACGTATCGAAGTTGCGTACATGAACGCTCGAAATGAGGCAGATTGGCGCGTTGAGACCGCCCAGACGGCGGCTGAACTTCAGCTTAAGGAAGAAGAACAACAACGCCGACGCCAGGAGGATGAAGAAGAACGCGAGCGCGAAAATAAAGCGAAACGGTTCGCTGACGCCATGATGACCGCTATGGCAACTAAAAAACAACAGGATCAGATCAATACTGCCCGCCTTGTCGAAGAACAAAACATTCTTCTTCAAGAGCAACGAATGAAGTATGTTGTTTTGAAGGGCGATACTCTTGAAGGTATTGCTCAGAAAAAGCTACGCGACCGGACTCTAGCGCCGTTGCTCTATGAAATCAACAAGAAGTTGATACCGGTAATAATCGAAGGTACGAGACAACTTCTGCAACTACGTCCTCGATTGATCATGTTGCTTCCGACCAAGTTAGAGGTGCGGCGATATAAGTCGCGTCTATTCGGAAGGCAAAATACGAAGTTCGAATATGACACCACGGTTGTCGATATACCGGACGCCAGCAGTCGGTTAGTCAATCCTGGACTTGTCCGTGCTGAAAGTACTTTGGTTCCGTGGATCAGTGGTGCGCGAACAGCTGCGCCAAATCCGCCGGTGTCCCTAACCTCAGGGCCCAATGTTGATTCTGAAATTACTGATGCCACATCCCAAAAGCGCCGTGATAACGTCGAATCCCTCCTCGGTCCGCTACGGTCTACGAGTTCCGCTGTCGAACCTGATGGACGGATCCGATACGTCATTCGTCTTGGTGACACCATGAGATCGGTAGCTATGCGTCATCCCGCACTCAAGGATTTGACGTTATGGCGCTTGCTTGCTGAGGTCAACAGCTTGAGCACGCAAACTGACGACAAGGGAAATCCGATCGCCGTCCTGAAGCGTGGCGAGACAATTGTTCTACCAAGTGCCTTGGAAATAGTTCGATTTAGGGAGCAGCTCAAAATTGAGCCTAGACGCTCAGTGTCCACGAACCCGACTGCGACGATCGGAGGTGTCCGTAGCACTGGCGACGCGAGGACAAGTGGTCAGGTTGATATCGTGTTTAAGCCTTGTCCCCAATGTAATCGGTTTACATCGATGAGTGCCACCATTTGCCCGGCCTGTGCCTTCCCATTTGCGCGCAGAGCGGACGGGGCGCAACCTGAATCCGAAAGTCAGAGTCCGGTAGTCGTCTCTATTCCCCAGATCGATTCGACAGACGATGCCACTACCAGTTTGCTGCTAGCTGCAGGACTTAAGCCACTCAACCAGCGACTGCCGGAGCCCAAACCTTCGGACGATCGCGGAACGAGAAATGTCATTGCCGCCATCAGTGAATCCTGTCGCATCGTTAGCTTCGGCAACATGGATGACACTGGTGCCGGCTTCCGAACACGGTTAGAAGTGAGTCAGCAAGACTTCTGGCTGCCAGTTGTCCGGTATGAGATCAACGAGGACTCGTCATGGCGTCATACCTTCAATCTTAGCGGAACCCGCAAGACCACTCGACTCGACCTTCCATCGCGTCAGGCCAAGGAACTGGCGGAAAATGATCTCACTAGCAACGCTGAAAAATACTGTGAAGCGTTCCTGGCTGGGTCCGACATCAACGACATTTTGTAACATGGGAGCGCCAGCGACCCAAAGCTTACTCGCTTTCGATTTCAGGAAATATGCTGATTTCGCCATCATGCGTGCGGTTGCGGATTCGAAATAGCATGTCGGCCGTTAGTGGCTCGCCTTGGACAATGAATTTGTGGGGACGCCACTCTTCATCGAACCAAGCACAGTAATGTTTAACAGTGTCTGGCTTTTGTTCAGCGATTACAAAGACCGGCCTTCCGCGGAACTTTGCGCCGACAATTTTTCTTCGCTCGCCTAGCTCGTTAAGCACAATCCCATATTCATCAGCGTGATACATGATCTCTTCGGCAGGGGGTGCGTCCAAGTAAGGTAATTGTGGCGGTCTGAGCAAGACCCCGTCGTCAGCGAACTCCGCAATCGGTGTTTCACGTCCGGCAGCAGAAAAAATCTTGCCTCTGTCTGCAAATAAAATGTCAGTGAGATCTTCTATGCCGAGCTCATCGGCCAGTGTCATTTCTTCGTCTTCGAAACTTGCTTCAAACCTTCGACCATCGGCACTAAAATCGGCGGTAGGCGTATTCTGGACCGGGGGAGGCATCGAACCCTCGATTTGGTCCTCTTCCGTTTCGTTACCTGCGCCGGTGTTATTCACCGCTGGCACCTCCGGCCTCACCCTCGTTCTGGAACTGCTCAAGTGCTGTTCGCACTTTATGAAGCAGTACTAGCTGCGCATCGGTAGAAAGCTGCTGGTCTTTAATCAGGTGAACTGCTAAACAGTAGGCCAGATCGATGTCACCTTGCCCGATCATCCGTTCTGTCAGCAAGCGGCAGAACCACGCAGCAGAGTCTGATGCCGAGGAATCCTTCCTGTTAATCGATGAGTTGAAGTCGAACTTGATCTTTGGATCACGGACGATCTCGGATACTTCAAAACGATAAAGGCACTTGGAGGTACATGGACCGCAGGTTGGGTGTGGACCTTGGTCGCGCTTGTGTAATTCAACGAAGTCGTCGCGCCACTCGCGCAACACTGAAATGTCCAGCCTTCGGTTGACTTCGCTTGGCTGGAAGGCTGGACGCAAGAGGTTTAACCAGCGCAGATGTTGTTCTCGAACTTGATCGAAGAACCACCAGTTTTCTTCGCCTTTTCTTTCAAAGTATCGCTCTGTCGCCTGTGTGAGCGTGCACCAGGTAATGCCCGTGAGGTTGCCTGAGCGAGCGCGTCCGCCGATAACTCGCTGGATTTCGTGAATAATCTGCGCCCGGAAATGAACCAATTGGGTCAAATCTTTAAGTGTTGAAAGCACATATCGATTGTACGTCTGGCGGAAGAGCGTATCGTCTGCCACCATTTGTGCCGTATCTAAAATCGCTGAATCGCACCTGTGCAAGCAGAACTTACAGCCCAAGTGCCGGTCAAAGGTTTGAACGACGTTCAGACCCTTCATCGCTTCACGAACGATGGCGTCTGATTCCTCCGGTGTGTCAGGAGGCGGAACGGAAGCCGTTTTGTCATACATGATAGCCAGGTGGTATGGCGATTCCATCTTCTCGGCGTATACGATGGCGCGGCCGGTACCAAGGGCGGTGACGTGCCTCTTCTGCACATCGTCCAGGTTCATGGCACCACCCATAGAGTCACGGTCATCGGTTGCTACGATCCGGTGCATGATCTTCAAGTTCGTATTCTTAAGCGCTTCTGGTGCCAGCTTGTTCGGAATTTGGTCGGCGATGATGAACCCTTGACCATAGGAACGAATTTCAGCAAGCATGTTGGTGAAGAATTCGACCGCTTTACCGGCTGGGTTGGCGCTATCGGCGCTTTGAGAGGTGGGCACGTTCTTCAACAGGCGGTGCGCCTCTTCTACCAGCATGATGTGTTGCAGCGCGTCATGCGGACCTAGAGATTCTCTGTATTCATACAGAAATACGAGAATCATCCCCATTAAGAACGATTTTTCGCTATCTTCCGAAACCATCTTAAGTTCAACGACGGTCGGCTGACCGAACATGATCTCCGCCGGAATCGATCGCCGCGTGTTCAACATCTGCCCTTTACCGCCGATGAGCAGCGACCCAATACGGGCTTTCAATGCCGCTTGAACGTCGGGACCGATCCGTTCTGAATAACCAAAAGACTCTGTGATCGGATCGATAATTTCGTACAGATCTTTCATTGTTGGATAAATTTCGGGCGGGCAATCAGGATCGCCCACGTTGATCCCTGGTGGCAGGCGGCGATTCTTGTTTTGCACCAAATCCCAACCACGAACGTTGTAAATTGCGTTCAGGGCCTTTTCTAATACCTGAGGCATCGGCGAATACATTTCAAAGCTGGCGTTGAACACGGACTTCAACGCGTCAAGGTGTGTTTGGACTTTTACCCCTTTCATGATTTCGAACGGGTTCAGTCGGAATGGAGAAACTGTTTCATCCCCTAGAGAAAAGGCCTGTCCAATACCTTTGAATGTTTCGGACATGAGCATCATGTGCCGGTATTCTGACTTCGCCGGCTCAATGACCATGAAGGGAATTTTGAAGCGCCAAAGTTGATTGAGCAGGTAGAAGCAGGTGTTAGTTTTACCGCCGCCGGTGACACCACATACGATTGTGTGTTTTTGCAGCGCATCCACATCAACGTTATATAGGTTTCCGGTATCCATGCCTCGGTCGAGTATGTTCCCAACTGCAATCACGCGATCCGGGTTCTTTGGCGCAATTTCTGCAAGGCTGAAATCGGCTGAACGTCGGACGCGAAAGCCAGGCATCTCCCGTTTTGGCAAGTGAATATAGCCCGATAACATCCGGGAGTTGAGAGGCGTCAGCAGGCGGTAGCTAGAAAGCGATGTGGGAATGGCCGAGGAATCAACGCGTTGATTTCGCAACAACCCAAACTGCTCCAAATGCGGCTTTAGTCCAGCCATCTCGTGGGTGCGCAGCGGGGTTGGACGGCTCATTTCATCTGTGAAAGTAGCTCGGATGAGAGATTGTAGTCGAATGTAGACGGACGGATCTTGCGCGAAAAAGTAAACGCAGGTTTGCCAGTGTCCAATGGCTGTACCTAGCTGAACGTGCTTCAGATAGGCGTCTTGAAGTTCCAAGTAATATTTGATCCGCCTCTTCTTCTCAGCGTCTTCGTTTTCTTGAGCACGCTGAACGTTGTCAATAACGGCCATTTCTTCGTTCGTGACATAGCGCGAAGGAATCGGCACTGCCAGGGTCAGCATGCCGAAGTTCAAGCCCTGCAAACCGCTGGCAATTCGCTCAATCTGTTCGGACTCTTGAGTATCACCGGCAGTAGTTTTCAAAGAAGGAATGCCGGTAACCACACCGATGTGGTTGGCTATCGGGGAAATCAGCTTACGGATTTCCGACGAGTCGATCGGATCTTTGTAGATGTCTACGCCGTTATATACGCTGTGCAAGATAGAGCGCAGAACATTATAAGTGTCGATAGTGGTCGGTTCGGCTGTTGGTACGCCGGTGTGGTTGGCGATGCTTACGCTCGACATTCCCATGTAGTGCGTTACGCCGGTCTTGTGTCCATGTACGAAATAGGCTACGTTCGCCTTGTGGCTGTGCAGACCGGTCAAGGCGTCTTCCATAAGGTACATGCGCTTGGGAAGCTGGTTCGGATCGTTGTTCTGCTGCGGCTGCTGGCTCTGTTGCTGCTTTTCCCGTTCTATGTCCCACGTCCGCAGAATGCCGTCGACGCGCACGAAGGTTAGCCCCGGTACTGGCCAGCTGATAATATCAGCCCCGGGAATTGGTTCTGTTTCGAGCCCATCAAGATCGTAGCGTCGCAAATCAGCGATACGCTCATCCCAAATAT
This sequence comes from Candidatus Obscuribacter sp., assembly GCA_021772155.1. GTDB lineage: Bacteria > Cyanobacteriota > Vampirovibrionia > Obscuribacterales > Obscuribacteraceae > JADYXS01. The sequence goes on from JADYXS010000340.1 coordinate 7,063, forward strand.
TTCGGTTGCCGGGTGTTTGAACCATGTTGAATGATCACCTGAAAGCACATCGCTTCCCATTAGAATGATACCTCGCTGCCTGCCTTTTGTACCGCAATGGTGGACTTTCGCGAGCTTTTGCTGAAACAACGTTGATAAGCGGGCTAATCTTGCCGAACTGAACGAGCGTATATCTGATCGGTCAGGCTCCAGTTGACGTCTTTGTCCGGTACGTCATCGAAATCAGGACAGCGCATCTGGAAGACACCAGCTACGGTACCAACACGATAACAGTAGTAGTGACGCTCCTCTTGACCCACGACTCGGTCAATGTTGAGCTTCTCTTCGTCGGAAATAAGTTCGAACTGAGGAGACGTGTTTACTTTGTTGAATATGTTCTGCAAGGTTTGGTGCTTGATCTTTCTGCCGTCCACGCGGAACATCTGTGGTCCAAGGATATCGCCGTCTTTCTTTGCTAGCGCGAAGCAACACATCGTTCCGACGTTGATAATGAGCTGGGCCCGGTAATCTTCCGGCAGACCCTGGAGCGTTTTTGAAGCGCCGATAAACCCGATCTGGAATTTCTTGGTCTCGGACGTGATTGCGTCGTACGTTTCTTTCTCGATAAAGCTCTCGAATTCATCAAGGTAGAGGGCGCAAGGATGTCGGCGTGAACCTCCCTTGAGCGAAAGCGACATCGCCGCTTGCTTGAGTCCGGTGACAATCAAGCTGCCCAAGAGGTTTGCGTTTTGATCGAGCTGACCCTGGGGAACTTTGACGAAAAGGATCTTGCCTTCGTTGATAATTTCCTTGAGATTCAAGTCCCCTTTCGGCTTGGTGAGAATCGGACGAATGCGTGGATCGCCAAGCATGGGTTGCACTCTGTTGAGAATCGGTTCAACCCAGTTGATCCATTGATCTGTTCTTGCCAGGCGTTTGTACTGACCCCACGCTTCCAGCAAGGTTGTGTACTCGGCTTTCTGTCCCTTGAGTCCTTCGACTTTGTCCAGCAAGACATCGCGGAAGTCGTTCTCAGAAAGTAGTTTTGGTAGGTCGGTGAGAGTCATCCCGTTGGCCATAAGTAGGATGGCCGAGTTTCTCAGAATGTTTGCTGTCTGTTGGTTCCATTGGCTCTGCGAACCAGGCGGCTCTGTGTAGATTGCTTTGAAACCGAACACTACTGCCGATGCGGCGTTCTGAAGATCCCCGTCGTCAGGATATTCAAGTGGGTTGTAAGCGTAGACTTCGCCACCATGCGTAGGGTCAATGATGATCATGCGGCGAGCGATTTCAGCGCCTTTGTGGCTGGATGCGATCTTGTTCATTAGTAGATCGATCAAGCCGCCGTCCGAGTCTATAACCACCACAGCTCTGTCGTTGCTTTCGATGTCGTGATAGATCATGCTGGCCATCAAACGGCTCTTGCCTTTTGAGCCTGCGCCGAGAAGCAGAACGTGTGGATTGATGTTTCGTAGTTCCGGTGTCAGTGCCAACTGGCGCGGCCACCAGCATTGCATAAGGTGCCAATCTGCCCGCCATCCAAATGGCAGTCCGCCAACCTTGACCGGGTTTCCAAGCTCTTTGACCATCTTGTAGTGTTGAGATTTGAACTGAGAAGGAATGTACTCCTTCTTCGACCAGATGTTCAGGAGACCGGCAGGTCCGAAGAACTTAGCCGAGGCTGCGACCAGGCCTAAGCCTGCAAGAAGCAGGAAGCCGGCGATTCTGGCAAAGAACGTGGCATTCTCACTAGCGCTGCCTGTCTTTGGCACGCCAATAAAATCTTTGATGGATTGCCCTGGATCGAATCCGGTAACCATTGCAATGTTGCCTGAG
>JADYXS010000341.1 GCA_021772155.1 Candidatus Obscuribacter sp.
ACCATGCTTTGTCCTTTCTTACTGCGCTTCATTTTGATCTCCTTATTAAGTACGACAGAGTCGCTTCTCCATCAGACTGATTCACATTCACGTTTTTGCCTGTACGAGAATCGAAGTCAGTTTCTTTTGTTTGAATTGAGAATGTTTCTCAACTAGCGAACGAAGCAAAAGATACTATCCGCACCACGTCTTTGTCAATTACGACAAACTCATATTCGCCCGGAAAAACAGGTCCCCACACATATCAGGAGGTATTTCTGCGACTACTGGTGCTATTCAGAGAATCGGGAATGTAACGGCGTTGTTATCTACACTTTCTTTGACAAGGTGAAGGTTGGATAATATCATCGGTCACCTAATGCATAATGATTCTCAATAAGCATTCGCAATTTTGTCAAAAGATTCCAATTAAAATGAATAACGCGCATCCACGCCATCGCACAAACGATCTGGCTTCCAGCAGGAAGCCCAAGCGAGCGCTGCAATTGCAAGAAGCTATTGAAGCAATCGTCAAAGAACTGCCGCGCGGGACGCACCTCACCGCGCCTGAAGTTTACCGAAGGGCACGCGATCAAGGGCTGCAAGTAAGTCTTTCAACCGTATATAGAACGTTGAATCTGCTTCAGGCACATGGCAACGTCAGCACTGTATCTGGTGACCACGGTCGGCGATATGAGTCTCGAGACCTCGACCATGATCACGATCATCTTATATGCCTAAAATGCGGATTGACGATTGAGTTCACTGACGAGCTTATTCGTGGCTTCGGCAGGGCAGTGGCCGAACGCAAAGGTTATGAGCACGCAACCAGCCGGTTCGACATTCTCGGCATTTGCTCGATATGCAAAGCGCAGGATGAAGACCACAAGATATCCACCGCGATTACAGCTTTAGAGAACAGCCTGGAATCGCTTGTTGAAGCGGCAGAGAAAGTCAAAACTGCAGTCGCGTTACTGGAAACACGCAAGTTCGCTCGTACTAACGAAGTTCTTTCCGATCTGGCGATTTCCATTTTGCAAGCGCAGTCAGAGGCAGAACAGGCTACTGCAGCCCTCGGACCGGTAGCAACAGGGTAAGTTTGTTGCCTGGGAGCGCCGGCGTCCCGCCGGCTGGGCCGCATCCAATGGCTTCAATCACTATCCAGTAGCTCGAAAAGAGCCGGCGGGACGCCGGCGCTCCCGGGGATAAGCACGGGCGGCGCCCCTTAAATAGCCGATTGCGCCTGCTCAATTAGACGCAAACGCGATTCGGCCAAAGCTTGTTCGGATTCAACGATTATCTGTTCCATGTAGGAGACTGGAACCCGTCTTTGTTTGGCTATCTGCGCTCGCTTCTTCAGCATGCGTGGAAGCAGCTTAAGCGCGCGCCAGGATCCGTGGAGCCAGGGAATCACTTGCCCTCCGCGGACAATGACGACGGCAAAGTAGTAGAGCTGCCAGAACAGAATTTGCGGAAGGAATTTGACGAGTAGCGGTCCGGGGATATTTTTGACGATGGTATTCCAATTATTTTGCGAACTCAGACGAACCACCAGTGGATGGTAGCCACTGCCTGTGGTGCCGCAGCCGAGGTGGTAGATAACAGCGGACGGTACATACCTGCACTTGTAGCCGGCACTCTGAGCACGCAGTCCAAGATCTACATCTTCCAAGTAAGCGAAATAATCTTCATCAAACAGTCCAATCTCATCCAGCATGGAACGACGATACAACGCAGCACCACCGCAGGCACCAAGAATGTAACGCGGCGTGTCAAACTGACCGAGATCTTTTTCGCGATGCCCGATGCGCCCCGGCAACCCGCCTCGTCTGTAACCGTCTCCGGCACCGTCTAAAAGAGCTCTATCATCGAAGGCAAGCATCTTGCAGCCCGTGCTGCCGATGTCCGGAAGCTCACGCATTGCCCGCACCATCTCGGCCAACCAGTCCGCTTCAACTACGGTGTCGTTGTTGAGCAGCGCAACAAACTCGCCATCGGAAGCACGAATACCAGCATTTACAGCGAAGCTGAAGCCAGTGTTCTTCTCGAAGCGAATCAACTTGACCCAAGGATACTGCTCCTGCAGCAACTCCACAGAGCCATCGGCAGAACCATTGTCAACGATTATTACTTCGACCTTGTCGTAAGTTTGAGTGGCAAGTGAATCCAAACACCCGGCCAAAAAGCGCTTGCCGTTCCAGTTCGGTATCACAACTGAAACTCGCCCGTTGCCAACTGCTGTGTCGCCCTGATTCGCAGCTAATGGCCGCATCGCTGCCTGCGAGGACGCCGATAAGTTCATGCCTCAACCTCTAGAGAATCCGCGGCATTATAGATCACAACTTGGCAGCCAAACCAGAGCAAAAACTCAATGTGTACGGCGGCCTATCGCAGCAACTGTTTCTTTGAACTGCTGACTGTTCTTCGACGAAGACGCAGACGTTCTGGCGCTGTGGGGTATTAAGACAGCAACTGTTCGGGATATCGCAGGATGGGAGACGATTTCGTCCCAATAGTGAGT
>JADYXS010000037.1 GCA_021772155.1 Candidatus Obscuribacter sp.
CCAAGCGGAGTGTATTCCGCAAAAGGCACCAAGCGATACTTGATGTAGGGAGTTTCTGCCACAGACTGCGCCGAAAAGACGCGCACCACATCTGCAAAACCGCCGCTGGCCACCTCGCGCATTCCAAGAACGATATCTTTCTTCTCGGCAGCGGCAAGTTTAGCCAGCTCATTTTTGAGCGGCTCGAAACCACGCCGTTCCCCGCCAATTACACCGGCCGGCAGAACCAATACACTAGCGCCCAATCCTTTGCATATTGACAGATAGCGTTCGGCAAACGCGGTGCCGCTCGCTTTTTGAGACTGCTCTATAGGCATGTTGCCTTGAATGATGGCAATCGGTATCGCTGGAGCGAAATCTGTCGTGGCAGCAGCCCAGGCTTGCTTCGCCTTTGGAGTTTGCTCGGGTAGTTGCTGTCCTTTTGGCCACTGCCAATAAGCAGGCATAGCTGCATCACGCAAGACTTCTCCGTGCCCCCATGAAGCCGATGCCAGCACAAGAGCAGAGACAAGGACAACGTCGAAGAAGGCACCGAGCCGGTCTGAAAGTACGTCGGCCCGGCTGTATAGCTTCTGCGAGACATTTGCAACTTCTATCAACAGAGCTGCCAGAGCGCAGTTGAACAGCACCATAAGAAATTCGACTGACTGCGCGCCACCATAACGAGCAATCTGAATGATTTCCGGGACCCGCGCTTGAGAGTACGCTAGTTGGTCAATTGGTACGCCGAGAAACATCGGCGATGGTGCCACGATCCATTGAAAGAAGATCCACATCAATGGCACGCTGATAAGAAATGGGAATCGCGGGCGCTCGTAATGCGGCAGAAATCCGTTACGCATTGGCAGTGCAAAGACAAAGAGTGCAAACAAAGTTGTGAGCAATGACTGGTGCAGGGACTCAACAAACCAGACCTGGAGGGCAACGACCACGCTGAGCGGTCCTGTAATGCCAAACCAATCCAGCGGATGGAGGTCAACTAACCAGCGCAAGGCAACCAGATGATAAGCCAGCCCGAACAGCAAGCCCGTGAGGGCAGCGTCTGTTTTTGATCGGGCGCCATAGATCAGTAGGATCAAAGGCGCCAGGCAAACCCAACCCAGCCACCAAACTCCGTACCCGGCGCTTGAAAGGCCGAGCAGCGCGCCGCATATGACGGTTAAAGGCAGCTTCTCCAGCCAGCCCGCCCGTTCAAGCAGCGAGGGCGCGGGAGCTGATCCCGTCCGTTCACCAGAATATCCAAGAGTCTGCATACAGAGAGGAAAGTCTATCAGTTCTGCGGCCGTTAGGCGCCAATGTTCGTTGCAAAGCCGACTAACGGTCATATCTATACGGTATATTCCGCGGAAATAACTGCGATATGTAACGCAGGGTTTTAGCGGCGATTACGCCTCAATAACGCACCGGGGACAGTGATTAACGTCGCGCGATGATGACAAAGCAGCCTCGCGGCATCTTTTTCCAATTGTCCCTGTTGGAAAACGGATTCCAAGATGAAGTTACGCGGCGTGAGATCCGCGTTAACGAGGGCGAATCTTGTGCCCGATTCCACACAGGCAAGTGCATAGAATCGCTGGTTCCACATTCAATTACCGCCTCGAATAATCGAAGTTGGAGGTTCAAAATGATTCGCAGTGATAGAAGGATGGCAGAGCCGAGCAGAGCCAATCGCGGTTCAATAGTCGCTCTGGTTCCTGCGGGGATCCTGATGGCAGTTATAGGCATAGGCGCCTTCGCTCTCGATATAAGTCACAATGTCTCAGTAAGATCCGAACTGCAGAGCGCAACCGACGCCGCTGCGCTGGCTGGTGCACAAGACTTAATCAGTGCAAGCACCGAACGCAATGCAGATACCACGGCGCTGCTAATTGCGGCAGCCAATACGGCCGATGGCACTCCGATAGACAATGCAACTACAAAAACAACAGTCACCTCAGAGACCAGTCCATGGGACAACTCCACCGATAGCGGCACGGTTCAAGTTGATGCAACCGTATCCGTAACCAATATGTTCGCCAAACTTTTCGGTCACAACAGCGACGATGTGCACGGGCATTCCATGGCTAAGTGCTGGAGATCGGTCACCGGCATCCGTTCAAACGAGGGTTTCCCACTGATGGTCAGTCTTGACACAGCGCAGGGAAATCCAAAGCCTTTATACCAAATGAGCATCGGTGATAAATTCGATATTCACATCAACAGTCAACAGTTCAAAAATGGAGCATGGACGGGTTTCACCACGAAGAACACCAACGCCAACTGGCTTAAGGCAGTAATGGACATGGCTCTTGGGTTCACACCCGCAACGCCTGGTTACATACCAGGTGCAACAGTCGGCGACAGTCTCGAGCTTGGTAATGGCGTCATGGCTCAAAAAACCTTAGCTGAGCCGGCCTATGAATCCCGATTGACCGACCCTAAATTCACCGTCGTAATTCCGGTAATGACAGGAGAGCCTCCATATAACCAAAACCGAAAAGCCGTTGGTTTCATCACGCTGCACATCGATAGTGTCTCCAAAAACAAAAGCGGCGGTGAAGTAGAAACACTGCATGCCACCATAGTGAAGGGGATAGTCAAAGGCACAGGCGGAATACCGGCTGCAGGAAATTCGGCCGTAAGCCAAGGCATGAATAACATATCTGCAGGTACGGTGCAGCTAGTCCAATAGCTATACGCCTTGTTCAAGACTATGCCAGAACCGCATTCGGTGCTAAACTCCGAATGCGGTTTCTTATTTAGGCGGGTGGGGATGCGGATATTTGGCGTTGATCCAGGCACTGCCACCACCGGCTACGGAGTACTCGACGTCATCGGTTCCCACCAGTTCCACTACATTGCTTCAGGAATTATTCAAACTAAAAAAGACCGCACCATGGCGGAACGGCTCGGTATCATTCGAGCAGATATTCTCTGCTTACTCGAAGAGTACAAGCCGGAGATCCTGGTGATCGAACAGCTTTTCTTCTTTCGCAACGTATCCACGGCCATTCCAGTTGCCCAAGCTCGTGGAGTCATTCTGGAAGCAGCGAACTCCCACTGCTTACCTATTTTCGAGTACACGCCCATGCAGGTAAAGCTGAACATAACGGGCTTCGGCAAAGCCGACAAAAAGATGGTGCAATTTTCAGTGGCAAAACTGCTGGGACACGAGAGCATAATCAGGCCAGACGATGCCGCAGATGCAGTGGCATTGGCGATTTGTCACGCACGTCTCAACCTGGCCGGTGTTCAACCACCATTATCACCGAGTCCGAAAGGAACCCAGCCTGTGCGCTGATGTCCAAACGAGAAAGTATCGGGATAGCAAATTTCAGCGATGATTTCCAGTGAATCCACGAGCCTGGGACCTGGTCGATTGAAGTACTGATTACCATCGGCTACATAAACGCGGTTCTCGCGAACAGCTTTGATCTGCGAAAAGCCCGGGCGATTAGTCAGGAAATGCATGTCCTGTAATGTTCTCGGGATGTCAAAACCGCAAGGGGCGACAATTATCACGCCTGGATCGGCCCGGAGGAAATCGTCCCACGAAAGTGGCGCCGAATGGCGGCCTATTTCGCCAAACACATTGATTGCACCAGCCATTTCAACAAGCTCCGGCATCCAGTTGCCACCTGCCATCAACGGATCTATCCATTCTACGTAAGCGCACCTGAGTGGGCGATACACTGTCTTGCCCTTTTTGGCAATTGCTTCCATCCGATTCTTGAGCGTATCGATCAAAAGTGCCCCGGCTGAAGGCATGGACAGAGCGTTCGCCACTGCAGTGATGTCACGCCAGACGTCGGCCAATTTATTGGGCTCAAGTGAAATAATCTTCGGCTGCGATTTGATTAGGTCGCAAGCGGCTTCTTCCACGTCACGCAAGCTGACGGCGCAAACCTCGCACTGCGATTGGGTAATAATGTGCGTCGGGCTAAGGCTGTCCAGCAACGCGGCATCCACTTGGTAAACGCTCAGGGCTTCTTGAAGAATGCCTTTAACCTTGAGATCGATTTCAAGACTGGTGCCGCTGGTATCGAATTTGGGTGAAGTCGTCACTGGCAACTTTAAAACATCAGCAGGGTAGTCGCATTCGTGTGACCGACCAACCATTTGATTGCGCAAACCCAGAGCGCAGACGATTTCTGTTGCACTTGCTATCAGGGATACGATTCTCAAAGGCTGGTTCATACTGATTGTGGTATTTTGTCGTCGTCGGAGAGTTTGACTTTAAAGGCGTTATGGACGCTGCAACAATGCCTACGTGGGTCCAAGCCAGAAACAAAGAAGCGGCAGGCGGTCGGAAGCAAAGAGCATCGAATGTCTTTGAAGGGACAGAAGTCTGACAAAAGGCAAGTATAGCTGGAATAGAGATCCTTAGGCTGAGCGTTTCACCTAACGCTGACCAACTGATACCGGAATCCTTTGCTGTGGTCGGAAATCACAACTGGTCGGAGACGGCCGCCCCCACGTCTCTCCCTTATCAGATTGGATGGCAGCAGTCGAAAGCAGGAAGATTTGATTTCTTTTTCTCCACCACCACGAAGGTGCTGATGCCCTATGTAAGGCGATACCAGTTTTGGTGCTAAATGGTGGCAGCAAGAAACTTTCTCGTAGCACCAATTGTCGTTCGAGAGTGGCGAGCCGCCTGAAGGTGGCAAACTGCATCGCGTCTCAAAGAGGGATCGATAATTCCTCTGGATTCCTTTCTCGAACTACATTTCAAGTACCAGAACATTTCTTTGACAACTGAGACCGTGAGGGATTCTTATTCATCTGCGCACAGTGTCCATATTGACATCGATGGACGCCGAGAAAGCATGTCTGTGTTGGCTCTATCAATTCCCACCATAAACAGCTACTTGAATATCGTTTCCTTATAAAATAAGGCACTTCATACTTGTTTTTCTTGGCAACTCGATCGTGGAATCCAGCAAGCTTTCAAAAAACACGCCGAAAGAACGGGAACTGTTTTTTCCTTCCCGTGCCGTGGCTGGGTCCTGCCAAACCCGGGTGGTGCCCAGCACCACCCCTACGCATCGTCATTTAGTACGGGTGGTTCATGGGTAGTCCAACAAATAGTCTCTGGTACAAAGATTCGCTCATTTACCAGTTACACATCAAATCGTTCTTCGACAGCAACGCGGACGGCTACGGCGATATCCGCGGACTGATTGAAAAACTCGACTACATCCAAGATCTCGGTGTCGATTGTATTTGGGTGCTACCTTTTTATCCGTCTCCGCTGAAAGATGACGGATACGATATCGCGGACTACGAAAGTATCAACCCCGTTTATGGAAGTGAATCCGACTTCCGTAAGCTACTGCGCGAGGCGCATCGACGAGGGCTTAAGGTGGTGACTGAGCTGGTCATCAATCACACTTCCGATCAGCATCCGTGGTTTCAATCCGCCCGTTACGCGCCGGCAGGTTCGCCAGAACGGGACTTTTATGTCTGGAGCCCAACGGACCAGAAGTACACAGACGCGCGAGTCATTTTCATTGACTACGAGAAATCTAACTGGACGTGGGATCCAGTTGCAAACGCTTTCTACTGGCACCGATTTTTCAGTCACCAACCAGAGCTGAACTTCGATAATCCTCAAGTTTTTGAATCTATAGTCGACGTGATGCGCAAATGGCTCGACATGGGCGTTGATGGACTCAGGCTGGATGCAATTCCCTACCTGATTGAGCGGGAAGGCACCAATTGCGAGAATCTTCCAGAGACGCACATAATTCTCAAGAACATGCGAAAGGTTCTGGACGAACACTATCCGGATCGAATCTTCCTTGCTGAAGCCAATCAGTGGCCATCAGAAGTTCGAGAGTATTTCGGTGATGGCGACGAATGCCAGATGGCGTTTCACTTTCCTGTAATGCCTCGATTGTATATGGCGTTGCATTTGGAAGACAGACACCCGATAACGGATATTCTTAGGCAAACTCCGGAGATTCCAGATAACTGCCAGTGGGCGATGTTCCTGCGCAATCATGATGAATTGACACTGGAAATGGTGACAGACGAGGAGCGCGATTATATGTATCGCGCTTACGCAACGCATCCGCTCATGCGCATCAACGTGGGCATTCGCCGAAGACTGGCTCCACTCATGGAGTACAGCCGTCCGCGAATTCAGCTTATGAACGGTCTTCTCTTTTCATTGCCCGGCACACCAGTCATTTATTATGGCGATGAAATCGGCATGGGCGATAACGTTTATTTGAACGATCGAAATGGTGTCCGCACTCCGATGCAGTGGAGTTCCGATCGTAACGCCGGTTTTTCGAAGGCACCATTTGCACAACTTTATTTGCCACCATTAATGGATCCGATCACCGGCTATCAGGCTGTGAACGTGGAAGCGCAACAGCTGGACCCGTCTTCTTTGCTCAATTGGATGAAAACAATCATCAAGTTGAGAAAGGGACACAAAGTATTTGGCAGAGGCACCATCGACCTGGTTGCTCCATCCAACCGCAAGGTTCTGGCTTTCATTCGCAAATACGAAGAAGAAACAGTGCTTGTCGTTGCGAACCTTTCCAGGCATCCTCAATCTTTTGAATTGGATCTGAAGGACTACGCAGGAATCAGCCCCATTGAGATGTTCGGTCTGACCAGCTTTCATCCAATTACCACCGCGCCATACGTTCTAACACTGGGACCTTATGAATTTTATTGGCTGCTTTTGTCGTATGCGCCCGATACGCTGCCACCACAACTGCAAGCGCCAGAACAAGCAACGCCTGTAGAGACAGCAGTTAATGCGCGCACTGCAATCAGAATCATCGATTCAAAAGCAGAAAACGTCTGGAAAGACCTCATTAGCGGATCGCTGCAAAAACGGCTGGAAAAGGATGTGCTGCCCTGGTATCTCAGTCGCCAGCGATGGTTCGCGCGAAAGTCGGCTCGCATAACAGGCACGCGCATTATTGATTGGACTCCAATCAAAATTCCAGCGGAAGAAGGCGGAATATTCATCGTCGAAGTCGAGACCTCAGATGGTATCAAAGACGAATATGCGCTGCACCTGGCTCTGGCAAGCGGTTATCGATCAAAACAAATCATCGAGCACACACCGGAGCACGTGCTAGCGGACATCCGTTGTCGCTCCGAGAGCTTCGCAGTTTATGAAGCGACCCAAAGCGACGCTTACTGCCGAACACTTCTAGGCGCCATCAACAGCAATAAGAAGATACCTTCTCAGCACGGAGCACTAGAGTTCGAAAAGACCTCAGTCTATGGAAAACTCGCCGGCAATAAGTCCGGGCTAAACATCAAGCGCCTCAGCAGTGAACAGAGCAACTCCAGCATCATCTTCGGGGAAGAGTTCATCATGAAGCTCTACCGGCGTTTGCAGCCTGGAGTAAACCCGGATTATGAAGTCGGGCGCTTCCTGGCGGAAAAGACTTCTTTCCGTCACAGCCCGGCAGTGGCAGGTTCCATCACCTACACGGAAGAAAAGAGCAAAGACCTGTACATGGTCGGCTTGTTACAGCAGTTCCTCAGCAACCAGGGTGATGGCTGGTCCTACTCGATAGAAGAATTGCGTCGTTTCTACGAACGAGCGGAAACACACAGCTACATGCTCGGCTCCCTGGTGGAAAAGAAGGGCAGCCTACAACAACTGGTCAATCGGGAGATTCCAGAAGAAGCAGAAAGCATGCTTGGCATTTACCTGAGCGAAGTTACAGGACTCGGACGGAGAACTGGTGAACTCCACGTAGCTTTGGCTTCCGATAAAAAGGATCCGGCATTCAAGCCGGAGAAAATGACGAAGGAGGAAGTTGCTCAAACGATTGCGGAAATTCAACGCAATATCGAGCAAACTTTCTCATTGCTCCAAAGCCGTCGAGCCAGTGTTAACACCGATTTGCAACCGAAAGTCGATGAACTGATTGCGTACAAGCCCCAGTTGCTTACGTTGGTTGAACAACTGAAGCTCGCCCGGACCGACCTTATCAAGACGCGCTGTCACGGAGACTACCATCTTGGGCAGGTCTTGAATGCATTTGGAGACTTCATAATCCTTGACTTCGAAGGCGAACCGGGACGGTCACTAGCTGCTCGCGTCCAAAAACAATCGCCGCTGAAAGACGTAGCTGGGATGCTGCGCTCGTTCAGCTATGCTTCGTACGCCAGCTTGTTCATCTTCGCCCACAATCGGTCCGATGAATTGGAGAAGTTCATCCCTTGGGCTCAGGTGTGCGAAACTTGGGTATCAGTTGCATTTATGCAGGGGTATCTGGCAAGCACCCAGGGGCAGCCGTTTCTCCCACCTACAGAATCGGAAATTTTCGAGATGCTGCTACCATTCTTGATTGATAAGGCCGTTTACGAGATTAACTACGAAGTAAACAACCGCCCCGATTGGTTGGGAATCCCGGTAACCAGCTTACTTGAAGATCTGAAAAGCAGTTTTAACGCAGGAGCCAAATAATGAGCGCAGAACAAATGACTTCGTTCATCAGTGAGTACGATTTGCACTTATTTAATGAGGGCTCCCATCGTCGATTATACGAACGGATGGGTGCGCACCTGACCGAACAGGGCGGCAAGAAAGGTGTGCACTTCGCAGTCTGGGCACCTTCGGCAAAACGGGTTTCTGTAGTCGGTGACTTCAACAATTGGGATCCGAATGCAAACTTGCTCTCACTTATCGGAGGCTCCGGCGTCTGGGCCAGTTTTGTGCCAGCACTGAAAGAAGGCACAATCTACAAATACCGCATCGAGTCCGACTTTTTGCCCGCTCCGGCAGAGAAGTCTGATCCCTTTGGTTTTGCTGCTGAGTTTCGCCCGAAAACTGCTTCTATTGTTTGGGATTTATCCAAATACAAATGGCAAGACAGCGAATGGATGCAGCAGCGCGAAAAGTTCAAGCAGCTCACTGCGCCAATCTCTATCTACGAAGTGCACCTGGGCTCTTGGATGCGTGTGCCGGAAGAAGATAACCGCTTCATGACGTACCACGAACTTGCAGATAAATTGACCGCTTACGTCAAAGAGATGGGCTACACACACATTGAATTGATGCCGATTGCTGAGCATCCTCTCGATTCTTCCTGGGGCTATCAGGTCACCGGATACTTTGCGCCGACAAGCCGCTTCGGTACACCTGACGATTTCATGTTTTTTGTTGACACCATGCACCAAAATGGTATTGGCGTACTTGTGGACTGGGTACCTTCACATTTCCCTCGTGACGGTCATGCCTTGGGAACGTTCGACGGAACACACTTGTATGAGCATGCTGACCCGCGCGTTGGCGAACACAAAGAATGGGGCACTTACGTCTTCAACTACAGCCGCTATGAAGTTGCAAACTTTCTGGTGAGCAACGCTCTTTTCTGGCTGGACAAATATCACATCGATGGCTTGCGTGTGGACGCCGTCGCTTCAATGCTCTATCGCGATTACGGAAGACCGGATGGCGAATGGCTTCCGAACCAATACGGCAGCAGAGAAAATTTGGAAGCGATCAACTTTTTGAAGAATCTCAATGAGATTATCTACTCCGAATACCCAAGCACCATGACCATCGCTGAGGAATCAACGGCTTGGCCATTGGTCTCTCGACCGACTTACGTCGGCGGGCTCGGCTTTGGCTTCAAATGGGACATGGGCTGGATGCATGACACGCTGGAATACATGACGCACGATTCCGTGTACAGGAAATTCCACCACAACCAGCTTACGTTCCGCACACTATACGCATATTCCGAGAACTTCATGTTGCCGCTGTCCCATGACGAAGTCGTGTACGGCAAGCGTTCGCTGCTGTCGAAGATGCCGGGGGATTCATGGCAGCAGTTTGCTAATCTCAGGCTCTTGTTCGGCTATATGTGGACGGTGCCGGCGAAGAAATTACTTTTCATGGGCGGAGAAATCGCACAACGAAACGAATGGTATTCCGAACAAAGTTTGGACTGGCATCTACTCGACAGCGATTGGCACAAGGGAATGAACAAATGGTGCCGCGACCTCAACATGGCTTATAAAGACATCCCTGCCATGCACGAGGGCGATTGCTCCAACTGGGGCTTCGAGTGGGTTGATTGCGGTGACGTCGAACAGAGCGTCATGACTTACCTGCGGAAAGCCAAAGACGGCACACCAATTCTGGTGGCGTTGAACTTCACCCCAGTGCCGCGTCACAACTATAAAGTTGGCGTCCCAGTGGGCGGATTCTGGAAAGAAGTCTTGAATAGCGACTCCACAGAATATGCTGGCAGCGGGCAAGGCAATCTCGGTGGATTGTATGCACACGACGAGCCAGTGCACGGTCGCAATCATTCATTGAATATTGTGCTGCCACCGCTCGGCATGGTGGCATTCACGCCAGCGAATGGATAGCTACTCTCGGCACCGGAACCGGTAGAACGGTATGGAAAAACTCCTGTCCCGCTCACGCCAGCAGCGCGTATTACTCAACGTCGTCAGCAAGGCGGTAGCATCTGTGAGCCTCGGTAACCCTCAGCCTAGTAAAGATCAGCAATTCAATAATTTCATTGACGCTCCGCGTCACCGTCCGCATCCTTAGAATTCAGAAGATCTAGTTGCTCCGACTCAAAGGCTCAGTTTCGATATATCACGAGCGTCGCTCATGTGAAACACAGGAGTTGGTGCGAGGTGAATAATGAAGAATGTCCCCGTATGTGACAGAGGCTTTTCATGAACTTGCACAGACTTCAATCAATTCTCTGGAGCATTACGCTGGTGGCGGCTCTCTCGGCGCCCGCGCTCGCACAGGGTAACGGCACGCGACAAGGTTGGTCCGGTGGAAATGGCAACAACGGCGGACAAGGTTGGTCCGGTGGAAATGGCAACAACGGTGGACAAGGTTGGTCCGGTGGAAGTGGCAACAACGGTGGACAAGGTTGGTCCGGCGGAAATGGCAGCAACGGTGGACAAGGTTGGTCCGGTGGAAGTGGCAGCAACGGTGCCCGCGGTAAGCACGGACGGCGCGGCAACCGGGGTGGAGGCAATGGTCTGCAATCTGCAGACAACGGTTTCTCGAACGGAAAACGGTCCAAGGCACGGAAGCAAAGGCGCAAGGCCATGAAGAATGGATCATGCCAACCAGGTCTTGGCTCAGGACAGGGCTTTGGCGGTCTTGGTGGTAAAAATGGCTGGAAGAACGCACAAGGACAGGGTGGTAACGGATTCGGTGGAGTTGCGTTTAACGGTAGTGGCTCTAATGGACGTCGGGGCAAGCACAGACGAAACCAAGGAAACTGGCAAGGTGGCGGACAAGGTAACGGACAGTTTCCCGGCGGCGGAGCGACTAATGGTCAGTTTCCCGGCGGCGGAGCAACTAACGGTCAATTTCCCGGACAAGGCAACGGCGTAGGCAATTAACTCTCAGATCTCCATCAAATGGCATTGCTATTTGGTCCTGGAGCTGATTAACGAGTGCCACATCAATTCAACGCCAACTACGGGTACAACGTTATGGGCTACACCAAGAGGAGATGGAGTTAAGTGTTTCGAAAATCAATACTACTTGCACTCATGTCACTGCAATTGTGCGCAATCCCTTCAGCAGAAGCGGCACCGGCCGGTTTTGATGACGGCGTAAGGGCATATAACGGACGCCAGTACAGGCAAGCTCTTTCGTCATTTTCACAGGCAGCCTCTCAGGCGCCGGCTGATCCAATGGTTCGTTACTACATGGGGCTGTCCTATCAAGGACTAAACCAAATGACACTGGCAAAACAACAGTTCGAATATGTTGCTAGCTGCCAATCAAATCCTTCATTGGCCGGACAAGCTCGAACGGCATTGCAGAACCTCGCGCGTTACCAACCAACACGGCAAGGCACAGCCAGCCCAGTGCGCATAGCAAGCGCCGCCGGTAGTGGTGGCGCTGCGGCATCGGGACAACGGGCTAGCGGACGACTAAAGGTTATAGATTTTTCCACTGAATGGTGAGGGTATTGTAAACGGTTTGATCCGGTGTGGGAGCAGGTTGCATCCCAGATGAGAGGGGAAGTGGATTTCACGAAACTGGATGGTGACGATCCAGGAAACAGTGCAATAAAGGCAAAATACAACGTCACTGGTTACCCCAGACTAGTTTTCACCGACAAGACTGGCACCGCGCTGCTTAATCATCGAGGCGCACCATCGACGGCCGAGGATTTCAAAGCACTCATCAATAAATACAAATAAAGATGGGTGAGTGTCGCCCATGCTGATTACCTTTTGCTTGTAATCGTTCGATGCTGCATCGGTGTCTTTCGATCAATCAGTCTTGATGATCTTTCAACGGGACTTTGTAGTTATTGAGAATGGTACGCGAATGATTTGAATCACTCAGGCATTTACTGTCGAATGCAATGTACGTTGCAATGTCTTCCGATTCTTTCCTGCTAAGTGATCCGCTCTTCAATGCGGCCAAATAGAATTGGTTGGCTTCCTGCCATTTGTGTTTTTGGCGCAGCACGTTTCCTAATAGAACCTGCACCTCCGATTGTCCTGGCAGCTCAACAGAGTTCTCTTCCCCTATCGCAACCGCCTTCCTAAAGCAAGACTCCGCTCGCTCGAAATTGCCAACATTCACATAATTCCTGCCGAGCATCGTTTGGAGCATTTTCTCCGACCACATGCCGGCCGACGGTCTTCCCTTCGCAAACTCTATACCGTCGTTGACTACGGAGAGCCAATCCGCTGACCCCGGTTCAAGCAAGTTGCCTGTTTTGCAGTAGGCGTCAACAGTTCGCTCCGATGGACGTATCGCTTTCAAAATCCGTAAGGCGCGATTGCCGGTGAGACGGCACATTGCGCTATCAGTGTTAAAGGCTCCACTTTCCTCGAATAAATCTCCAATGAGCTCCGGGCAGGCTTTATTGTTGCGTGCAGACTTGAATATCCTTATAGCGGCTTCAGCGTATGTTTGGCGCATTTTCGGATTCTGGCATTTAACTGCCACAAAAAAACAAGCTTTTGCGATATTGGCATCGCGACAGTCTGCAGGCACCGCCTTTGATACCATCTCGCTGGTTGATTCGGCTCCGGCAATTGATTGTGGATCCGTTCGAGAACGAAGCACTAGCCATTGCTGCAAAGCCGTAAGAGCGGCGGCGGAAGCTTCATCTTTAGCGCCCTCTTGTTGAAGGGCCATGGCACGCATCGCGAACAATTTCACCGTATCTTCATTTATCAGGTGCGACTGGGTCGCGCGCCCACAACATTGATTAACTACTCCATTTCGATCCGTTTTAAAGAAAGCAGAGGAATAGAAGGCAGTATTGGCTCCGATTGCGCATGCGGTCTGGGCATCTGCAAACCCAAGAAAAAATGAAACAACCCGTCCGGGAAACAGCAAGATTCCGACAATAAATAGACCAACTATTACAAACAACGCGCGCGAATGCGTACTCAACGATACATGTGGGCGAATCGCCACCGCCTTGATTTTACCGCCACTCAGAAGGGATTCCAGGTCTAATTGAAATTCGCCCATCGATGGATATCGATTGCCGGACTGTTTTGCCACCGCTTTTGCAACTACGTTCTGAATATCCGCAGGGCAGTCATTTTCCTCAATAGCCGATCGCACTATGGGTGGGGTCTTCTGCAGGTGCATCTGCATCACCGCTACAGTATCGAAGGCAAGGAATGGCGGCTCACCGGTCAGGCACTGAATCAAGACGCAACCGAGGGCGTAGACGTCAGATCTTATGTCCGCTGGATTCCCCAAGCACTGCTCCGGGCTCATCGAGTAAATACTGCCAATCAGGTCACCAGTCTGCGTCAACTTCTGGGAGGCGTCGGCGGATTCAATTGATTTGCCTAAACCGAAATCTACTACCCTTACTCGATCAATGCCGTCTTCACCGCAGGAAACAAGGATATTGCGTGGCGTTAGGTCTCGATGAATGACGCCCTGAGAATGAGCGTGATCCATGGCCTTGGCCACTTCAATACAGATGCGGAGTGCTCGGCGCCAGGGTATCTTACCGCTGTGCAGCAATTGTGCAAGTGATTCGCCATCGAAATAGTCGACACATGCGTACAACGAGCTCTGCCATACTCCGAACTCATAACATTGAAGGATATTCGGATGCCGCAAAAGGGAAATTAGCCGAGCTTCCCGAAGAAACCGCTTTTGCGCTTCTTCGTTGATTTCCTGAATGTCGGCATGCATAAACTTTAAAGCAACGGTGCGATCCAGGTGTTGGTCGATTGCCCGATAGACACTGGCATGAGCGCCTGAGCCCAATAGGCAGACAATGCGGTAGTGGTCGTCGACGATTGTTCCGGGCTGAAGCATGCACCCTCCGAGCATGATTTGCCCGGCCTGCGGTGCTCTTAAGCAGCCTACGTGAGGCAAAGCGTATTCATTAAGTACTGCGGTCGAAGAATCAGCCTCTCTAGTTCTGCATAAACTCGCTAGCGATGCGCTCGGGATGAAACGGAGTTTCATTTTCTTCGGAAAACACGGTGACGGCATCGTTCGGATTCTGGACTTCTTGCCCGCGCGCTTGAACGTGCAACTGCAGCAGATCATATAGATTCGGTTTAGCGATATCGACAAGGGATTGAACAGTCAATTGGATACCCGTTAGATTTCCAGCCACATTGTTGAACCAGCCAGGGTTGTGGTTAAGCCCCATATCGGCCCAGATCACTTCGCGTTCGACCAAATCGAATATTGCCGGGATTGCGACCTTCGTGTTAGATGCGATGTCGAATTTATTACTTACAGTCCTGGGTTCATAGATCTCTCCAGAGTCAGCTTGTTTTCGCGACATCCAGCCAGCGAAACATTCAGGAAGATCACAATATGGTTGCCCGGTATAGCTGTTCAGCACCATTACGACGTAGCGCGCCCCAAGTTGCTTGCTCTTACTTATTGATATATCGATGAATTCACTTGCACCGTTTGGTGCGTCTACGATGTCACCACTATGGTGCCCACCGAAATTTTTCAAGTTGTAATAGGAAAGTACATCGAGATATCTGAACTTGGTATCGAAAACGGCCGCGGAAAGGTCGATGTCTGCTCGCCCAAGTCCATTCTTCCACCAGATAAAGAATCGCAGAGTATCGGTAGTTGTTAGCAAGGGCAAACGACTACCTCGTGTAACCGTGCGTAGCGCTTTCGATGCAGACCGCTGGGAAAAAGGCACCATGTAGTTTTTCAATACTGGATCAACATAGCAGGTGCCAAGATCAGGCAATTTCGAAAACCTACTGATCAACGTCGATTCGCAGATTTCAAACACAGTTCGGCATAACTCCGGCGGCAATTTCGGCAACGTGTTCAGAATCCCCTGAGCTTTGGCAACTTCGCCCTTTGGAAAAAATACTCGTAGCGCACGCGGTTCAGCCCGAGTCTTAAAGTGATGCATGACTTGCAGTAAAACAGGGGTGGAGACTTTCATAGCCACAGTAGAGAATGCTGCCGCCACCTCATTTTGAGACCGGGCCTCTAACCGCAGGATGTGATCGAGTCGTCGAGCGAAGTCACCGGGACGTGTTGCCAACATCGTCAACAGGGTGTCCAGGTTCTTGTCCTCAAGAGCCTTTTCCAGAGTGCTGTTAAAGCGCGGAACCGCTCTATTGTTTCTCAATACATCAAAGGCCTCGTCACAGCGCGGAAATCTCTTCTTATATTCTGATGGATGCAGACGCTCTCCGAGCCGAATCCAGCGCGCTTTCCATCTGAGCATATCCTCAGTCGGATTACTTTGCGATTCCAAAACTTGGAGCAAAGCACGTCGTTCTCGGCGAGAATAACTTCGGAACTTCACAGGCTCCGCCAAAGACACATCACCATCGCTCATAGCCACAGCCACCCGCAACACATCAGTGGCCGTAGTGCAAAATCGCGAAAGATGTCCGCTGCCATCCACGGTGCTTGAAATTAGCGCTGCCACCAGGAAAGCCTTGTTTTCCCTGTTCGGCACTTCGTCCGGCATAAGCCGCAGAACATCATTTCCATACAGCTCAACGAACAATCGAAGATCGTGCTTATCTTCTGCCGAAAGGGACGTGTTCGCCAAGGCAAGCTGACGAAACAGGCACTCAAATTCCTCCTGAGAGCCTCGCTCAATTATCTTGATTTCGGTTTCGTCCGCCAGGGGTGATCGTTCTTTCTTTTCAGTCTTCGGGCTCCAGCGCCCGTCAGTCAAATAGTGCATAAAGGCGTTCAAATACAGACGCGCCTTACTCATGTCCATAACTTGCTGCGGGAAGTTCGGATACATCGGCTCAAAACGCTTATGGGCGCCCTTGCCTTTACCCAAAGACTCCATAAGTCCATTGTGGAAATCTGTGAGTTTTTCCAGCGTCATGCGCCCGCAGTCCTCAGTAAGTTCGGCAGATAGGCCGTAACCGAGCGACTCAAGGTTCATCAACACAGATGCCACATATTGAGGGGGAAGCGATTCGCCTTCCGCGGTCTCAATCAGGACTTTCTTTGCTCGCCTGGCGAAGATTTCATTGGCAATCGTCATTTTCGCTGATGATTTCGTCAGCACGGTTAATCGCCTCACGGTGCTGGAATTGACAAAAGGTGTCGCGGAGAGCGAAGACTCTATTTGACAATAGAAGGAAGAACCCTCATAGCCGCGACATGTCTAATCTACCCGCGTGTCAAGTAAGCAAACCCCGGCAAAATAAAATTGCCGTCAAAACACACGCAGAACTTCAATTCGGCACGGCTCACGATAGACACCACATTTAGTGCTGACATCCACTTGTATCACCAAGCCTAAAGCTGCTTCCAACCGATTGAGTTACCCGCGGCGAAAACGGCATGTAAAGAGCCGCTAGACAACTCATAAGCTGTAAGATTTGCATAATTGCAGAGTCCGGTTCTTAGCTTCAAGGAGAAGGTCCGATGCCGAGTAAAGGTACGCCATTTGTTAGGCTGCAATCAGCATTCCTTTTAGGTCTGACTCTGGCAATCGGAGTGGTCCAGCTAACGCCTTTCCAAGTCCAAGCTGCTTGTTGTTACTTTGCAGCCAAAGATAAAGACGTCAACCAACCGGGTCAAAAAGCTTTCATTACTTGGGACGCACAGAAAAAGCTAGAGGCGTTCACTGTTCAACCAAAGTTTGAAGGTAACGCAGGAGATTTCGGAATGGTTATCCCGACACCTTCCAGACCAAAGCTGGACGAGATGCCGCGCGATTTCTTCAAAGACCTGGCGATGTACACAATTCTGATGCCCTTACCAGAACCAATCGACACCTCGTTAACTGAGCGCAAATACGACATGCGCGAAAGAAGCATTCGATCGAGCACTTTGTCACGAGAGAGTGACAAGAAAAATCATGTTCGGATACTGGAATCTGGAGTCGTCGGCTCACTGGACTATAAAATCATTTTGGCCGAAGATGCTAGCGGTCTGTTTCAATGGCTCAAAAGCAACCGGTATTCCTATGGTGGCGATGAAGCGACCTTGCGATTTTACATCAAGAAAAAATCGTATTTTACAGTGATGAAAATTGACCCAAAGCAAATGAAAAAGGCCTCAAATGGTTCTTATACGGGCGAGATAACGCCAACGCGTTTTACGTTCTCATCGCCCCAGTGCATGTATCCACTCAAGATCACGCAGCTATCCGTCAAAGATCGAACAGACGCTTTATTTTATGTGCAGGCGCCGGATCAAATGGACTTGCCGGGTGACTGGTCATGGATGCACTCGTACCGCCCAATGTATCTCACATACATGCTGGGATGCAGCGCCAACGAGCAGCAACAAACGGAACTGAATTCGCGCAGTGAGTGGCTTGACAAGAAACGAGTGAAAGAACCCAATTACGAAACAACAAAGTTGGAGTGGGCAAAGTCCCTCGGCGTGGCTGAAATGAAAGTACTTGAAGATCCGCAGAAGAACTATGGACTGATGGGCTCCGGAGACTTACCAACAGGGGCTAAAGTAATGGCGCTGAGCGATTTTCTTGAGGAAATTAAGACGAATTACCTTAAGGACAATAAGCAACTGCTTCCCTACGCCAAGGAACAACTGATCAGCATGGAAGACAAATACCAACCTTCCAGAGGATTGATCGTCAAATACGACCCGAAGACCGTCGGACAAGGCTATCTTTACAGCAACTACGCCTGGTACCCAGCACGTGAAGTGCCAGTCGAAGACATCAAAGGATTGACCCGCCTCAAGGGACACCTGCACCAGGGACAGTGGCTAACCAAATTTCGCAAGATCATCCGTAAAGACGAAATGACGCACGATCTGGTTCTGGCAGAAGTGCCCAAACAGAAGCAGCAAACATACATCAGGGTAATGCCGACATCACCACCTTAGTTTCCTGGGAGCGCCGGCGTCCCGCCGGCTTGGTGTAGGGTCGCGACGCGTCGCGCCCGCGGGCGGCTCACGAGCCGCCTCTACAAGAAAAACAGCCGGCGGGACGCCGGCGCTTGATCGAGAACAGAAGCCATTCGTTGCTTTGAAGGAGAACTAATGAAGTCCACCAAGATTACTTCGGTGTCTGGTATGGCTCTAATTATGATGCTAGCCGGATATGGACGTCAGGCGATGCAATCACCTGTTGAAGCTGCCTGCTGCTATTTCTCTGCGAAAGACAACGACGTCAACCAGCCGGGTCAAAAAGCTTTCATCACTTGGGACCCGCAGAGGAAGTTGGAGGCATTCACCGTTCAACCGAAGTTCGAAGGTAACGCTGGAGACTTCGGAATGGTCATTCCGACACCTTCCAGGCCAAAGCTGGACGAAATGCCGCGCGATTTCTTTAAAGACCTTGCAATGTATACCATCCTGATGCCGTTGCCGGAACCAATCGATTCCTCTTTAACTGAACGCAGTTACCGCGCAGAAGCCAAGGGCTCCATGAGCGACGGCGCGGCACTTCCCATGGGGAAAAGCAATCATGTCCGCGTCGTTGAATCCGGAGTGGTCGGCTCACTAGACTACAAGATCATATTGGCTGACGATGCCAGCGGCCTATTTGAATGGCTCAAAAGCAACAAATACTCCTATGGTGGCGACGAAACAACGCTGCAGTTTTACATCAAGAAAAAATCGTACTTCACGGTCATGAAAATTGACCCGAAGCAAATGAAAACGGCTTCCAATGGTTCTTATACGGGCGAGATAACGCCCACTCGATTTACCTTTTCATCGTCCCTGTGTTTTTATCCGCTAAAAATCACACAGCTTTCCGTCAAAGATAAAACGGATGCACTGTTCTATGTGCAAGCACCAAATCAAATGGACCTACCAGGCGACTGGTCGTGGATGCACTCGTTCCGCCCCATGTATCTCACTTATATGCTAGGGTGCAGCGCCAATCCGCAGCAGCAAACTGAGCTGAATTCGCGCACTGAGTGGCTCAACACGAAACGAGCGAAAGAATCCAATTACGAAACAACCAAACTGGAGTGGGCAAAATCACTCGGTGCTGCTGAAATGAAAGTGCTTGAAGATCCACAGAAAAACTATGGACTGATGGGCTCAGGAGACTTGCCACCCGGCGCCAAAGTTATGGCGTTGAGCGATTTTCTCCAGGAAATTAAAACGACCTACCTCAAAGCTAACAAGCAGATTCAACCCTCTGCCAAGCAAATACTAATCACCATGGAAGACAAATACCAACCTTCCAGAGGATTGATTGTCAAAGACCCGAAAACCGCGGGACAAGGCTATATTTCCACCAACTACGCTTGGTACCCAGCACGTGAAGTGCCACTCGACGACATCAAGGGACTAACTCGCCTCAAAGGACACTTGCACCAGGGACAGTGGCTAACCAAGTTCCGTAAGATCCTTCGCAAGGACGAAATGACGCACGATCTAATTCTGGCGGAAGTGCCCAAACAGCAGCAGCAAACATACATCAGAATCATGCCGACATCACCACCGTAAATGCCTGGGAGCGCCGGCGTCCCGCCGGCTTGGTGTAGGGGCGCGTCGTGAGCCGCCCCTACAAGAAAAACAGCCGGCGGGACACCCAACAGAGAATCTCCCAGAAACAAAACCAGCGCCAACTCACCGATCAGAAGGAGAAATAATGAAATCAATCAAGCTTGCATCATTCTCTGGTATGGCTCTACTTATGGTGCTTGCCGGTTACGGACGTCAGGCGATGCATTCGCCTGTAAAAGCTGCCTGCTGCTACTTTTCCGCTAAAGACAAAGACGTCAACCAGCCCGGTCAAAAAGCATTCATCACCTGGGACCCGCAGAGGAAGTTGGAGGCCTTCACGGTTCAACCGAAGTTCGAAGGTAATGCTGGAGACTTCGGGATGGTAATTCCGACACCTTCCAGACCGAAGCTGGACGAAATGCCGCGCGATTTCTTCAAAGACTTGGCAATGTACACAATTCTCATGCCCCTGCCTGAGCCAATCGATACCTCAATGGTTGTTTCGAGGTACAAAGAAGGGAGAGGCGCGCGGATAAGCGGCGAAACGCCGATGGGAAAGGGAAATCATGTCCGCGTGCTTGAATCCGGAGTAGTCGGCTCACTGGACTACAAAATCATCTTGGCTGACGATGCCAGTGGTTTGTATGAATGGCTAAAAAACAACCGCTACTCCTATGGTGGCGATGAAGCAACGCTGCAGTTTTACATCAAGAAAAAATCGTATTTCACGGTCATGAAGATTGATCCGAAGCAAATGAAAAAGGCTTCAAATGGTTCCTATACGGGCGAGATAACACCCACTCGATTTACGTTTTCATCGGCTCAGTGCTTTTATCCACTCAAGATCACACAGCTGTCCGTCAAAGACAAAACAGACGCATTGTTTTACGTACAGGCACCAGGGCAAATGGACCTGCCGGGCGACTGGTCATGGATGCACTCATACCGCCCGATGTACCTCACTTATATGCTCGGGTGCAGCGCCAATCCGCAACAGCAGGGTGAACTCACTTCGCGCAGCCAGTGGCTCAACACGAAACGAGCCAGAGAATCGAATTACGAAACAACCAAACTGGAGTGGGCCAAATCACTCGTTGCAGCTGACATGAAAATACTTGAAGATCCACAAAAGAACTATGGACAGATGGGTTTAGGAGACTTGCCACCCGGTGCCAAGATTATTGCCTTGAACGATTTTCTTCAGGCAGTTAAGACCGACTATCTCAAAGACATGAAACAACTGGAACCATACGCCAGGCAAGAGCTAATCAGAATGGAAGACAAATACCAACCTTCTAAAGGAATGATCGTTAAATACGATCCGAAGACCGTTGGCAAGGGCTATCTTTACACCAACTACGCCTGGTACCCGGCGCGTGAAGTGCCACTCGACGACATCAAGGGACTGACTCGCCTCAAGGGACACTTGCACCAGGGTCAGTGGCTAACCAAGTTCCGTAAGATCCTCCGCAAAGACGAAATGACGCACGATCTAGTTCTGGCGGAAGTGCCCAAACAGCAGCAGCAGACATACATCAGAATCATGCCGACATCACCACCGTAAATGCCTGGGAGCGCCGGCGCTCCCAGGATCGAAAGCCGACGCCACTTCACTGATCATAGGTGCAACTAATGAAATCAATAAAGCTTGCTTCAGTATCAGGTCTGGCACTACTTGTGGTGCTTGCCGGATTCGGACGTCAGACGATGCAATCGCCTGTACAAGCTGCCTGCTGCTACTTTTCCGCTAAAGACAAGGACGTCAACCAGCCAGGTCAAAAGGCTTTCATTACTTGGGACCCGCAGAGGAAGTTGGAAGCGTTCACCGTTCAACCGAAATTTGAAGGCAATGCCGGAGACTTCGGAATGGTAATTCCGACACCTTCCAGACCGAAGCTGGATGAAATGCCGCGCGATTTCTTCAAAGACCTGGCAATGTACACCATTTTGATGCCCTTGCCGGAAGCGATTGATTCCTCGCTAATCGAGCACAAATACGAAGAAGAATGTTCCGACGCGATGGGCGGCGCAGCACCGTCGTCCTTTAAGAAAAATGGTCACGTCCGCGTACTTGAATCCGGAGTGGTTGGCTCATTGGACTACAAAATCATATTGGCTGACGATGCTAGCGGCCTATTTCAATGGCTCAAAAGCAACAAATACTCTTATGGTGGCGATGAAACAACGCTGCAGTTTTACATCAAAAAAAAATCGTACTTCACAGTTATGAAAATTGACCCGAAGCAAATGAAAAAGGCTGCCAATGGTTCTTATACGGGCGAGATAACGCCGACGCGATTTACGTTTTCATCAGCCCAGTGCTTTTATCCTCTAAAAATCACACAGCTTTCCGTCAAGGACAAAACAGATGCACTGTTCTATGTGCAAGCACCAAATCAAATGGACCTACCGGGTGACTGGTCATGGATGCACTCATACCGCCCCATGTATCTCACTTACATGCTCGGTTGCAGCGCCGATCAACAGCAACAAAGTGAATTAACTTCGCGCACCCATTGGCTCAACACGAAAAGAGCGAAAGAACCCAACTACGAAACAACAAAACTAGAGTGGGCAAAGTCTCTCGGTGCTGCTGAAATGAAAGTACTGGAAGATCCACAGAAAAACTACGCGCTGATGGCCGCAGGAGACTTGCCACCCGGAGCCAAGGTTATGGACCTGAACAATTTTCTTGTGGAAATTAAGGCAGACTATCTCAAGGCTAATAAACAGCTTCAACCCTATGCAAAGCAACAGCTCGTAAGCATGGAAGACAAATACCAACCTTCCAAAGGAATGATCGTCAAATACGACCCAAAAACAGTTGGGCGTGGTTACCTTTACACTAACTATGGCTGGTACCCGGCGCGTGAAGTACCGCTCGATGACGTAAAGGGACTGACTCGCCTGAAAGGGCACTTGCACCAGGGACAGTGGTTAACCAAATTCCGCAAGATCCTCCGCAAAGACGAAATGACGCACGATTTGATTCTGGCCGATGTGCCCAAGCAGCAGCAGCAAACTTACATCAGGATCATGCCGACATCACCACCGTAGCTTCCTGGGAGCGCCGGCGTCCCGCCGGCTCGCTGTAAGGGCGCAACGCGCCCGCGGGCGGCTCACGAGCAGCCCCTACAAGAAAAACAGCCGGCGGGGACGCCGGCGCTCTCCCAGGATCGAAAGCCGACGCCACTTCACTGATCATAGGTGCAAATAATGAAATCAATAAAGCTTGCTTCAGTGTCAGGTCTGGCACTACTTATGGTGCTCGCCGGCTACGGACGACAGGCAATGCAATCACCTGTAGACGCGGCATGCTGCTACTTCGCAGCTAAGGAAAAAGACATCAACCAGCCGGGACAAAAAGCTTTCATTACGTGGAATCCGGCGCAGAAAAGCGAGGCATTCACAGTTCAGCCTAAGTTCGAGGGGAACGCCTCCGATTTCGGAATGGTCATACCTACGCCGTCTCGCCCCAAACTAGATGAGATGCCTCGCGATTTCTTCAAAGACTTGGCGATCTACACGATTCTAATGCCATTGCCTGAGCCCATTTACACCGCGACCGATATGCCGATGATGCCATGCTCAGCAGCCCCGGGAGGCATGGGTGGCATGGTCCTACAAGAAGGAGCAGTACAACGAAAGTCAGTTCGCGTTCTGGAAGCCGGCGTGGTCGGATCCCTCGACTACAAAATTATCGTTGCTGATGATGCATCAGGACTGTTCGAATGGCTCAAGCAGAATCGCTACAGCTATTCAGGCGATGAATCAACCCTTCAGTTTTATATCAAAAAGAAATGGTTTTTCACCGTCATGAAAATCGATCCAAAGCAAATGAAAAAGGCTAGCGGCGGATCATACAGCGGCGAAGTTACACCGACGCGGTTTTCGTTTTCATCAAACGAATGTATCTATCCTCTGAAAATCACTCAGCTGTCTGTTAAAGACAAGACGGATGCATTGTTCTATGTGCAAGCGCCCCAGCAGATGGATCTTGCAGGAGACTGGTCGTGGATGCCTTCCTATCGATCAATGTACCTCACTTACATGCTTGGTTGCTCCGCTGACCAACAGCAACAGAAAGAGCTGCAAGCGCGCACACAATGGCTTGAATCCAAGCATCAGAAAGACAATCAGTTCGAAACAACGAAATTGGAATGGGCAAAGAAGTTAACTCCTAATGAACTCAGCGTCCTTGAAGATCCGCTAAAAAAATATGGACAAATGGGGACAGGCGGTTTGCCACCAGGAGCTAAAGTCATATCACTGGCCGACTTCCTTCAACAAATGAAGGCCGATGCCCTCAAGAGCAACAAACAAAAAATGCCGGAGTATGCAAAGCAGGACCTGATCCGCATGGAGGATCAATACCAACCAACAAAAGGAATGATCGTCAAAAACGATCCGAAGTCAGTAGGCAAAAGCTACATCTCCACCCGATTCACCTGGTATCCCGCTCGCGAAGCCCCACAAGACGATGTGAAGGGACTCACGCGCCTCAAAGGACACTTGCGCGATGGTCAGTGGCTGACAAAATTCCGCAAGACGATCCGTAAAGATGAGATGAAGCAAGATATGGTTCTTGCCGTAACTCCTGCGGGACAAGAGCAAACGTATGTTCGCATCATGCCGACATCACCGCCTTAAGCCTCGGCCGGATCCTGTCGCAAATGGGTTGGATTCATCAGGCGCAGACTGACTTCCAAGGCGCTGACGCAGATGTCTTTATTCTGATATCGTGTGCATACTCTTTTATGCCACGTACCTAACCGTTTTGAAGAGCGTGATAAACCCATCTATTGTCAGGAGCGAAGTAGCGTGAATCACTACGCAATCAAGGTGTGCGCAGTATTTTTGGCAGCAGCCGCATCGCTGGTGCCGACGGCAGGAATATGCGCAGACGCAAAGCGGCCCAACATCATCTTCATTATGGGCGACGATATCGGCTGGTTTAACATCGGTGCCTATCACCAAGGAATGATGTCCGGCAGGACGCCAAATTTGGATAGGCTGGCGTCAGAAGGAATGCGTTTTACTGATTACTATGCAGAAGCAAGTTGCACAGCTGGACGCGCAAACTTCATTACCGGTGAACTGCCAATTCGCACGGGGATGACGACCGTTGGCCAAGCCGGCTCGTCAACGGGGCTTCCGGAACAAGCCGTGACAATTGCCACGGCCCTGAAATCCAATGGCTATGCAACCGGGCAGTTTGGCAAAAATCACCTTGGCGACTTGAACAAATTCCTACCAACAGTTCATGGCTTCGACGAATTCTTTGGCTATCTGTATCACTTAGATGCCATGGAAGATCCGGCTCACGCAAATTATCCGCAAAATCTGAAAGACACTGTTGGCCCGCGGAACATGTTGCACACCTGGGCTACCGATGCTGATGATGCCACAGTGCAACCACGCTGGGGCAAAGTCGGCAAACAAAAAATCGAAGACGCCGGAACGCTTTATCCCAAACGCATGGAAACAGTGGATGACGAGATTCTCGACAACACCATTAAGTTCATGGACAAAGCACGAGCCCAAGGCAAGCCTTTTTTCACCTGGCTTAACCCCACACGCATGCACATCGTTACGCATCTTTCCGACAAGTATCAGGACATGCGCAACGCGGAAAACAGCTGGAGTGAAGAAGAAGCCGGAATGGCGCAGCTCGATGACATCGTTGGTTCAGTAATGAGCTACCTCAAGAAAAATGGCATCGATGACAACACAATTGTTGTATTCAGCACCGATAATGGCACCGAAAACTTCACTTGGCCAGATGGCGGGCAAACGCCGTTTGCTGGCGCCAAAGGTACTGCGCTTGAAGGCGGTTTCCGAGTTCCATGCATGGTGCGCTGGCCAGGAAAAGTACCGGCAGGCAAAGTGGAAAACAGCATCGTGTCCGGGCTTGACTGGTTTCCGACATTTGTAGCTGCAGCTGGAAATCCAAACATCGTAGACGAGCTGAAGGCTGGCACACAACTTAGCGGTACCAATTACAGGGTCCATTTAGATGGCTACAACCAATTGGATCTAATCACCGGAAAGGGTCCTTCTAAGCGTCACGAAATCTTGTATTTCACCGAAAGCACACTCGGAGCCGCACGTATTGATGATTACAAATACCGCTTCACCGATCAGCCAAACGGCTGGCTTGGTGCCACCCAGAAAGTGGATTGGCCTATTCTGACGAATCTTCGCCTCGATCCTTTTGAGCGAACTGGAATGTCCAACGGTCGAACAGGTTCGCTTGCCTACTACAACTGGTTTGTTTACCAATTCTGGCGCTTCGTTTTCGTGCAAAAGGAAATAGCCAAAACTGCCCAAACCTTCCTGGATTTTCCACCGATGCAAAAAGGTGCAAGTTTCAACATGGAAGCTATCAAGCAGAAACTTGAAGAGCAGATGAATGCGCAGGGCAAAATCAATTAAAAAGGGCAACAATTGATGTGTTGTCATCGATGGCAGATAATCGGCAGAACCGCGGCAATTGCCGCGGTTCTGCCGTGCGCGAATATGGGTACGGAGCCAATTCCCAAATCGGCACATTTCCCGATGCCTTGCTGCAGGAAGCGAATAAGCGCGTCTGGGTAGTGATCAGCATGAAAGATAATTGGAAACGCATCTTTTCTTGGTAAGGTTATTGGCTTGATAATGAACGAATGCGTGCACAAAACAATCTTCTCGTGCCTCAGCCTACTCTTAATGAACGCAGCGGTGTTCCCGCCGGCTCTAGCCGCCGGTGCTTCACATTTCGCACCGACGATTTCTAACAAGACGAAAGCACCGGCGGCCGCGCCCAAAGGCATGGTCTGGATCCCCGGCGGCGAATTTTCCATGGGCAGCGAAGATCCAACTACTGGCACAGTTTGCGGTGGGCACGAGCCCATGCGCGATGCGCGGCCAGTTCACCGCACCTATGTCGACGGCTTCTGGATCGACAAAACTGAGGTTACCAACGAGCAGTTCGAAAAATTCGTGAAAGCGACCGGGTATCGAACCATTGCAGAAATCGCACCGACAAAAGAAGAATTTCCCACCGCGCCCAAAGAGAATCTTGTCGCCGGTTCTACGGTTTTCACGCCGACGGCAAGGCCTGTGGCACTGCAAAATATGTATCAGTGGTGGCGCTACCAACACGGCGCAAACTGGCGGCATCCAGAGGGCCCCAAAAGCAGCCTGAACGGCCGTGAAAAGTATCCGGTCGTACAGGTCGCGTACCCCGATGCGATGGCTTATGCCAAGTGGGCCGGCAAGCGCCTGCCGACGGAGGCCGAATGGGAATTCGCTGCGCGAGGTGGGCGGGCCGGAGAGATTTACTCATGGGGAAACGATCTCAAACCTGTCGGCAAGTGGATGGCAAACATCTACGAGGGGAAATTTCCGGTCAAAGATACCGGCGCTGACGGCTTCGTCGGCGTTGCACCAGTGGCTCAGTTTCCGGCCAATAGGTATGGTCTGTATGACACTGCAGGCAATGTTTGGGAATGGTGCAGCGACTGGTATCGCGCAGACTATTACGCACAACTAGCCACACAGAACGAGGGCGTGGTGCGAAACCCACAAGGGCCTGACTCAGCATGGGATCCTGTTGAACCCAAAGAAAAAAAGCGCATCCACCGAGGCGGCTCGTTCCTCTGCACAGACCAATACTGCACGCGTTACATGGTCGGCACTCGGGGCAAAGGTGAAGTCACCACAGCCGGAAATCACCTCGGATTTCGCTGCGTGCAGCCGGTCAAACTTACAAAAAGATAACTCGAATGCTGAGCAGCGCCCGATTGAAGTTACATTCCAAGGTCTTTAGGATCTGCCATGAGCTCTTTCCAAAACCCGCTGACATCGGCAGCGTGTTTTCGCTCTTGTGATCAGGAGTCCTTTTTGTGATTTATCGAGCCGCATTTCATAGCACACGCCGATTGCCTGCTGTGTGCCTCATCATCATGCTTCTGCAGCTTGTTGCCCAATCCGGCACTATTAGCGCAGCCTCAGCGCAAGCCAGCTCCTCCAGGGACTTCAGCGCGCAATACACGGCTCTTACGAAGAAGATTTTGCTTGCCGGAATTGAATTGGAACGGTTCAGCCTCAACTTTCGTATGGAAAGCGCAATGCAACCGAAGTTCCGCAGGTACACATATTTCCTTGCGCAGGAAACTGGGGCAGCGACAGGCTTAGCCTTCGAAGTTACCGGCACTAAGCAATTCGGCGAAGGGCGGAAACGTCTTCTCCGAGTCAACTTGCGCGCAGTAAGCAAATCACTCCGAGCGGCGGAAGTAGGCTCTATCATCGCCGCATCAGGATCATGCTTAGAGCTCAGCGGCAATTTGATTCAAGCGGTCAAGAATCGCCGGCACGGTTACGATCACAGATCGGCCAATGAATTTGTGGTATCAAAACTCAAAGAAATTGACGACCTACTGGCCCAACGATCAGCGCTCGTCGCTGCGAACTTGGACCATCCGGCATATGAACGGGCCCTTGCTGAAGGCAAGGTTCTTAGTCTGGTACGTGACTCATTCATAAATGAGTATCGGCACTTCAGCGTTGATACCAAAAGGTATATGGCTTACCAGAATTTGTTTTTCCTGCTGAACACGTCCTACAACACCGTCGGGGCAGTTGCGGCCGGAGTTGCTAACCGAGGGCTCACCAAGCCCCGACTAACCGGACCGGCCAACATTCTATTCATCGTAGCCGGTGGACTAGCTACCGCCTCACCAATATTGAGCCAGGCCACAGGAAAGTTTATGGGCTGGCAGCAAAGACGGTCTTTGGACAAGCAGTTAGGTGGACGGCCAAGCTTTGATGCCAGTGCACTATCTGCAGAAATCAAACACTTAGAAGCACTGGAAATTAATGCTGAGGGCAGCTTGATGCCTTCCCTACCTGCATCTCAGCGTCTCGCTATATACACAGAGTCAAGCGGACTCTTCTTGAAGCAGCTAGAAAGTGAAACCAAAACGATGAGGACACTTGAACAAGTAGCCATTCAAAACAGCGTTCTAGGTCCACTCATCGGCGGTACGCTGTTAACTCAAGGTATCGTCGGCACAGCCGGTTTCTACAAATACTTTCCAAACAGGCCAAAGAAGATATTCACGGCCTCTTTCGCAGGAGCAACCGTTGCCACTGTGGGAACCAGCATGGCAGTCGTCGGAAATGCCGCAACGTTGCTGGCAGGGCTGAGCAACGAACACAGCTTATCAAAGAAGAAGCAATTGCCGTCGCAATTAATCAAGGTCAGGCTTGCCCACCTCGATGATATGGAAAAAACCATCAGCGCGCTATGAGCGACGCCATAACTAATCGAAATCTCTATGTGGCAAACAATCATCCGTCTTTAACGAACTCAGGCATGATATCTCGCTGAGCGATTTTCAACAAATAGTCGATGCTGAACTTGTTATCGTTCAACATCGACTATTTAAGCTCAAACTAGCGGATACCGTGGTCGGGCGAGCTCTTATTGTTTTTGTGCTTGCGCTTTGGCTTCGGCTTTAGCGGCTTTCTCTTGTGCTTTTTCAGCTTTCTTAGCAGCGCGCCCAGCGCGAAGCGTATGTCCCTTGGCGACCTGTTCATTGGCTTTGTTTTGTGCTGCAGCTGCTTTGGCGTCGGCCTTAGCTGCGTCCGCAGCCGCATCTCCTGCCAATGCTGGAAGCGCATATCCGCCTACCAAGCTGGCCAAAGTGCACAAAGTCAGAATCAATTTCATTTGGAATCTCCAATCAGTTGTATTCGATGCAACTGAGGCAAATTTGGAATCGCCACAGTTTTTATCTGGGGATTCTAGCCGATAATAAACTCAATCCGCTACAGGTTAAGGAACAAAAGCGAAGTAGGCGAAAATGAGTTCTGATATCGGTGCCGGCGGGACGCCAGCGCTCCCAGGTGGTGGCAACGCGCCATGCGCCGCCTTGGTAAACCAGCGACGTAACAGGACAAACGAACCGAACAGTATGTAAAGTGTTCCGATGTATAGGATTGCTCGTGCTATACAACCTAAGCTACATTCATGCAGAAATTACTAGAGAACGAATTCATGGCGAACGAGGACATCAGCAGAAGACCTATAAAGGCTCGTTCTGCATCCTGGTCGCACTCCCTTGCTCTGAAAATAGCAAACATGGGCGTGACACCTAATCAGGTGTCAGTTCTAAGCGCCGTTGCCGCGTCGATCTCCGCTGGTCTTATGGCTGTAACAAAAATATTGCCCCCTGCTCTACAGCCTGTCTTGCTCGTGCTCGCGGCATTGTTTATACAACTGCGCCTCCTGTGCAATCTACTGGATGGCATGATGGCCGTCGAAGGTGGCAAGAAATCAACGACAGGCGAACTCTATAACGAATTGCCGGATCGGGTATCTGATACCGTGATACTCGTAGCGGCAGGTTACACCTCCAATGCGGGAATTTTGGGCATCGAGCTAGGCTGGCTTAGCGCCTTACTTGCACTAGCCACCGCCTATGTTCGAGCATTCGGCGCGCAGTGCACTGGTAAGCAGGACTTTTGCGGACCAATGGCAAAACAGCATCGAATGTTTGTGATGACCATCGCGTTGATCGCAGCGGCTGCACTCTCGGGGATCGGAGGCGCGCGGCCCATTCTGTTGATCGCACTTGGCTTAATATCTGTGGGCAGCGCTGTAACCTGCGTACGCAGGATCGCGCGCATAGCCAAGACGCTGAAAAGCGGCTGAAAGAAAGTTAGACGCTATCTTCGGTAGATGGACCTGTTGCATCGTGACATGCGAACACCGTAACTGTCCTGGGTTGCGCTAGAAACTCTTCCCCGGCTTCCCATGTGCGCATCTCGACAGTTTCGCTGGTGTCTAGAAGCAGGTCCCACTCATCGTGCTCTTCATGCTGCGGAAGAACGAAGGGAACATCCACATGAGAAGCATTGCAGATCAATAACAATGACTGACTGTGCGCGCGCTCCTCAGTCACCGGATCGTATTCTTCCAGGCCTGATCCTTCAAGCAACATTGCGATACTCTTTAGTTCGGAGTCGTCCCAGTTTTTTGCTTGCATCAGCTCACCATCGGGGCGCAGCCAGAGAACTTCATTAGTCCAATCGCCTGTCTCATTCAGTTGTCCGCGAAAGAAATCTTTCCGGTGAATCACCATGAGCTTCTTGCGGATGCCTGCCACTTTGCGAACAAATTCCAGAAAGTTTTGATCGTCTTCCGACAGATCCCAGTTGTACCAACTGATTTCGTTGTCCTGGCAATAGGCATTATTGTTGCCATTCTGCGTTCGTCCCAACTCATCACCACCGCTGATCATGGGCACGCCGATGGAAAGCAACAATATGGCCATGAAATTGCGCTTTTGTTGGTAGCGTAATGCGTTTATTTCTTTATTGGCAGTTTGTCCTTCGGCTCCGTGATTCCAACTGTTGTTATGGTTGTCACCATCCCTGCTGTTCTCGCCGTTGGCTTGATTATGTTTGTGGTTATAGCTGACAAGATCGTGAAGCGTAAAGCCATCATGAGCGGTGACAAAATTTATGCTTGCATGCGGTCGACGCCCATTCTTCTCGTACAGATCACTGCTACCAGTCAGTCGCGTCGCCGTTTCACCAAGCACGGCAGAATCACCCTTCAGAAATCGACGAACAGTATCTCGGTACTTGCCGTTCCACTCGGTCCACAGAACAGGGAAATTGCCAACCTGGTATCCGCCTTCGCCCACATCCCACGGTTCCGCAATCAGCTTGACACGCGAGATCACAGGATCCTGCTGAATTACATCGAAGAAAGACGAAAGGTGGTCTACGTCAAACAACTCGCGCGCGAGCGCGCTTGCAAGGTCGAAGCGAAAACCATCGACGTGCATCTCCTCCACCCAATAGCGCAAACTATCCATCATCAACTGCAAGACACGAGGATGCCGCATGTTCAGCGTGTTGCCGCAGCCGGTGTAATCCATGTAATAACGCTCATTGTCGGGAACAACACGGTAGTAAGCCAGGTTGTCCAGGCCGCGGAAGCATAGTGTCGGACCAAGATGACTTCCCTCGACGGTGTGGTTATACACCACATCCAGTATCACCTCAATTCCAGCGGCATGCAATGCACGAACCATCATTTTGAATTCTTGTATTTGATCGGTC
This sequence comes from Candidatus Obscuribacter sp., assembly GCA_021772155.1. Taxonomy (GTDB): domain Bacteria; phylum Cyanobacteriota; class Vampirovibrionia; order Obscuribacterales; family Obscuribacteraceae; genus JADYXS01. Next base: position 31,967 of record JADYXS010000037.1, read on the forward strand.
GGGCTGCCCGAAACCGACGAGAATCGTGTGTCCGGTGCAAAGTATGAAAGCGTGTTGTAGCCCCAATAGTCACTAAGATTTTTCTCTGGCAGATTTCGACTGTTGACGCGATAGTGCACAGGCATCAACTCGATTGCTGTGACACCAAGTTTAGTGAGATGTTTGATCACAGGCTGACTCGCCACACCAGCGTAGGTGCCCCTCAATTCTGGTGGCACGTCAGGATGCATAGCAGTTAGGCCTTTTACATGCGCCTCATAGATGATGGTTTTGTTCCACGGAATATCCGGGCGTTTGTCTTCGCCCCAAACGAAGGACGGATCAACAACCGCGCAAAGAGGAGCATAGGCCGCGTTGTCCGTATCATCAAAAGACAGATCGGCATCCTTATGTTCTACTTTATAGCCGAACAAGCTATCGTCCCACCGCGGATGGCGAACAATTGCCTTGGCGTAAGGGTCAGCGAGCAATTTGTTCGGGTTGAAGCGCAACCCATTTTCCGGATCATACGGACCGTAGGCGCGAAACCCGTAAATCTGGCCGGGACGAATATCTTTCATATAACAATGCCACACGTAGGCGTCGCGTTCAGGCAGTGCAATACGATGGCTCTCGCTTGTAGACTCAACTGAGTCGAATAAGCAAAGTTCAATCCTTGTGGCATTCTCAGAAAAGATAGCGAAATTAACCCCAAGCCCATCCCACGTGGCGCCAAGCGGGTAAGGCTTACCCCCTTGAACTTTTACCGTTGCATAACCCGTGGATTGGTCAGTAGTCTGCATATTGGATACCAGAAGGTACAAGGACGGACACGGGGAACTGCTTGAGCGGTTGAGACGCGCTTAGCGATTCTTGCGCATTGATTGTATCCCCTGTCAGCAGATTCTTGAATCATTGGCCTGCCAATTCCGGCTTCAAAGTAACGGAACTGCCTGCGAACACTCCCGAAAACGCGGCGCCGGCATCTTGCCGAAACTAATTGAAGTTTGTCGCCACAGGTGCCGCCAGGACGGCGGCTCTCCCAGGTAAAAGCCCCAAGCGGGAGGGGACAGGCCCCTTCCAGTTAGCACAAAAAGGGTGAGGCAGAATGCCTCACCCTTTCAATTTTAGCTAACGATGACTTCGCTTAGAAGTCACCCATGCCGGCGCCTTGGGGCATGTGGCCGTGCTTTTTTTCTTCTGGCAGATCCACAATCAACGCTTCCGTTGTCAGGAACATACCAGCGATAGAAGCAGCGTTCTGAACAGCGCAGCGCTCAACTTTGGCGGGATCGATGATACCGGCCTTCGCCATGTCTACGTATTCGAAGGTAACAGCATTGAAGCCGAAGCCTTCTTTCTGTTCTTTAACGCGCTCAACCACTACTTCGCCGGAAAGACCAGCGTTATCAGCGATTTGGCGAACAGGTGCTTCAAACGCCTTGAGGACGATTTCGTAACCGGTGCGCTCGTCGCCTTGCGACATTTCAGCAGCTTTCTTAGCGAGAGTCTTGCTGATGTGCAGCAAGCTGGTGCCGCCGCCTGGAACAAAGCCTTCTTCAACAGCCGCGCGGGTTGCATTGAGGGCATCTTCCATACGGAGTTTGCGATCTTTGAGTTCTGTTTCGGTAGCGCCGCCGACTTTAATTACTGCAACACCGCCAGCCAATTTGGCCAGACGCTCTTGCAATTTTTCTTTGTCGAACTCGGAATCTGTTTCGTCAATTTGACGTTTCAGCAAAGATACGCGTTTCGCAACAGCATCTTTGGTTTCCGTGCCAGCTACGATCGTTGTCTTGTCTTTGTTGACGCGAACTTGACGAGCTTTGCCGAGCATTTCCAATGTGGTGTTTTCTAGTTTCAAACCACGCTCTTCGGAAACAACTTCACCACCGGTAAGGATAGCGATGTCTTCGAGCATAGCTTTTCTACGATCGCCGAAGCCTGGAGCTTTGACTGCGCAGCAAGGAAGAACTTTGCGAAGGTGGTTAACAACCAAGGTTGCTAGAGCTTCGCCTTCAACGTCTTCACTGACGATCAAGAGCGGACGGCCAGCGCGAGCAACTTTCTCAAGTACTGGAACCAAGTCAGCTAGAAGATTGATCTTCTTGTCGACACAGAGAACCAGCGGCTCATCAAGAACTGCTTCCATGCGCTCAGGATCGGTTACGAAGTAAGCCGATACGAAGCCTTTGTCGAACTGCATGCCTTCAACGACTTCCAGTTCGGTGTTGGTGGACTTGGATTCTTCAACGGTGATAACACCATCTTTGCCAACTTTTTCCATTGCTTCAGCGATAAGCGTTCCAATCGTCTCGTCATTGCCAGCCGAAATGGTGGCAACTTGAGTGATCGAAGTTTTGCTTTCGACTGGCTTGGAGAGACGCTTGATCTCTGCAACTGCAGCTTCGGTAGCCTTGCTGATACCGCGACGGAGAACCATCGGGTTAGCGCCTGCAGCTACGTTGCGCAAGCCTTCTTTGATCATAGCTTGCGCCAATACAGCAGCGGTGGTTGTTCCATCGCCAGCCAGGTCATTGGTCTTGGAGCAAACTTCGCGAACGAGTTGAGCGCCAGCATTTTCAAGGCGGTCTTCCAGTTCGATATCTTTAGCGATGGTGACGCCATCATTAATGATTTGCGGAGCGCCGAACTTCTTCTCGAGAACGACGTTACGTCCGGCAGGACCAAGTGTGATCTTGACGGTGTTGGCGACTGCGTCTACGCCGCGTTCCAACGCCCGACGTGCCTGTTCCTCGTACACTATCTGCTTTGCCATGTATGCAATTCCCCTTAAGGATTAAACGGTTAGTCAAACTGGAGGCGTAGCACTACTACGCCCCGGATAAAGAACTTTCTTAGGCGATGATTGCGAGAATATCGCGTTCGAACAATATGGTGTATTCAACACCTTCGATTTTGACTTCTGTGCCGGAATACTTAGCGAAAAGGACTTTGTCCCCAGCTTTCAATTCCATCGGGCAGCGTTTGCCAGCATCGTCAAGCTTACCTGGGCCTACTGCCAGAACTTCGCCTTGTTGGGGCTTTTCTTTGGCTGTGTCAGGAAGCACGATGCCACCGGCGGTCTTTTCTTCAGCTTCGAGCTTGCGCACGACCACACGATCGGCCAATGGTTTTAAGTTCAGTTTAGTAGCAGCAGTTGTAGCCAATGGTTTAACCTCCTCTATTTGGGCCGCAATAAGCGCGCCCGTTCGAACCAATTGAGCGTGGGGATCTTTCCGTAACCGCCACAAGCGAACTTGCGTGATTACGATGATCTCCTACAGCAATGAGTTTAAAGGCCGGAAAGCTAGTCTGCGCCTGCTTCCCCGTTTTTCTTAATGATCGAAGCGTCGCGCATGGCTAATGGATGAGAATCACTCGTTCGGTTTCTTTTTATTGCCCCAACCTGGCGTAGCCCGCATCCATGGCGCGTATTCAGGCGTTAGTGACAAACGATTTTGCAATCGTGACTGCCTTTCACTGACAACTGCCAACTTGGCCTGCCGAGCCAGTTCTTCCCATGGAATCCGCCCTGGATCAGTAGTTACGCCTTCATGAGCCTTAACGCGATCTCTTCCCTCAAATTTCGCAACATCCAATGCTTCTTCAGCGAACTTTACAAGAGCCGTTCCAGAAGTTTCCGAGTTGGCGCTTGCTGCAGCTATCCCAATGGAGACAGTGATCATGCCGATACCCGGTGCAGCTTCGCTGCGGATTCGCTGGCGTAGCCGCTCTGCAACCTCAAGGGCACTCTGCTCTGCAGTTTCAGGCAGGACGATGGCAAACTCTTCCGAACCATAGCGGCAGGGTATGTCGATGTCGCGCAGACTGCTTTTGATTATCTTGGCAACGTGCTTGATAACCACATCTCCCTTTTCCTGACCCAGGAGATCATTTACGCGCGAAAGATGGTCAATATCAACAATCAACAGAGCCAGATCACGCTTGTGTCTTTGGGATCTTTCAATTTCCTTTTGCAGAGCTTCTTCAAAATGCCAGCGGTTGTATAAACCAGTGTGAGCATCCTGCATCGTTTGAGCCGTCGCAGACTCATGCGTAAAAGCGACATAGAGCGCGTTGGTGACTTGCTGAGCAAGAGATTCAAGCAACTCCACCTGTTCCCGATGAAAGCCCCTTAAATCGGTGGAGAAGAGCATGATCACGCCCATAGGGTCGTGTTCATGCATCATCGGCACCGCTACTATAGATCCAAAGGGATTGCCGCTTGTACCACGAGGCATGGAATGCTGATAGCGCAAAGCATCTGCCACATATTCAGTCTTTCCGGAGATGATCGTTCGGCCAGCGACGGTCGAATCTACTCCTAAGTCGAACTCGGCCAGGCTGTTGCCATCCAATCCTTTGAATGCAGCCATATGCAGCGATTGTTTTTGCTGGTCGAACATCAAAATGGCGCAATGCGGCGTGTTACCCAGAATCAGGGACGTATCTGCAGCTATCTGAATAACTTCCGACACCTTCAACGAACTGCCGCTGAGCGCAACTGCGGTCTTATAGAGGGTCCCTAGCCGCTCACGTTCGTACTCACTGCGACCAAAAAGAATGCAATTACCCACTGCCAGAGCCACAAGATCGGCAACGTCACGCAGAATATCAACCATGTTGAGATATTCAGGATTGGTCAAA
>JADYXS010000342.1 GCA_021772155.1 Candidatus Obscuribacter sp.
AAAGCTGATCATGAGCAAAAGAAAACTTGCACCATCCCACGGCTAGGTGATTACCTATTGAAGCTCGCGGACGACTTAGCGCACGCGGATTGTTGTATGTATTGCAATCGAGACAATCGTGATGGTCGTGAAAAGGCGCTTGAATGTTTTGGAGAATCCAGAGGATGATCCGCGTCATCATGCAAAGCTAGTCGTTAGAATCATTCAGAATTCGCCTGCTTCTCTCTACGCTGTCATCCGATTCGCTATTTTGCCTGTTCACTTCTTACTTGCTTTGGCACAGCACATGCCAGAAGAAGGTGTTGTTGTTGATTTGGGCTGCGGCTACGGCTTAACAACTACATTCTTTGCCCTGCTAAAACCGCAAACAAGCTTTTACGGACTCGACTTCAATGAAAGTCGTATTAAGGCTGCACAAGAATTAGCACAGCGGCTGGGAGTGACAAATGTAGTTTTTGCATCAATGGACTTGAGCAGCGAGCCAGTCCTTACCCAGATTGACGTTGCTTGCTGTATCGACCTGTTCCACCATATAACTCCAGAATCTGGCAACTCGCTGCTTGAGGTCATTTACTCAAGGTTAAAGCCCGGTGGGAAAATCTTATTGAAAGACATCGACACGCATCCACGTCTGGGTTTGCAGTTTACGTTTTGGCTGGATTTACTGATGTGCCCGCGGGATTCATTTTTCTACCGGAGCACGACGGTATGGTGTACTCGTCTTGCACAAGTCGGCTTTCGCTCTGTCAGTGCATACCCTTTGGCAAACTTTCTGCCCTTCCCACACATCTTGCTAGTGGGAACAGTCTAGCCAGCGTGACTTAGGATCGATAAAGAAGTAACTGGTGGAGCACACCAATGGAATTACACCACTGCTCCACACATAGTAGTTAACTTCTGCAAGTTGTTTCTTGATCGATCATTAGTGGTGCGTGCTCAATGGTTACTCTGACTTCGCCATGTTAATGTTGGTGTGAGTGAGTGTCCATCCGGTGCTTCACGCGGTAGCACTTCGACGATGCATAGGTTTACTGAACAGGTTGAGTTTAGGACTTCCTGTTGTTTCTGCGCTTGTGCCCAGCAGTCTGGAAGAACAGTCGGAAGCTTGCATCACTTCGCACTATTGAACGCTCGAGCTGAGAGCACCTCTGTCCATGTCCACAATGCTTCTGTTCTTAATCGCTGTGCCCATGGCGAGACAGCCCCGGAAGGACTAGCTCTCTGGACAATGACGTCAGTTCTGGTTGTCTACGGCGTTCTAACCATGCTATTGTTGGAACCATACATTTTTTTGATAACATCGGGCGAACATCCTCCAGCAATGAGCCTGCAGACAGAAACACCGGTTGGCAAAGACACACACGCTTTAGCCTCTCAGAGTCACCAGGAATATAATCTTGAGCTTGTTAGCCAACGTCAGCCTTTGGAGAGGATTTCACTCCATTCACTGGAGCTGAAAGGGCCGATAATCGCTTCATTAATCAGGCTCTGATATGTTTCAAAAGAAGTCTATGCTTTCCGAATCTGAAGCCCGCGTTTTATCGCCACGCCTTCTGGCGCACTTAGGTGATGCTGTCTTCCACCTTTACGAACGTGAACGGCAGTTGCTTCTTGCCAAGACGGCCAGCCAAATCCATCGCAAGGCAACGATTCGCTCAAGCGCAGTAGGGCAAGCAAATCTGCTGGAGGGCATAAATTCACGTCTCAACGACGCGGAAGCCGACATCGTCCGCCGGGCCCGAAACATGAAAGCAGCCCAGCGCCATAGCCAGCAGGCCGCTTATCGTCTGGCCACAGCATTTGAAGCTTTGTTAGGCTATTTGTACCTGACAAACGCCGACAGGCTCGATGAAGTTCTCGCTTGGACACTGGAAGAACCACCGGCAGAGGCATCTGCTGACCATCCAGCGAATGTTAAGGATAGGTTGTAATGCCGTTAATCTCGCCTAGCCAGTGTTAACTTAGCACTAGGGTCCTTGTCGCGCCACCTAAGCCCGTGAGGCTTTGCGGACAACCTCTCCGTTAAAAACACCCTGCGAAAGGCGGGTTCAAGTGACTATAACTTCCCAAGACGTATACCAAAGCCTGGCAAAGTATATGGCAGATGGTCTTGCAATCAGCGATGAAAGCGGTCGCATTACAGATTGCAATCCGGCACTGGCAGCACTCTTGAGCCAAAGTGCCGATGAAATCATCGGTAAACAGCTGTGCGACGTGTTGGACTGCACTTGCTGGGATCAAGAAGGTCCTGGAGACGGAAAATCGCTGGTTCTGGCCGGCGAAGACTCCGGCAATGTCCACAACGCCACCATAGTTTGTAAGACCGGCATGGATCTCATGATGCCGGTGAGCCATCTGCCTTTCGTGAAAGATGGCAAGCAACGGAGTCATCTGACCGTTGTCTACATAATTCAAGCGCATTCAGTGCAGCAAGCCCAAACTGATTTCGTCAGTACAGTTAGTCATGAACTGAGAACTCCACTTACCAGCATCAAAGGTTTTGCCGATACAATCCTACGTGCCGGCGACAGGCTGGACGCATCTCAACAAAAACGATACATCGGCATTATCAAAGAACAAGCCGATCGCTTGACACGATTGGTTGAAGATTTACTGGCAGTGTCACGACTGGAATCGCGAAAGCTACAGCTGACTATCCGGGCAATCGAACTGGAGCCGGCTGTCAAACGGGTTATCCTGAATCTTACTGACAAAGCAGAAAATCACCAGATTGCCACTAGACTTCCAGCGGGGCTGCCATCGGTCTGGGCCGATGCAGATAGACTCGAGCAGATATTGACCAATTTGATCGATAACGCCATCAAGTACTCTCCGCCAAAGACAACCGTAACTATCTCCGCGCGCTCAATTGCCCAGAACCCGGAAGATATTGAGCGCGAAATGGTTGAATTTTCCGTAGCAGATCAAGGTGGTGGCATTCCCACAGACCAACTTCCGGAAATTTTCAACAAGTTTAGTCGGTTGGACAATCCATTGGTTCGTCAAACCGAAGGCACCGGATTGGGTCTGTACATAACGAAATCGCTAGTGCTTGCACTTGGTGGCACCATCACCGTTGACAGCGAACGTGGCTCGACAACTTTTACGGTCCGCTTGCCGGCAGCCACGCTGGAAGAACAGGCAGCACGAGGGCGCGGCTAATGCTATTGCCCACACCGGTCATATTGATCATTCACGAGCCGGATGCCGCGGCGCAATATTCTAATATTCTGGACAAGACCGGTGCGAAAGTTCACGTCGTAAATTCGTTCCAAGATGCAAACGAATTATTGTCCTTTCTTCACCCGGACTTAATTTTGCTGACAGCGCAAATGGAAGAAGGCGATGGACGAATCTATTGCCAGCAAATTCGCGCCACCTTAACTCATCCTCGCCCAGTGCTAGTTTTGCTGCATTCGTCCGAAGACGTAAATGAGCGCATTAGTTGTTTTCGATACGGCGCAGATGACGTCTTGGGTGAAAACATCGACAAGAGCGAACTGGCGATTCGAGTGCTTGCTCACCTACGTCGCAGGCAAGAAGAGCTTTCACATCCGCTGACTCAACTGCCAGGCGCAATTATGATTCGCCGAATGCTTGAGCAAAGTCTGGTGTCAGACCGTCCCTGGGCTGCCCTTTCAATCGATTTGAACAACCTGCGCGTTTACAACGAGACCTACGGAGACTTAGCAGGCGATCAACTAATTAAAGCGCTCGGTGCCATTCTGGTTGACTCGGTGTCAGACAATGATTTTGCCGGACATATTGAAGCCGACGATTTCCTTGTCATCACCGCACCAGAGCGCCGACTTGAACTAGCTGATCGCATCTGCCACCAGTTTGACGAGATCAGTAAACGCTTTTATCCGTCGGAGGACGTAAGGCGCGGTTATCTCGTTGCCACCCGCCGTGGTGGCATCCGTCGCCGAGTTCCGCTGATTTCGATAGCCGTTGGCATAGTCTCCAGTCATACGAAACGCTTCCAGAGCTATGTTGATGTACTCACCACAGCGCGGGACTTCCGCTATATGGCCAAGCTTTCTCCCGGAAGTAACTGGGCAGGCGACCACATGCCGCAGCAGACAAAACAGCAAAAATCCGACCAACCACGGTCAAGAATTTTGGTTGTCGAACCGGATGGTGCCATGGCGTGCTTGCTGCAAGAAATTCTTTCACTGGAAGGCTACAACGTGGAAGTGACCAATTCCGCCGATGACGCGCTAAGCTTGGCACGCGACACGCACCCCGATTTGATTTTGCTTGAGTCGACCCTGAGCGACCGCCGCATGGACGGTTGGGGACTATGCCGAATCGTCAAAGAAGATAAGCAGCTAAGTAATATTTGGGTCGTGATGGTGACATCTCATCCGGACCAATCGCTGGCATTGGAGTCCGGTGCGGACCTTTATCTACCAAAGCCATTTGACATGCCGATGCTGCTCAGCGAAGTCAGCTTACTGTTGCGCTCGCGCCAAGTGTAACGCGCCGGAGAAACTCTTCTAAACCGGTCACCGCTTCCTGGTCCCGGTAGGCCCAATGTTTTCTATCGTCGATTCTCGACGACAACTTAAGGCGCAAGCCAATATCTTCGGCTAGCTCAGCGGCCTTAGACACCAGTTCCGTATTATCAGCAGCGATGGTATCAACGACGTCGATTTGGCGGAGCAACCCAGCAGACTGCCTGCCACGCATAAATTCACCGGCTGTCGTCAAAACCGGCAATCGCGCACCAAGAGCTTCAATGGCAGGTCCAAAGTCATTCAAGTGCAAACTATCCAGGAATATCTGAACATGCTCCATGTTTACCGATGGGAGCACCACAATAAACTGCTCGGCATCCAATCCGGCTTCTTCAAAACATACAGACACGCGTTTTTTCAGAGCATCGGCCAGTGACTGATCTTTTCCGCCAAGAAAAACGAACTGGGCATTTGGAACCAGTTTGGCAATATCGACTAAAACCTGGTCCTGCTCAGGAAGGTAGTTAACCACCGGTTGTCCGCAAAGAAAACGCACCGAGCCCTCGCGTAAACCTTGGGTTGATTGTTCCTCATTTTCAGCAGGCGAAGTGGCAGGTACCTGCCGGTAGTAACTAAACAGGTTCGGCAATCTCACCAAGGTCTCCGAGTAGTGACCATCAGCACCAACCGGTTCGAGCAAATCACCAGACAAGAAATAGTCAATTGTTGGCAGTCCGGTTGTCAGCCCTTGTTCCCAGGTAACGCATTGCACCGCGGACAGACGCAGCGCTGCTAACTGAAACGCTGTGGGGTTGGACTTAAGGGATAGGTAAACGAGCGCATGCAAATTATCCGCTCGAATTTTGCTGCAAAGATCTTCGAAGGACAAACTCCTAGTTGAATACTGGATAACTTGAAACTTCTCAGAACTGAGATTTTCAAAAATTCCTGGCGCATCGCTTACGACACCAATTTTGATCTGTCCCATTTCAAACGACGGAATCGTTAGCGGTTGCGCCCAATGAGGATATTTGGCGGACATTATCTTAACGGCAAGGGCACCAAATCTTTGAAGTACGGAACGGACATTGCAAGTTTGGTGTACAAGGTGCGTCGGCTGTAGCAGTGCCAGAGCAAAAACCGCATCATCTATAGCTCCAGCGCTGCTCAAATCCAGGCAAGCCTCAGCCGTGACAAGTAATTCTTCAAATACAGACAGTGCCGCAGCCAACGCTTCTTGATCAGCGAAAAATCTGGGTAGCGATGCCACTGCGTGTCCCAACACTGGCACAAAGCTATCTGGACGCTCAAGCTTCAGTTGCTCGAAAGCATCCAGCGACTGCTTGGTATAACCGGCGCGGCAGTAAACCGCAGCTAACTCAACTGCAACATCGGACGCTGAAGGATCGAATCGCAACGACGTTCTGTACGTCAATATCGCTTCGTCAAATGCTCCGCTTTCAGCCAGACACTTTCCAAGATTACGATACGCCTGGGGATTTTCCGGATTGCCCGTTAACACTTCGCTGAAGGAATCAGCGGCCGCTTCGAAATCTCCTGTAAGGAACTGGACCACACCAAGGTTGTTGCGAGCAGCGTCGAAATCCTCACGCAAACGAAGCGCAGACTCCAAAACAGTCTTTGCCTCTGCGTACTTCCCCTGCTCCGTAAGCACAACTCCCATGTTGTTGAACGTCTCAAAGGCGTTCGGGTCCACAACGGTGGCCACCTTGTAGGCATTCATGGCATCGTCTGTCTTGCCCATATCCAGCAAGCAATTGCCGATTGCCACCTGCGCCTGCACATGATCTGTGTTTCGGGCAATGCATTGCTTGAAGGTCGCAAGCGCTTGCTCAATATCTCCTCCTTTGCGCAGTAACAAACCAAGGTTATAAAAGGCTTCCGCGAAATTCGGATCGAGCCCTATAGCCTTTCTGTATGCATCTTGGGCAGCATCCATCTGACCAAGTTCAGCCAGGACGTTGCCCAAATTAAAGACAGCCGGATGACAATTGGGCTCGTTCAACAACACCTTTTCGTAGCATTCGCGGGCGAGATCGTTTTGGCCCACAGTTCTATAGAAGTTGCCCAGATTATTGAGAAGCTCAAAATCATCTGGCCGCACCAGGAGGGCAAGCTTGAGATCGACAATGGCTTGGCCGACATTCTGGCAGTTGGCATTGGCCAACCCGCGCAGGTGCAGCGCCTCAACATTGGCCGGCTCAACGTGCAGGATCTCGTTGCAGACCTTCAGGACATTGTCGTAATCAGCAGCACGAAAACAGGAAATGGCAACGTCTATAGCGTCGCCGATGGTAATCGGTTGAGAAGTCACTCGGCGGTCCTCAGTGATGACAAGAACCAAGGATACCTGAATCGCGGCTGCGCTGACTGAAAGGGCTCTAAGTCAACTAACCTGATTGCCCGCTCACACCACCCAGATCCTTCAAAATCCAATCAATCGCTTGAGTGATATCCGGGGCAATGAAATCCGGCTGAACGGGCCATTGATACTTACCATCTAGTACATCTTGGCCATAACCGGTGGTGACGAGCACTCCCTTGGCACCAAAACGCTGCGCAAGTTCTACATCAGTGGCTTTGTCCCCAACCACATACGCCCGTTGAGAGTCGAGCTCCGGATGCTCCGTGAGCGCAATATCAACCATGCCTTTTTCCGGTTTGCGACAAGTGCAAACGCAATTGAAGGGCTCAACGCTGCCTTCCGCCAGATGAGGGCAATAGTAGAGCGCATCGAGCAACGCTCCTTGCGCTCGCAAAAGAAACACCAACCGCTCGTGCAGCTTGTGAATATGGTCCTCGGAGTAGTAGCCACGAGCCACACCGGACTGATTCGTCACCAGCACCGCGGCCACACCGGCGTCATTTAGACGCTTGACGGCAGCTGCAGCGCCATTGATAAGGTTCAGATTGGATACGTCACGTATATATCCAACTTCTTCGTTCAGCGTCCCGTCACGATCCAGAAAGACGACTGGACGCAAAGCGTTATGCATTTGTATTGTTCCTCATCTACTATTGCAAGATTTTACTATTCGCCTACGTCGGTTGCCGAACGGCATTGTAAGCGAGTTTCACAAAATTAGCCCCTTTCACTTGGCACCATTGGTCGGCCCCAACGTGTAGCGTTCATGATACGATTCTCTCAAGGTTTTAGTTGTAAGAGCGGCATGTAATGAGACTTAACGACGAAAATGCGTCGTTCCGCTTTAATCAGGCTGGGCTTCGCAAATTTCTTGGCGATCTCGAATGTGAGATTATGGAACTTGTCTGGAAAAAGGCGAATCCCACTGTCACAGTGCGGGACATCTACGAGAATTTGCGGCAACAGCGGCAGATTGCATACACAACTGTGATGACGACAATGGTGCGTCTTGCAGAAAAGGGTTTGCTGCGTGTAGTGGACAAGGTTGGCTTGGCCAATTGCTACACGCCTGAGCAATCAAGAGACCAGTTTGTCAAAAGCGCGGTCGAACGAGTTTTGCAAATTTGCGCCAAAGAGTTTCCCGAAGAGTCATTCCAGTTTTTCACTAAAATGAAGAATGCTCCGCCACCGAAGAAGCCGGTCGCGAAGAAGCGCTAGCACAAACGGGTCAACATCAAAATCGGACACGGGCGGTCAACGTCCGTGTTTTTTGCTGGGCAATTCGACTCAAGCCGATCCTTATATAGCAAAAGAAAGAGGGGAGCTTGCGCCCCCCTCTTTCTGGTTTTGGTTTGCGTTTTCCCGATTATTTGTTGTCGGGAATAGGAGCTTCTGGAGGAAGGACACCCGGTAACTGGAGCGTCTTTTCTGCACGTCCCGAACGCCAGTAGCGTTCGTCCAGAACCGTTGGTTCGACTTGCAGGAAGTTTGTATCGCGCGGTCCTTCAACCTTGCTGATTTCTTCCGGCAGCTTGAGCTGACCAGGAGTACCCGGCAAGATGATTTCAGGACGTACTGATACAACCAGTTCGCTTTCGTTTTTGTTGAAAGCCTTCGAGCGGTACAGTGCACCAAGCACTGGCATTTCGCCCAAAATCGGAGTCTTGTTCACTTCACGACCGTGGTTGGCACTTACCAAACCGGCGATGAATAGTTCTTG
>JADYXS010000343.1 GCA_021772155.1 Candidatus Obscuribacter sp.
GACTACAAGCCACCATGACGTCGACCAGAGCCGTTGGCGCCAGCACCACATGCGATGGCATCTCCAGCGGGATCTGCTTGTCGCGATGCACGCGGTCCCATTGCTCGAGAGCCTCGCGTGCCGCATCGTTGCCGTGAATGAAACGGACAACTTGCGTGGCCGCCTCCCGCTTCAGGACCATCGGGTTTTCCTTCGCTGCCAACCGATCTTTCGCCGCTTGGATTTGGGACGGCTGCAGCAGCGTGACCAGCTCCGTGTAGCGAACGATGAGCGCATCAGGGATGCGCATCACTTTCCCGAACATGGTTACCGGATCGTCAGTCAGCCCAACGGTGTTGCCGAAGGATTTGGACATTTTGCGCACACCGTCGGTGCCTTCCAGAATGGGCATCAGCATCGCCACCTGCGGCTCTTTGCCGAAGTGACTCTGCATCTGTCGTCCCATCAGCACGTTGAAGCGCTGATCTGACCCACCCACCTCGATGTCGGCTTCGACCCTCACGCTGTCGTTCGCCTGCAGGAAGGGGTAAAGGGCTTCCATGAAAGTCAGCGTCTTGCCGTCCTTCAGCCGGTCGCCGAAGCCATCCTTCTGGAGAACCTGATTAAGACTGGCAGTGGCAATAATCGGCACCAGGTCGCACAGCCGCAGCTCGCCAAGCCCGGCATTGTTGAACACCTCAAGCGTCGACACATCAAGCACGCGGCCAGCCTGCGCAATGTAGGTGGCAGCGTTTGCCGCGACCTGACTAGGTGTGAGCGGCGGGCGCGTCGTGTCACGCCCTGTGGGGTCACCGATGGTGGCAGTAAAACCACCGATGACCAACACCGCCTGGTGCCCTCTGTCCTGGAAGCGGCGCACCAGACGCAGCACCACTGCGTGCCCGAGATGGAGATCGGACCCGGTCGGGTCGACACCCAGCTTGACACGCAGTTTGCGCCCAGCCTGCCTTGCTGCATGGAGCTTGGCTGCCAGAGCCTCGATGCCCGGAAGCACCTCGGCGAAAGCAGCAAGCTCACGCGCCTCCTCCAGAATCTCCGGAGGGATGACCGCCGGTTTGCGATTACTCGTTTCCATCGATACCATCCTTTCGGTTGAAGAGAGCTGTTACTGCTGAATCAGGCTGTGCTCAACGGCGTACGCAGCAGTGTGAGCGTGATTGCTGTGCGCGACGAAGTCACCGCCGTGCAGACGAACATGATGCTGACCATCGACGTAGCCCTGCCACGTGCCGGCCAGCCACTCGGCTCCGACGTAGGCGGCTACCTGCATGTTCGGACGGAACGACCATGCGCCGGTTTCGACGGCCACTTCCACCGGCAACATGTGCTCGGTGAAGACGTGCTCATCCCGGCTGACGCACACCTCGAACCGGTCGCCGACGCACCCGACGTAGGTGCCCAGAACCATCCGCTCGCCGGTCCGGGCAACGACCGTCTCACCGGGCTTCAGCAACGTCAGCCGCAGAGCGTTGCGAAACAACGCCGTCGCCTGGTTGGTGTTGGCCCGCTGCCACTTGCCGCCTTTGCTGATCTGCGCAACCAGTTTGCCCTTGACGCAGACCACACGCCCGGTGATGCCGGTGGTGCCCATCTGCTCGTAAACGCTGTGGATACTCATGCTAATGCTCCTTGTCCGATTACCGGACGAACCTTGGTTCCTGACTCGAAAAAGCCCCACGCGTCTCGTTAGGACAGCGCAGGCAGGTTCTCGGAGATACGCTCTCCGAGAACCTGCAGGATATCGAATTGGAATTTCAAGACATACTGAGCGATGACCTTTCGAACGACTACTTGCCGAAGACCACCTTATTGACACCCTTGTAGTTGTCGCTGAGCTTCCAGTCCTTCAGGATGGCGTTGAGCAGGCCCATGGTCTGCGCGCTCATACCGATGGTGGCCCCTCCGCGCCTCAGCGTGTCAGCCTCCTCGAGCAGTTCGACCGAGTCCGTCTTCAGCGCCAGGGCTTCAAGCCGCGTCGCCAGTTCGCCGACGATCTGCTCGACGCCGATGCTCGGCACCACCACCTCTTTCGTGACCGGCTTGACCGGCTTGACCAGCGGCCTACCGCGCAGGTGCATGGCCATCGCAGTCAGATCACCCTGACAGCGCTGATGCAGCGTGACCACCGCGAGTCCATAGACGCCGCGCCGGTCCATCTCCATCAGCAGACCCAGAGCGCCGAGCATATCGGCACTGTGATCGACCGTCTCGATCAATCCCGTGAGGATTTCGAGGGCCTTGGCCCTCGTGCCGGAGTCAGCGCACTCCGCCAGGCTGCGAGCCGCCGAGTACAGGTTATCGCAGGCGTTGATCCGAGTCATGTTGGTGTCCTTTCAGACATCAGGTGAAATCGACAGTTAAGTTACAAAGAACCGCCTACGCAGCGACTCTAAGGAATGGACACTGACAGCTTGGACAAGTGTTGTCCAAGCCAGCGTAGTCAGTTTCACAACTCGACGATGATGGCGCTCAAATCATTTGACAGAGCGGCGACGGCGTCGGCGACTGCGACGACCACAGGAAGCGAAGGACATCTGACCGGTCGTTTGGTCGAAGGAGGCGCTCAACCCGAGGCCGTCGTCGAACTTGACTTCGAGGTAGTCCCAAATCTGAGCACCCAGTGCGTAGGGACCACCACACGATTCGTCCGCCGCCGAAGGCGAATGCAGTTCGTCGACTTCGACTTCCGACAGAAGCCCGTCACGCTGCAGAAGCGCTTCATGGCGTTCCGCCCGCTCCTCGATACGCAACGTGCGATTCGGGCGACTGCCACCATGCCCGCTGAACCGATGCCGCTCGCGCACGACCTGACCATTCTGCCGCTCGATAAACAAACGCTTTGCCATACTTCCTCCGAAATTTATGTGACGTGACGTGATGAAAAAACGATTCTGTGCCCAGCTGCCGAGCAGCTACTACTTGGCGGCGGTCTCCAAAGACAGTGCGAAGGCCACCTTCTCACTGATGCCGAATGAGAGCGACTCGACCAGCATCGGGATGATCCGGGAGTGACCCCAGAGCAGCTCCGACAGGCTGAACTTGGCTGACCGAGCGAATTGCTCGGCCTGGTCGTGCGCAATGCTAGCGGCGTCAGCAGCGTGCACCTCAATCATGCCGCACACGATCTGAGCTTGCTTGCTCAGGCGCTCCATGTGCAAAGTCAGCATGTTGCGCTGACCGGCCTCGTCCGGGCAATACACCGTCGACGACGTGCGCTGCCAGGTTTGCCACCAACGGTGGTACGCGTCCGTCAGAGTAGCAGCGTGCCCGTTGAGCTTATCCAGCGCAGCAACCAGCTTCGCATCGTTGACCACCTCGCCGCTGGCGCGAAGAGCGTTGACCAGCGCAGTGATGGACGTGAGCAAATGAGATACGTTCGACTTCATGTTTAACTCCCGCCGCTATGAGCGGCAAAGAACCGAGCAGCACGTGAGTTACGCGCTCCCAGCACCATCAGGCAGTACCGGTTGCACAAGCAACAAGCGCCACCTGACCGTTGTACGAATTACTGAGACGAAACGAACGCGAGCACCACTACCGGTGCTCGCGTTCGGCGAATCGGATCCAGGATTTCCTGCGCCCTAACCACCCTTCACACCGTGCTTACGCATCTCGGCGGAATTCGCCTGACGCTTGCTCACGGCATAAATCTTGGCACCCCAGGCCTCCACGAACGGTTGGATGCGGAAGTCGATGAACTGGTAGCGGCCGTTCGTGTTGAGCGTGACGGAGTTGTCGATGGCCCCCTCGTCCAAGAAGATGTCCTTGGGACCTTGCGGCATCAGGTTATATTCGCCGAGCCAGCGGCCGCTGAGCGAGACAAGTTCCGAAGAGAGCCCAACCTCCTCGGCATACTCCTTCAGCGTGGGAATGGGCTTGAAGTCGACCACGTACCAGATGCCGTTCACTTTCACCAGCTTCTGCAGGTCCGACATCGCAACTTGCTCGAATGTCTTGCTGAACAACCTCTTCATCTCCTGCTCGTGCAGCGAGCGCTTGGTCGGCCGCGGCACCGGCTGAAGCTCGCCCGTGAGCGGGTGAACGTAGAACTGCCACTTCTCGCACAACTCTTTGCCGCTCTCGACGCAGATGAGCTTGCCATCCTCCTCCTGCACGTTCAGGCAGACTACGTTCTTGACGCATTTCTGCAGTTCGTTTCCAGCGAACGAGTGAATGCTCATGCTGCGACGGATTTCCCCTTGGACCTCGCGCCAGTTTCGCCCCACGCGGGAGTTGAGGAAACGCTTCAGCGCGCCGAAGTTCAGGGAAACCACCTTGTCGCTGCGGCGGTTGTTGCGGGCGCGCATCGACTCGCGCGAAGAAGGTACTGCGTCGAGCGCGCGGTCGTCCTGACCGGACGCCGATCGCTCACTGCTGCGGACGTCGGCAACACACATGCCGCTGTCGATGCCAGCGCCGTGCACGCTGAGGTAGCGAACCACCTGGTAGCCAGTCGGCAATGAACCCAGGCGAAACTCCATGCGCGCCACTTTGCTTTCCCGAATCGACACCGGAACCTGCCGCAGGTCGACCCGGCAACGACTCTTGGGCAGCTTCTCACGCGAGCGCTGGAACAGCACAGACGTCATATCACTTCTCATAGTTCTCCAGATGTTAGAGGCAAGATTGAAATGAGTCTTGGAAAGGATGTTGCAAATCACGAGTCAATCGCACTGGCTATGCCGTAATGCCGACCAACTGTTCAGGCAGAGCCGTTTTCGACACGAAGTCGAGAACGTCGCCTTTGAGCATCGATCGGATTGCTCCAGCTGCAACCATTTTGTCGTTGACGCCTTGCGTGTTGCTGATTGCGATGCATTGAATGCCAGCTCCGCGCAAGTGCGGCATGAGGTCCCAGCCATCGAGCGCGCCGTCCAAATGACCATCGACAAAAGCTAACTCGAAGTTGGCCAGTTGCACTTGGTCAACGCAGCACCGCGGAAAGTGGTAACTCATGATTCCTGGATAGCATTGAAGTTGCTTGTGATCGATGGAGCTGACCCCAACAATCCATGTCACCTGGTGGCCTTGTTCCTCAAGAAGAGTCCTCAGCGACACAGCTAACTGGGGACTGTCTTCGATGATGATGATTCTCATAACGGTCTCCTGTTAAAGATGTGAAGTGAGGGCTCCTGTGACCTGTGAACAACCAAGACTTCATCACAATGCAAAATCGCCGGTTACGTCTTCGCGATAGCGAAGTTCGTGTTGCTTAAGAGCGTGGCGTTGCGATGGATTTGAAGGTTTTGGTTGATGTCTCAGGAAAAGGAAAAGAATTA
>JADYXS010000038.1 GCA_021772155.1 Candidatus Obscuribacter sp.
CACGCCAGCGGTCCATACAAGATTCTGGCGAAGATAATCGGCATCAAGCGCGTTTGCTATGAGTGGAGAAATTTTCTAGAAAAAGAACCCGAACAGGCCGATAAGATCCTCACTGATTTGCTGAAGCACTTCCACATTGAAGATCAAATCGCAGATCGGATCGCGCGCTTTGATATGCGGGCGCTCCCGTTGCAAACCATTGCCAAAATGCGGCAGCAGACTATTAGTCTGGTTGAAGAGTTTCTGATCAACCACAAAGACGCGATACTGAATGCGGTGAAGAATATTCAGGGACCAGCATCCAACAGTGTCCAATCGATGATTATTCGCTTTAACCCAGAGTCCATTCAGAGGGAATGGCTTGAGCGCCTCAAGCAAAATGTCTCAGGCTTCTGCTATGGCTATTTGAAACAAGAGCTGAGCGGCTTGCTGGAGCGTGCGATTCCACAATTGGGTGTATACGGAATTATTGCCCGCAAAATTGAACTGTTTACCCCACAGCAGCTGGAAGACGTGATCAAACGCATCTGCAAGCAAGAACTTCACTGGCTTGAAGCTCTCGGTGGTTTGATCGGCCTCATGATGGGTTGCGTTCAAGTCGGCGTAAACATGTGGATGGGTGCATCGCTGGGTCATTAAGGATTGGACTGGAGCCGAGCATTTCCCTGCTGGGCTGAATCTTCTTTAAGATGTTTTGATGCCATGGTAAGCAGTCCGGCTGCGTCTGCTTTTTTTCCAGCACGCAGAAGTGTTATAGCTTTGAGGTGAGCCTGGGCGAAATTCGCAGCGGCTTTCGTTGGCACCAGAAATGGCTGTCGTGCCAATACGAATCGGGCGGTGCTTTCGAAAGGCATTTCGGGCAGCGCCTCGGAAACTAATGTATCGAATTCGACCGGTCTAGGTGGCAACGTTCCCAGATTCTGCTCGCTGCGAAGGGCGTTTCTACAAAGATATTGCCCATTGAAAGCTAGGGAAGTCTCGAAACATTCGCCGGTAGTTTCCTCTAATCGTCCGCCTGTTCTGCCTTGCAAGAGACCGTCGCCGGGATTCAAGCGCGCGGTCGGTGTGTAGAAAAGTGGGTCTGGGTCGTCGGGCGCGGGCACCGCCACCGGTTGGTTCCGGTAATATTTGACTGCCTGATTGAAAGCCACCGTTGCTTGAGATAACTCACCTGACTTTTCGTGAACCAGGCCAGTCAGAAAGGAGTCACCTGGGCCGTTTGAATGCAAACGCCGCGCGGCCAGAAGCCTTTTTGCAGCGACGAGGTTGTGATTGGCTAGGTAGTAGTCTATGACGTCGCCAGTATCTATTGCCCAATGTGGCATTCGCGGGTCCGACAGTATCGCGTTTGCTTCCCGAATATCGCCTTTCTGCCCGTAGTACTGAAACCACCGCTGATACCACTCCCCGTCACTGAGTGCGTTGATTGGCAGGCGTGCAAGCTGTTGCTGTTCGCGTTGAATCCAGGGGGCCGCTTCTTTGAGTTTGTGGTGACGCCAGTAAAAACTCGATAACGCACCGTAGGCAATCAGCTTTTCACGTGCTGGCAAATTTCGGGTGGTGGCAGTATGGGCCAGTTGCTTATATAGCGTTTCTGCTTCCCTTGTCTTTGACTGCTTGTCTGCCAGAGCACTAAGGTTTTGCAATGTTATGCATAGGTTTGTGTTTTGTTGTGGATTCTGCTTCAGGCGTTGTTCTAATTCGATACGCAAAACGTTTTCCGCATCGGAGTATCGTTCCTGTTTCGCATAGCCCCAGGCTAGCTGATTCAGAGTATTTGCCCGGTCTTCGATTGAAGCTTTCGCATACTTGGCTGATAGTGATGTGAACAGGGCTAACTGTTTGTCCGGCTGGTGTAGCTCGCCAAGGACTTCGGCAAGTCGCATCCGAGTAAGGGTTGTCGGCATTGCCAGATCGCCAAACATTTTTTCACGGAGTGCTAGCTGTTTGACTAAAGTACTTTCGGCAAGTTTTAAATTCTTGAACTGATAATAGAATGCCGAGAGTTGTTCAAGGCCTTTATCCGTGTCAACTTGTGAAATAGCTTTTCCTTGAGCGAAATCGTCGGATTGCTCATCGAAACGACTGAAGATCCTTTCTGCCTCAGAGGGCATCTTGAGCCTTACGAAGCTGCTTGCAAGGGCTACTCGGTGCTCATCTGCGGTCCGGTCAAAACGAGAAACCCTTTCTCGAATAACGAGCGCTCTATCTGACAGCTCCAACGCCTCTTTGTGTTGTCCAAGCAGTTCTAGGCACTTTGCCATTTTGACCAAAGTTTCGTCGATTGCGAATGCGTCGGTAGAATTGACACTTTGGTACTTTTCCTGCCGTTCGAGTAGTTCTTTCAGCCACGGCAAGGCTAGAGTGAAATACACTTTTGCTTTCTCGCTGCCGAAATTCTTTTCTTTGCCGCCCCAAAAATGCCGCTCTCCCTCCCTGAAATAGCAGTCGGCAATTGGGTACAGGTCTTCAATTAGGTCTGCCGGCTTGATTCCTTTCAAGGCTTTGTCTGCAAAGAAAATCTTCTTGTTCAACTGCAGCTCTCTGTTGAAATCGTTGTTTCCATACAGAGACAACAGAGCCTGGCGATCTTCCTCGATCCAATAGTGAGTGCGATGCTGATTTTGCAGTGCACCGTCCAGCCCGCGCTGCCGATAAGTTATTGCTTGAGTTTTGTTGCCGAGGTTTTCATAGCACCGGCTGACTCTCTTGTAGGCAATGTCGATATCCTCCGGCTCCGGTCCTACAGCATGGTGTAGTTGCAAGGTGTTTAGTGATGAGTTCGCCAATTGAAACGCCTTGTTGTGTTGTCCCAAATTTTGATAGCAGTCGGACATTAGGTTCTGAATGCGTACCTTCATGTACCAGTTGGCTGGATCGGATATTGTGAGTAGGTGTGGGCACCGTTGTAGGATCTTTAAGGCTGCGCGAAAGCGCTGCGAATCATACTCGCCTTTTGCTCGATCCCATAGACTCTCGGCAGAGCCTTCCGCAACCGATCTGCTGCTAGGAGGGCTGGAGTTTGCTTCCAGCGGTGAGTACAACGATACCGTTATCGAAAATACAAGGGCAGCTCGTCCCCAGCGAAACAATTTCTGTCTAAACATCGTAACACCGAGAGGTTTGGGGCAAGAGTGTCTTGGTCATTTTGCCCAATGGCCTTGGTTTTTAACCATTTTTGGACTTCATCTGGAATCGCCACCTGTGCCACGCTAGTCCAGTCTTAGCGGCATCTCAGCACAGTCATATGTTATTGTTATCTATTCGGACGGGATCGGGCGTTCGAGCACTGCTGCAAGGTATCCATGCTGAATATCGATATGGCCAACGAGGCTGATAAGTTGAAAGTCCGCGGCTCAAACTCTAGCGGATCTGCTGATGCGATTGTTGTGAAGGGTGCGCGTCAGCATAACCTTAAGAACATCAGCATCAACATCCCGCGTAACAAACTGGTCGTAATCACGGGAGTCAGTGGTTCGGGCAAGTCGAGCCTGGCGTTTGACACGGTATTTGCCGAAGGTCAACGGCGCTATGTAGAGTCTCTTTCTGCCTATGCCCGCCAGTTTCTTGGACAACTGGATAAACCTGATGTCGATTCAATTGAAGGCCTGAGCCCATCCATATCGATAGACCAGAAAGCGACCAGCCAGAACCCGCGTTCCACCGTCGGAACAGTCACCGAGATTTATGACTACCTGCGCCTTCTGTACGCGCGTTGCGGCACTCCTCATTGCCCCAAGTGTGACAACCTCATCAATCCACAGACGATTGACCAGATTGTTGATCAGGTGATGGAGCTGCCGGAAGGCTCGCGCATACAAATCCTGGCGCCCTTGGTGCAAGGTCGCAAGGGTGAATATCAGGCGCTATTCAATGACCTGCGCAAAGAAGGCTTTGCGCGTGTGCGTGTGAACGGAAACGTCCTCCATTTGGAAGACGAAATTCCAATTGAAAAAAATAAGAAGCACAACATTGAACTCGTAATTGACAGACTCGTGGTCAAATCCACCATTCAAGCACGGCTGGCAGACAGCCTTTCGCTCGGCTTGAAGTGGGGCAAGTCCAACGTCGTAGTTGAGGTCTTACCAGAGCGTGAAAGCGACACAAAGACTAAATCTAAGGAGATGCTCTTCTCCGAACAGTTCGCTTGCGCCGGCTGTGGTATCAGCTTTCCTGAAATTGCGCCGCGCACATTCAGTTTCAACTCTCCTTATGGCGCGTGCGAAGCATGCCACGGACTGGGCTTTACCTATGAAGTCGATCCTTCCTTGGTGGTGCCGGACCCGAAAAAGACTCTGGCTAAAGGTGCGATATACAGCTGGTCACGCACAAGCAACTCCTACTACGATCAGATTATTTCGTCCGTTGCGAAGCACTACAAATTCAGTATTAACGTGCCCTTCGAGGAGCTTTCGAAGACCCACCAAGATGTTCTTCTCTATGGAAGTGGGGAGACCAAGCTGAAGATTGGCCATGATTCTTTTGATGGAAAGGAATTCTGGGAATACCGGAAAGCGTTTGAAGGTGTCATTCCGAACTTAGCTCGCCGCTATGAAGAATCATCATCTGATAAGGTGCGTTCCGACATCGAGACATTCATGACTCAGATGCCTTGTGCCGCTTGCAAAGGAGCACGCTTGCGCCCGGAAGGACTGGCTGTGAAGATCGGCGGTTTGTCCATCGCGGAGTTCAGTGCCAAGTCTGTTGGAAATGCGATAGAGTTCTGTGCCACCATGCCGAGTTTCTTGACCGAGCGTCAAAAGATGATCGCGCACCAGGTGCTAATTGAAGTCAATGCGCGGTTGAAGTTCCTGTTTGATGTTGGTCTGGATTACCTTGCCCTGGACCGACGCGCCGGTACATTGTCCGGTGGTGAAGCTCAGCGCATCCGCCTTGCCACGCAAATCGGCTCTGGCTTGTCCGGTGTGCTTTATGTTTTGGATGAGCCGTCAATTGGACTGCACCAGCGGGATAACAATCGATTGATCGGAACGTTGCAACGTTTACGCGATTTGGGAAACACATTGCTTGTCGTTGAGCACGATGAAGATACCATTCGGCAGGCAGACTGGATTATTGACATTGGTCCGGGAGCAGGAGTGCACGGCGGCCACGTTGTCGCTCAAGGGAACATTGATGACATAAGTTCCGCAGAAGAGTCTTTGACTGGTGCCTATCTTTCACGGCGCAAACAGATCGAAGTACCAACTCGTCGCAGACCAGGCAATGGCAAATTCTTGAAGGTAAAAGGCGCGAACCTGAATAACCTCAAGAACATCAACTTAGAAATTCCGCTCAACAAATTTGTTGCTGTTACCGGTGTCAGCGGATCAGGTAAGAGCACCTTGGTAAACGATTTGCTCTTTACTTATCTCCGTCACTTCCTGCTCGGCACGGTACCTGCGCCTGCAGGACTTCGAGTAGTCGATGGGGTGGACGAAATTGATAAAGTGATTGATATTGATCAATCACCAATTGGACGCACACCGCGCTCCAACCCTGCTACCTATACTGGATTGTTCGACGTTGTTCGGGAAGTGTTTTCGATGACGACGGAAGCCAAGGCGCGAGGCTATTTGCCCGGCCGCTTTTCATTCAACGTGAAAGGTGGACGCTGCGAAGCTTGTCGCGGCGAAGGTATGAACGAAATTGAAATGAACTTTCTTCCGTCGGTTTTCGTAACGTGTGACGTGTGCAAAGGTGCGCGATATAACCGAGAAACGCTTGAAGTCAAATTCAAAGGCAAATCGATCGGCGATGTGCTGGAGATGACCGTGGAAGAAGCTTGCGAGTTTTTCGCCAATGTTCCGAAAGCACAAACTAAACTGCTCACGATGAAGGAAGTTGGGCTTGACTACATCAAATTGGGGCAACCTGCCACCACACTGTCCGGTGGTGAAGCTCAGCGAGTGAAACTGTCTGAGCAACTATCACGCCGCTCCACCGGACGCACGTTCTATATTCTTGACGAACCAACAACCGGCTTGTCGTTCCACGACGTGGACAAATTGCTGGTGGTGCTAAACAAGCTAGTGGACATGGGCAATTCTGTCCTGCTAATCGAGCACAACCTCGACGTGATAAAACAAGCCGACTGGATTATTGACCTTGGACCGGAAGGCGGGGACCGCGGCGGTGAGGTGATTGCAGTTGGAACTCCGGAGCAAGTGGCGTCCATTCCCCAAAGCTACACCGGACATTTCTTGAAGTCGCACCTGGCTGAGGGCCTGGCGAGCCTCCCGGCATCCGCAACTGTGCCCAAGAAGAAGCAGGTCGCAGGCAAACGGTTGGCTCCGAGCAAGAAAATTCGCTAGTCGACGTTGCATGAGTTTTGGGAGGGGCTTGTCCCCTCCCGTTTGAAAAGACACGACGGGAGGGGACAAGCCCCTTCCCTACTCTAGCAACCACTGTTGCATCAGCTCGACGTCGCCATCGCGCCCAGATAACCGCAACAGTTTTGTGTAGGCGTCGATAATGCGTCGGTTTTCTCTGTGAAACGGGCAGACTTTTCCTACTGCATATCCAATTTTTAGAATTCGTTCTGCTTGTACCAATTCATTCCGAGCAATCCACTCTTCCGCCAACTGTCCAAGCCCGACTAACGTCTGTGGGTCAAGTTCCTCTGCCTCTAGCTCAAGCACGTCCAACGCTTTGCCGGTGAGAGTCGTTGCTTCCTCAACTTGACCTAGGCGAACTTTGATCAATGCCATGGTTAACTCGAAACAGGCTCTGCTGCGAGCTGCAAGAACTGGGTTGGCATTCCTGAACGCGTCGGGGTGATCGATATGCACTAGCGCTTCACGATAATAATTTTCCGCTGCCGATAACTCCCCAAGGCGCAGTCTTGCTGTCCCAAGTATCGTGAGCGGAGCGGCGAGCATCGTTGGCGAGTAGGTCTTCGGATCTTTCTTCGAAAGTGCCTGCAAATACTCCATTGCCTCAGTGCCGTCAAGTTCCGCTTCAACGTAGCGCTCATCTCCCAAATAAGCGACTCCTCGATTGTTCTTCAATATCGCCATGGTGTACTCGTGATGCTTCCCATGTTTCTGCTTTGTGAGATTTTCCAGCGCTTTGTCATAGTAGTAGCTTGCTCGCTCATAATTCCCGCGCGACAGCTGTGTTTGCGCAAGACGAGCTAGCAAACCAGAAACACATGGTCCTTTGTGCAAAGCCAAGGTCTCCACCAGCGTGAGCAGTTGACGGTATGCGGCATCGACCTTGTTTATGCGTGCTTGATTGTTCGGGTTGGAATTCAATACGTCGTAAATATGGACCGGCAGCAGTAAGAGCGGTGCACCAAGTCGCCAGAACACAGCGCAGAAAATAACTCCATAAGCTAAAAGGAATGCAGGACCGTCGAAAAAGGCAGAACTCACAACCCACGGAGCGACAAATAACCCAAGCCAGGCAGCAAAGCAGACTACGACTGAAAGCAGAATCGTCCTTAGGGTTACTTGTCCTTTGTATTGAGTAACTTTGTTTGCCATTTTGGCGTTACTTGGCGCATCCAATGCACAAACCCTCAGAAACAACAGCTATCAAAGGTGACCGGAACGGGACGACCAGATCCGCTTGGCAAGGCTAAATTGTTCTCATCTCGCCCCAATCGGGGGAGATTTACGATTGTCTCATCATTTGATTCTTGCGACATTGGCACAATGCCTAGTGAGTTCGCACTCAAAGACTACATTTTTACCGATCCGCCGGCTGAAGAACAGGCGCTACTGGTCGACGAATTCATGCACTTCGCCGGCAATGACGTCTTGTGCCCTTTGGTTAATAGCGCAGTTTTGCAGCCTTGCCAGACCGTGACGGAAAACGTCAATCGTGGCACTAAAGCCCTGATTGGCGAGTCTTTGCTGCCGGAAGATTTCTGCCTTAAAGTCACTGCTGCTGAGCCGTACTCTCCAGGCTGGTTTGCGCAGAGTCTTTCGGGCGGTTTAGGCGCCCTAGTGCCTTACACGATTGCAGGAAAACTTGCAGGTGGCACACTTCGAGGGGCTGGCGCACGGTTTGAGATGACAGGAACCAGAGCAGCTTTAATGAAGAGCGAGAAAGTCGCATTTATGACCGGCGCTTTCGCTTATGACGGGTTGCGCCCTGTGCACGAGGGCGAGAGTCGCCTGGGCAACGCCGTCAGCGGAGCAGCAGCATTTTATGTTTTTGGAAAAGGCAATGACCTGAGCAAGAATCTCACAGGGATAGAAAGATTGTCAGCCAGAGCGACTGCTGGATTTATCGGCGGCGATACGCAGATAACCGTTTCGAAGATTATCTCGCAAGGACAGCTGCCTACAACGGAAGAACTGACCCAAGCTGGTGTTGGCGGTGCCGTCATGAACATTGCACTGCCAGTGGTGCAAGAATATGCCAACCGTAAAATTACTGAATTTCAGACGCAAAGAAAATCTGGCGCTCCAGTTGACCGCTATCTCGACGTGAAGCATGGCGATGCGGCGGCGCAATCACCTGAGCTGCGCGCATTGTTGGCGGAAAATGAATGGGCCCGGGTGAGGGTGAGCACTCACGCTGATGCTGATGCACGCTCAAAAGTAGTTGATGTATCGCACGTTCAAGAAACACCCGGTGCTGTAGCGAAGGGGCTGGAGCATCTGACTCAAGCTCGATCGAAAGCTCATGAAGCAGGCTTCAATGGGGCGACTGCGGAATTGACGGCAGGGCGTGTGCAGGATGCTTGGAACCAATTCCGTCAGGTCCGCGCAACTCAAGAACTCGCCGCGCATCAAACCGAGAACATTGTCGATCACTCATTGGGGTTGACGGATCGTTTGGTCCCGGAAAATATGGCGCTGGAATTAGGCGCATGGCCAGCGCCTGGTGGCGTCTCTTATGAATATCGCTGGCGGTTGGAGTTCCAACAATTCCAGGACTCTGGCGGTAAGTGGCGTCCGGGTGAAACCGTCGCTGCAACTAAGCCTTACGATCCTGAGCGTCGCTCTGAGGCTGCGCCCAAAGAACCGCTGACTGAAAAAGAGCGCAGCGTTGTGGAACTGGAACGCCTGGGCACCGGCCTGGTGACCGACTTGCAAAAGGCCGGTTTCCTGGCCGTATTCGCTGGCGGTGCCGTGCGCGATAAAGTCATGGGCGGCACTGCCAAAGACTTCGATATTGCCACTAGAGCAACTCCGGAGCAAGTGGAACAGCTGTTTAAAGCCAAAGGCCACAACGTGATTCTCACGGGGAAGCAATTCGGTGTAATTAACGTAATTGTGGAAGGAAAGCAATTCGAAATTGCCTCACTTCGCACTGACGGGCAATACACAGACGGTCGCCGTCCTGATTCCGTGCGGCATGTCAACTCGTTGTACGAGGATGCCGCTCGCCGAGATTTGACCATTAACTCGATGTTCCAGGATCCTACAACCAATGCCGTATATGACTTCTTTGGCGGCAAGCAAGATATAGCTGACCGACGAATTCGCACTGTCGGTGATCCCCATAAGCGCTTTTCAGAAGACCTGTTGAGAATGATGCGAGTTCCGCGGTTCGCGTCACGTTATGAAGGATTTACCGTTGAGCCGGCCACCGCAGAAGCGATTGCCCGGAAGGCGCCGGAAATTACTTCTGTCTCTGCTGAGCGGGTGCGCGATGAATTGCGTGGAATCTTGACCAGCCGCCATCCATTAACCGGGCTCGATTTTATGATGGACAGCGGATTGATGAAGGCAGTGCTTCCGGAAATCGTTGAGCTAACTGGACCAAAGGCGGCGCAAGATCCGATTTGGCATCCAGAAGGCAAGACATGGCCACACACGCGCCTTGTGGTGAACAATCTAACGGGCTCACGTTGGGAGACAATGTTGGCCGGACTTCTTCACGATGGTGGCAAACCTGCCACACAACAAGTGTGGCCAGACGGTCGGATAAGTAACCATGGCCATGCCGAAGTGGGCGCAACAATGGCGCGCGACATCTGCAATCGCTTCAAGATGTCGAATGCGGAGAAAGATGTTGTGGTGACTTTAGTGGCTGACCACATGAAGATGCACAACGTTCAAGAGTGGAGACGGTCGAGATTGATGGACCTGCTGAGCAGTCCAATTGTCGAAGACCATATCGCATTGCAACATGCCGACGCCATGGGCACCGGGCGCACCGATGGTCTGAGTAAATCGAACAGAGAATGGTTGGTAGGGAAGCAGCAGGAATTTGCAAGCGCTGAAAACGCCGCGCAGAAGCTTGGTGCCAAGCCAATAATAGACGGACGTGTACTGATCGGTCTGGGTGTTAAGCCTGGTGAGCGTCTTGGTCAAATCAAAGAGAGCGCACTGGAAGCTCAACGCGAAGGGGCATTTACAGACATAGACTCGGCTAAAGCCTGGCTTGCCGAAAAATTCCCCGAAGTGGGCAAATCATAGCCGCAAAATTATTTGCCTTGCAAATTCGGTAACAGAAACTGGACTGGAAATAATCGTCATTCGGTTTTCAATGCGATAATCAGGCGCAGAATGGCTTTTCGCTAGTTTGCGGAACTGGCGCTATAGCTTGCGCGGTCTGCTGCTGCCTGCGCGCGATCGGCGGCACTTCTTGCTTGGGAAGCGGAATCGTTTGCCGGTGAAAAATGTCCTGCTGCGGCGGACGTGGCTCTGTTTGCTGCTGCTCTGGCGGCATTGGCGTGATTTTGTGCTTCGCTGGCCGCGGACATGCGACCTCCCTTGTCACCATATCTGGTGCGGGATTCACAGCCTTCGGCCTGGCTTGCTTGATCTTGTGCAGTCTGGCAATTTGATTGCGCCGTGCGGAGTGCTTGTTGATCTCCTGCTGCGCCTGCCGGACCGGTAGTAGCGCCACCGTCAAAAAATGTCTTCATCAGAGACTGCATGCCAAATGGATTCTGCGCTGGCGTTTGCGTTTGCTGTTGCTGTGGCGTCTGCTGAGCACCATTTGCCATTCGGAAAAGTTGGAAGAGATTCGGACGCTGCTGCGGTTGATTGAAATTCTGAAATTGTTGCTGTTGCCCGAACGCTGGAGCCTGTTGGTTGGCAAATCCCTGATACTGCTGTTGATTATTGAACCCATTCGACTGCTGGTTGTTGTAACCGCCGGACTGATTGTTGTTGTACGTTGGGATCTGTTGCGACTGCGGCTGCTGGTAGTAAAACGTTGGAGCCTGCTGATTGAACGAGCCGCCGGTCTGATTTGGATAACCTGAGTTTTGCTGGTACTGTGGGCTGATTGTTTGAGCCTGCTGGGTATTTGGCGCGTAATATGAATCGAAGTCCTGCGCCAATGCTGGACTAGAAGTGATATAAAGTAGACCGAGTAAAATTCTCTTCATCGTCATAATAGTGCCCGAAAACTGATGTCATTAAACTGGTTCGACTGGGTCCAAGATCGCGGGCCACAAACTCTCATCTACCTTGCCGCCCTTGTGGTTTTTCTTACCTCGCTTGGTTGGAACCTGCCGCGTTATCGCAATAGCGTGTTCACATACTTCTTTGCCGCGATCCTCTATATTGTCTGGGCTGTAGTTCTTGCTTCAAAACTGTCGATAGATGGTTTTGACTTTCTTCGCTTGTTGAGCTTTGGAGTGTTTGGCGGCGGGTTTGTTCTGTCGTGTCTGTTGACTGCATTTGCATGGCCGCGCTTCAAAGTGATTGCCATCTTTTTTGGCTTCTGGATTGTATTGTTGCCCCTCATTGCAATTGATGCCTTCATACTGGAACCGCACGATCTTCAGATCACTCATTATGCAATTCAAAGCAAACGACTGACAAAGCCTCTGCGAATCGCGGTGCTGACTGACCTACAAACGGATCGCCTCGGTGCTTATGAACGCGACGCCATGCGACGAATGTTGGCAGAAAAGCCGGACCTCATCGTCTTTCCTGGCGACTACATTCAGGCGCTGGATGCGAACAGCTGTTGGATGGAAATGATGAAGTTGCGTCAACTTTTGCTAGATGAGCACGTGACAGCACCTCTGGGTGCTTTTGCGGTGCACGGTAATACGGAAAATGATCAATGGACTAGGATCTTTGAAGGCACTTCAGTTCAAGCTGTTGAGAAGCTGAAAACACTCACGACAGCTAACATCGATGTCACTGGAATGACGCTTGCAGACTCATTTAACACACATTTGGTAGTGCCGCGAAAATCTGAGAACTTCCATATTGCACTTGGACATGCACCAGACTTTTCGCTCGGTCGAATTGACGCGGACATACTGATTGCAGGACATACTCACGGCGGGCAAGTGCAAATCCCGATGGTCGGTCCATTGCTGACGTTGTCTGAGGTGCCGAACAATTGGGCAGCTGGAGTATTGCAGGAATTGGGTCCGGGGAAGCATTTGGTTGTGTCCAGAGGCGTTGGTATGGAACGGTTTCACGCTCCGCGCCTGCGTTTCCTTTGCAAGCCGGAAATTGTGATTATCGACGTCGCGCCGGCAAATTAGAGCACCAGATGTGGTGCTAGCTTGCAGGGAGGGGTTGTCGGCACCCGAGGCGATTTTGCTTGGAACGACCCCTTTCTGTCCACCAGACTTCTGGCAACGATTCAACTGCCCTGGCAGATGTTGTCTTCGAGAGTCAAAGGCAGGATGTCTTGTTAAGGGACGTATAGCCAGTTCAGGCGACAGCTCTTGCGGTGTATCAAGGCATGTAAAGGACCTTGCGCCGTCGTGCGTCTTGTTGGATGATGTCATTAGCCGATATTCATCGGGGGACGCGGGTTTTTGCGACCATCAGCCGGTAAAATAGCGGTGAGCGCCTTATGAGCATTACGGTGAAATTTGACTGAGCCAAACAACCCAGCAGGTAAAGTCGTGACAGGCGATCCTCACGACGAGCACCTGGAACCGGTTTATGAAAGTCTTCGTAAACGCGGTCACCGCATTACAGCACAGCGCGAAATCATTCTGCAAATCTTCCGCGAACAGCCTCATGGTACGCACCTTTCAGCAGAAGAGCTCTACAGTAATCTGCTTGGGCGCGGTTCAACAGTCAGCCTGGCTACGACCTATCGAACCTTAAAGTTACTTTCGACCCTAGGGCTGTTACGCGAACTGGATTTCGCAGAAGGTCACAAGCACTATGAGCTGAAGCAAGACAAGGTACCGCACCAGCATATTATTTGCATCAGCTGTAACACCACAATCGAGTTCGAGGACCATTTTCTCGAAGAAGCGGGGCAGAAGATTGGCGCTCGCTATAACTTTGAGGTTATCGACGCGCAGTTCAAAATTTTTGGAACTTGCCCGGCATGCAAAGCATCACCTCCGACAGGCCGGACGATGCGTCACAACAAAAATCCATGAAGCTGACGGATGCCAAAGACGGCCAAAGTCTGGAAATCGTTGAAGTTGATGGTGATAGCGCTTCGATTCAAGCATTGCGCTTCGGAATTGATTCCGGCAGCAGAATCACTGTCCAAAAGAATATTTCCGGCGGTCCGGTTATCGTAAGCAAGAACCAGCTTGAAATTGCCATAGGTCGTGAAATCGCAGCGGCTATCACAGTTGTTCTCAAGGACCGATAAATGACGTCACAAGACCTACAGTGTCCAGATTGTCATTGCCCGCTGACTGCTCCGGCAGGGTCAGCCACAGGCATGAGTTGCCCTCGATGCAAAGCGTGGCTTGAGTTTGACGCCCGATGCACAGGTGGTTGCATGTCCTGCTTCAAAAAACGGGAATCCGAACCTACCTCCTGTTGCACGACCCCGGCCGATACCGTTGGCGTCCAGATAGACCAAAGTCCTCACCAACTGAGCTTGCAAGAAAACGGCGGGGATGTCCCGAATTTGCTTGCCGGTGGCTGGAAACGGCTAATTCAGCGGCTCTTTGCTGTAAGATAAATGAAGATGACTCAAGTGAGCTCCTGCAAATTTGCGAATTTTGCGTCCGACGGCTCCGATTATGTTTGACTGCTGCCTCATTTGAGGTAATAAGCACTAAGGACCCTTAATACCGGACGGCCCAGAATGTTACTTGAAGGAAACCGATGCCGCTAAATCCATGGAAATTGACTGGTTACAAAGCCGGGCAAAACGTCTCCTGCAAAGTCATTGCGGCGGAGCCTGGTGGCTATGCAGTCGTTATCCATAAGGACAACCTGCCCGGTTTTCTGCCCACCGATGCTCAACTGAAATCTGGAGAAGAAGTGCTGGCTCAGTTCGTCTGTGTGGCGAACAATCGAGTTTTGTTATCTTCCCGCATGACTGGCGCTACTTTGAGCAGTTCAGGCAAGTACAAGGCACCCACAACTACCTGGCAAGAGCAGTTTGACAATCCGGCTAGTGCCGCTGCCCACGAGGCTTCCGAACAGGAAGCTGCGTTTGCTGTCTGGGCATTGAATGAGCCCGTTAATTTCAAATTACGCCGAGCTATCGATCTCATATTGCCTTCCATCGCCGAAGACAAGGGCGCCAACATGCGCATTGGGGACGAAGATCTCGAGTGGCTGATAACCGATCTCGAAGGCGGCATGAGGACCGGGTGCGTTAAAGCCTTCTGTGAGCCGCGCAAGTCCAGATCTGCCGTGCTGCTGTACAAAGGGCGTGCCGTTGGCTGCATTTATGGCAACAAGACACTGCCTGAGCCGCAAC
>JADYXS010000344.1 GCA_021772155.1 Candidatus Obscuribacter sp.
CAGGCGCGCCCATCACAATTCCTTTGAGAGTGTTCATGTAGATGTTGCCACCCAGTTTGGGCGGATAGAACTCAAACACAGTATGCAATAAGGCTCCTAGAGCCAACCCGAACGACATGCCGATGCGCATCGACCAAATCCAATTAACGAATGAGGCCCACCATCGCTCCACAAAACCAGCCTGGACAGAGGCTGTGATAAGCTCCGCGTTGTAGATATAAGAGACGAGTTCGTGATGACCCATGTCTTCCGCTTTGTGGAACAGCTGCGGGTAGCGAGAGCCAAACCAGAAGGTACAGAAGATGAGCGCTGCCATTCCGAGCATTACAAAGAGTGGGTAATAGCACCGAATATCTTTGCGGCCGATGAGGATAGGCCGCCGCTGTGGGGGTGATGACTCCATTGAAAAAGCGACTGCCATGAATTCTTCCTCCAACCGATGCTCACATACATAGATTATCCCTCGTCTGACCAGCCCCAGTCCGTTTCCAAGCGCCGATGGTATAGGGTCGCCCCGGCAATTTAGCTTTCCAGCAGCAACGGCCAAACCTGTCGGCCCAGTCAATTTGATCAACTGCGGCACATATGTAGGTTGTGTATATGGGTCTGAAAACCACCGCGGATCGCGAACTAGAGTATTATTTTAAAGTGACTAAACTATGAGCATGGTGCTTATTCTTGCTGCTGGCAACACCGTGGGCTCGTTTTTTCAATTGGCCAAACGCTGAAATTGAACGAACCGATCCTGGCCGCGCGACAAACAAGCGGTGGTTCGATAACAACGTACAAGCATCTTGTTTGGCGCGGACGATCTGGAGAACGGAATGCAACCCGATGACCGCAATGGCAACCTGCCGCTGGCCCAACGTCCGTTCCGTGTGTTGCTGATCAGCGGCTCGAATCGCCGTCAATATAATTGCCCGGGTGTGGATTCGAAGTCGCGCACGTTGATGTTGCGTATGGCGGATCGATTGCCTCAGGATTGGGAAATTGATCTGGAAGATCTCGGTAACGTCTACGGTCGCTCGCGCATTCAGAGTTGCAACGCCTGCGTATCGACGTCGATGGCGCTGTGTGTGTGGCCCTGCAATTGTTACCGTCCTAACGATCATGCTGAACCAGATTTGATGTGGGACCTCGACATGTACGCGCGTCTTGATCTGGCAGATGCATGGGCGTTTATCGCGCCGATTAATTGGTACGGCGCCACGAGCAATCTCAAGTTGATGTTTGACCGCCTCGTTTGCATGAATGGCGGAAATCCCGATGAGGATACGATTCAGCATAAAAATCCTGAAATAGCGATGTTGCTGGAGCGTTCGCCTCAGTGGGAGGAAATGTCCCGAAATCATTTGGAGAGCCGTACAGCAGCTTTCTTCTGCTATGGTGACGCCGGTGCGGACGAAATGGATGTGGATGGTCGGCCGAAGTTACTGAAAAACAAAAGTTATTTCGATCCCGAGCAGGAACCGTTCGAAAACGATCGTGACAGCTACGCGGCCCTCGTTTGGCAATGCCGTTTCAGCGGAATTGAGGTGCCCGATCATCTCTGGCGGTATGTCGAATTTGGTCGCAACGAACCGTACAGCGAAAATCAGGCCGAGCAAATGATAACACGCCAGAACGTGCTGGCCGACTTCGATTCGTGGGTGGATGCGTTTGCGAATTTCGTTCGCGAAAAGGGAAAAGTTCCGCCGGGAAGATATCGCGCGTTTGGTGTCAAGCGCGGAAACCCTATGTTCAAAGAGATCCCAGTCGCGCTACGCGAGATCCGGCTAAGACTTGGATTTGCCCCGGCCGGATCCTCTCCTCAGAAACAAGCCGAATTGAATTTGAACCGCGATATCACTTTATTTCCCAAAGATAGTGAACGAAATCGTTACTACAGGCTGAAAGGAATTGCGCGCCCCGCGGAACAAGGCAAGTCGAAAGATGAAGGCAGGTTTAAGTGAAACCGGGGCGCTCAGTGGTACTCGGTTCGATTGGTGTACTGGCAGCAGCGCTTGCCGCGGTGCTGTTCGTGCCACCAGTTCGCGATAAATTTTTCACGACAAGGCTTTGGCCGTGGCCACTTCCATGGGATGTAACTCCGCAGCAAATTGAGGATCTTCGCCAAATTGCGGAACCTGGTGATATCGTAATCGAATCAAATTTGCATGGCTGGCAATGGGTGGCGTTGTGCGGTGCCGCAATCGGCACCACTTGGGTTCATGCGGCTTTGGTGGCACACCACGGAAGGTTGTTGAGCGTACACAAAGCAGCACTTGAAACCGATTGGGATATCTATCTCGACTGGGGAAGCACGCGCATCGCACTCATTCGTCCGTCATACGACTCCGATGAACAACGTGATCAGGCGATTGCGTATGCGCGCACGAAGCTCGGCACTGTTTACGACGCGAGTTTTGCCGATCACGCCGGAAACTGCAATGGCCTGGTTGCAACTTCGCTCGCGAGCGTCGGCATGCCGGTGTCATCACGAAATTGCTTTGGAAAGAGCATCTACGCTGCGAGTTGCTTTCTGGAATTGCCGGGTGCCAAGGTCATCTGGAGAAGCTGAACTCAGCAGCTGATGAGGCGCCATCTGTGAGGAACTTCGTGCATCCGCCGACGATCGTGTTTCTGGATGAGGACTTTGTCGTGCGTCGCTTCTTCACCATGTATCAGGATGTGATTCCAATTGGTGTCCCTGCGTATCGAGCAAAAAAGGAGACGTCGTTCATTCGCTCGCTCGTATTGCCCTTTGAGGCGCAGCGCGATTCGTGGAAATTCGTGAGTGGTAAGGAACCGGTCCGGTACCTGATTCCGAGTCAAGGTCAATCGAAGCGCAAGCTGATTTCGTAGCCGATCGAATCATATGTGCGAGGCTTTGCGTTGCGATGTAATCGTTTGACAACTGATTATCTTATAAACTGATGCGTTCGCCAGCGAACTGAGTAGAATAGGCCTGAATTTCTAGCTGGCCCACCGCACAAAACATATGATTTGCAGAGGAACAAGAATGAAACGTGCTCATACCGTCGCATTAGTTGCGGCACTATATCTGGTATCAATTGCCCCATCCTATTCGCAAGACATTTTTGGCTTGATTCAAAACATGGCTGGTAGGTATGCAGTCAGCTGGGCAGACTTAGAAACAAGACGTGCACAACTGGAATCTGAGCTGAGTGCAGCAGCCACACAGCGCAAAATTACAGCAGAGCAAGCTGCCGACTTTCGCGCCGATCTTGCTCAATTAACCACAGACATTAATCAAAACAAAGCATCCGGACGTCGACTCGGAATGCAGGCATCGATTGCCTACAGCAGTCAGCTGAGTACGCTTGCCACAGGTCTAGCCGATGCGATTCAGCACAAACTCGCCACACTTCCTGATATCGATGCTGTACAAATTCAACTCAAGACTCAAATTGATGCAGCGGCCACCTCAGGAAAAATGAGCGCTCCGACTGCCGTCACCTTAAGAGCAGAACTGCAGCAGATAGCCGCTATTGAAGCCGCCTATAAGGCAGATTCTGGTTTGACGTTAACCACTCGCCAGATAGAGCTACTCTCAGAACGTCTTAGCTTATTAAAGGCAAAAGTCGAGCAGGAAGTACGCATCGGGGAATCGGCCGTTCCTGCGCTAAATGACAGACGCGCCGCCATTGAAGTCAAAATCGCAGAGGGCATCACCACAGGCAAGATTACCGCCACAGAAGCGGCCACTTTCCGTCAGGAACTCGCTACTCTGGCAAACCAGCAGGCAACGTTCCAGGCATCAGGGAGCGGTATTTTGACCGGCGCGCAAGTACTGACTCTCGCCCAGGGACTCGATCGGCTCGATGACAGAGTCGGGCACAATATATCCGGCGGACCGGGCACAACGCCAACGCCAACGCCGTTGCCGACAGTTTCCGTTGTCGAGATCGATCGAATGCACGAACGGCTGGCCCGTCGCATTGACAGAGGGATCGACTCCGGACGCCTTACTCAGACAAACGCGAATGCCATGCTTCGCGAGCTGGATCGGCTGGGCGAATTGCAAGCAGCCTACCAGGCTTCCGCTGGTGGCATTTCTTACTCCCAGGTAGATCGCCTGCGCGATGATCTTGACGAACTCAATGAAAGGCTTGAGATACGCATCGGCTCTGTGCCGGGCGGACCAGGCGGCGGTGGACGACCAGGTGGTGGCTTCGGTGGACCAGGCGGCGGACGGCCAGGTGGTGGCTTTGATGGGCCAGACGACGGCTACGATGGACCTGGGCACATCGGCGGTGGATCCGGCGGAACTGTCGATATCGACCCGAACCATGGAAACAATCCTCACCAGGGGACCAATGTTGCCATACACCTGCCGGTGATCGCCCAGCGATCGTTCTCGGATGTCCGCGGATACTGGGGCGAGCCATATGTTAACGAACTTGCTTCGCGAGATGTGATTGGCGGCTTCCCAAATGGTAGTTTCGGTCCCAACGATGACATCACACGCGCTCAATTTGCGGCGATCGTGGTTAAAGCGCTTGGGCTTCGGGCGCAAGGCGGCGGCAAAGTGTTTGTCGATGTGCCGTCAAATCACTGGGCAGCTAACGCTATTGCCACGGCAAGCAACGCCGGTTTGATCGGCGGCTTCCCGGACGGTACCTTCGGTCCGGCACAGAGCATCACACGCGCGCAGGCACTGGTTATCCTCTCCAAAGCACTTGGCTCAAGAGTGCCGGCAGGAGGCAACGGGCTGAACAGATATTCAGACGCTAATGCCGTACCGAGCTGGGCGCAAGCCAGTATCAATCAGTCCGCCAATGCAAACATCATTGTCAGCTTTCCAGATCCCTCGCAGATTCGTCCAAACGCAACTGCAACCAGAGGCGAAGTGGCCGGCTTGATGTACCAAACGTTAAACGCGCTGGGAGCAAACCTACCTGCGGTGCGCATTGGTGTCATGGCATCAAACCACTAGATAGAAGGTTTTGACCTTATGTCTAAGATTGAAGGGATAAGAATAAAGTCTTGTCCCTTCGTCTTTTTGCCCGTATCGGTCTAAATGCGGGGCTTGGTCGCGCTTGCGGATTGAATACTGCCAGTCGAGCAGCTCCTGCTGAGAAACGCTCTTCTTCAGCGCGTTGATCCAGCAGCGCTTCTCCACGTTAAATGCTCTTTGGCTGACCGTGAAACAGGCGACTCAGAACAGGTACAAATATTAGTGTAAAGGCTGTGGATAGCGATAGTCCGCCAATTACAGTAATTGCCAGCGGACGATGTAGTTCAGACCCTGCTCCGTGACCAAGCCATAGGGGCAAAAGTGCGAGCAATGTGCACAGTGTCGTCATTATGATAGGGCGGAGTCGAACAGTGCCTGCTTCGACCAGCGCCTCATCCAATGGCATACCTTGGGACTGCAATCGATTTGCATACTCTAGAAGGATGATTCCATTCTTTACTACCAAGCCAACTAACAAGATGAGGCCCATAAACGATGAAACGTTCAGTGGTGTTCCGGTGCCAATCAATGCCAGTTCGACTCCAATTAATCCGAGTGGTAGCACAACCAAAATAGCTAGAGGCTGGCGGAACGAACGGAATTGAATCACCATCATTAGATAAACCAGCGTGGTGGCAAGTAGTAGCACCAGGAGCAATTGCGAGAAAGTCTCTTGCTGGCTCAGATAAATCCCTCCAATGCTTACTGAAACGCCCTGGGGAACATGAATCTCCTGTAGGTCTCTTCGTAGATCAACAATTGCCGAACCCAGATCGCGCCCGGCAACGCTTGCTTCCACAGCGACGTAACGCTGTTGGTGGTCGCGGAGAATCTCGGTCTCTCCGCGGACGTGACGAATATTGGCAATTGACTCAAGGGGAAGCATTGCGCCATTCTTTCCGAGGATGGACAATTGACCAATCTGTTCAGCGTCGAATCGAACCTTGTCCGGCAGCCGGATGCGAACATCCACAAATTTGTCACCTTGTTTCATTTGTGTCGAAACGCGACCTAGCATCGCGTCTTTTACTTGATCAGTCACATCAAGAGGATTGAGCAAAAGTCTGCCTGCCCGCCATGGATCGACCTGAATGTTGAATTGAGGCGAAAAATCTTGACTTGTTAGAGCCACATCTACCAGACCTTTCACTTTGAGCATCTTTTGTTCGATGACTTTTGCAACAGACCTGATCGCTGCCGGGTCTTCTCCGAATACGCGCACCTCAACGGGGTTTCCAGCACCAGCAAGATCGTTAAGTTGATCGGCGAGAATTGGATGAAATTCCGTTTCAACCTCAGGGATCAACGCTGAGATGCGTTCACGTTGATCATCCATAATTTCTGAAGTGGTGCGGTGCCGCTGCCCGTGTTGACGCAGAACAATGAGAATATCCCCTGTGTTTGGCTGCGTGGCAAACAATCCAAGCTCGGCACCAGTGCGGCGCGTCCACGCAGCTACTTCCGGAGTTTGCGCAAGAATTCCTTCGATCCGTTTGCATACAAGATCTGTTTGCGCAAGTGACGTGCCGGCAGGCATCAAGTAATCTAGTACGTAGCTGCCTTCGTCCATCTCAGGTAAGAAATCTGTACCAACCTTGTGAAACAATGCAACACTACCGCAAAGAATGGCAAATGCGGCGATGGCGGCCATAAGTGGCTTATGCAGCAAGGTGCCTAACAGTTTACGATACCAGTTGTACTGCGCCGACGGCGTTTTCCTTTCGACATCCTGATTGTCTTTGGGTGGACGCATCCACTGAGCACTCATGATGGGAATCACAAACAGTGCCAGAAAGAGAGAGAATGCAACAGCGCTGGCTAAAGTAACCGTTAGCGCTGAGAAAAATTGACCTGCAACGCCAGAGATCAACCCAAGCGGGAGAAAAACTACCAGAGTGGTGGCCGTCGAACTGATAACCGGACCAGCAAGTTCGCTCACGGCTAAAGCCGCGGCATCTTTTGGAGAAATCCCTTTGGTTATCTGACGATGCATATTCTCGACAATCACGATCGCGTCATCAATGACTAAACCCAGGGCAATGGCCAAACCACCAAGGGACATCAGGTTCAATGTCTGACCGAGGAGGGCCATTGCCGCAAACGATGCTGCTGCACAGAGAGGAATCGTCATTGCGGCAATCAGAGTGCTCCTCCATGAGCGAAGAAAGAGCAATAAAATGATTACTATCAAAATAATCCCGATGCCGATTTCGTCCAAAATTGAGCTCAAGGCTTGTCTGACGAGTCTCGATTCATCGTACGCTTTCTTAATTTGAATTCCGGCTGGCAAACTGTCCTTTATCTTCTCCAACTCGGCTGCCACGCCATCGGAGACGGCGACAACATTGCTGTTTGGTTGCCGGAAGATGTTGAGGACAATTCCCTCTTTGCCATCTGCGCTTATGATGCTTACAGGGTCTCGATAAGCATGAGACACGGTGGCAATATCCTTGAGAAACACAGGTTCGGTGCCGGCGCGTGATACAACCAATCCATGTAAGTCTTCAGGGACCAAGGCTTCGCCGGGTCCGACAATCAGGTTTTGCTGATACCGCTCATCGACGCGTCCGAGCACTTCGACCTGGTTTGTTCGACCAAGCGCATTGGCGACATCCGTTATACTGATCCGGTAGCTTTTCAGC
Source organism: Candidatus Obscuribacter sp. (assembly GCA_021772155.1). Taxonomy (GTDB): domain Bacteria; phylum Cyanobacteriota; class Vampirovibrionia; order Obscuribacterales; family Obscuribacteraceae; genus JADYXS01. The sequence goes on from JADYXS010000344.1 coordinate 7,603, forward strand.
TTTTCGGGATCTACCTGAACCGCGATCTCTGGAATCTTTCCAGCCTGCGTTATAGCCCGCGCAACACCAGGCACCTGAACAATCCGTGGTTCGATTTGATACCTTACAACGTTGTACAAATCAGCTGCCGATAGGCTGTCTGACGTAATATTGTAGTTCAGGATGGGAAAAATGGCTGGCGTGACTGGCTCAACAATCAGTGATGTGCTGGCGGGCAAAGTAGTGCGTACCTCAGCGATACGCGCTTGCATTTGCTGCCAGGCGAAATTCATATCGGTGCCTGGCTGAAACTCGACTGAAAGCTCACTTGCGCCTCGTATTGTTTTGGATCGAATCCAGCGGACACGATAAACCTGGCTAGCGGCTTCTTCCAATCGGCGGGTGACTGTGAGGAGAACCCTGTCCGGCTCCATGTCTCCGACAGTGGCGATCACTGCAATGCGCGGGAAGGCTAACTCTGGATAGACATCGCTGGGCAAGGACTTAAACGAGATCACGCCAAGCACCGTGATGAAAGCAAGCAAGAAGTACGCAGCACGGCGTTGCTTCATTAACAGTTCAAGAATGCGGACGATCATTTTGTTACCCGTCCTCGGTCCAACGTAGCACCATCAGGGACGCCGTAGCCGCCGGATTGCACTACTTCATCGCCTTCGGCGAGCCCCTGCAATACTGGCACCTGGTTGTTGCGCTTGCTGCCGACAATTACTTTCTGCAACTTAAGTTTGCCGTCACGTACAAGGTAAACAAAATGCTCAGCCGGGTCGTCATGTCCAGGTACGATGGCTGTTTCTGGTACCAGTACAGCGTTTGTAGATAAGGTTTCAATGAAAACATTTACTTGCTGTCCTTCCTTTAACCGTCCGTGATCGTTTGTGGCAAGGAGCTCGATTGAAACAGTGTTGTTATTTGGGTCGACCATGGGACTGATCGATTTAATGAGCCCACGATAAGTTACACCTGGCTCGGCTACTGTCGTTATGGTGGCTGTCTGTCCGACGCGTGGATTAGCGGGAGAATCAGCTGGCATGTTTGCATTTATCATGACTTGATTCAGATTGACGATATGAGCGATCGGCGTAGCCGGATCGGCAGCACTGCCAACATTCAAGAAACGTTGCGCCACGACCCCGGATAATGGGCTGTAGACCTTAGTGAAAGCTAGTTGTGTGGCAATGTGTGCTGGCGCTACTTCCGCTTCCGCCACTTTTGCTTCCGCCGCCTCTACTTGCGATTTCGACAGTTGTTCCTGACTGCGAGCCGCGATGACATCCTTCTGCGCTACGATGTCTTTGTCGAACAATGCCTCTGTTCGCGCCAGATTCTTTTGCGCAAGATCGAGCGCGATTTTAGCTTGTGCGACCGCATTTACTGCTGCTCTTTGTGGAACTGTAGCTTGTTGAAGTTGGGCGCGCAATTGCCGATCATCGAGCAAGGCAATCAGCTGTCCTTTCAAGACCTGCTGTCCTGGCACTATCATAACTTTGGTGATCTTGCCTGCAATGTTTGGACTGATGGAGACGGAATGATCCGGCAGAGCACTCACCTTACCTGGAAACTCGATGGTCTGTGGCACGACCGTGCGTTTCACAGTTATGATCGGCAGCTGCACGTGGTGTTCTGGTTCATTTTCCGCTGAGCTCCCGGAAACTTTCTCCATCGGAGTTGGAGCTCCTGTGCAGCCGTGCAGAAATACCAAAGCGGCTGTGCAGGCGAGACTTGATTTACTGTAATGGTATTCCAACGGCTTGCTCCAAGTCGTTCATTGCTAGTTCATATGCCAGCAATGAGTCGAGATATTGAGTACGAACTAAAATGTTCTCTTGCTGCGCGACGAGCGCGCTGTTGATATCGGTTTGCCCGATACGATAGCTCAGGTCGGCCGCAGTCGAGATGGTACTTGATACAGGCAAGGCGCGGTTTCGATATTTCTCGATTCGTGCCAATGCACCCAGCAAGCGGCGATGTGCGAGAAGTACCTGAGCGGTAATGATGTTGCGTTGAGAAAGCACTTCGAAATTGAGCTGGTAACCAGTCGCCTTCGCGCGAGCAATAACGCCTTGCTGACGGTCAAGAATCGGCAGGTCAATGATGGATTGAAAGAAAACTGTCTGTCGATTAAGTACGCTATTGATATGATCCTCCGTCATTCTGCCAACTATAAAACGCGGCGCTGGTAAGATGTTTCCCCGTGCCACTTTCAAATTAGCGTCATTGACCGTTTTCTGCTGCGCCACGATTTTCAATTCAAGTCTGTTATCTAGCGCTGCCGCCAGCAGTTCTTGTTGAGAACTAATTTTTGCTGAATTGCTGATCAAGTCTGCGGTGACCGAAGCCAGGGGCGCTGGTATAGCATATGAGGTATCGCGAGCAAGCAAAACGTTGAGCTGTTCACCAGTTTGTGTGACCAGAATGTCCGCTTGCTCAACCTGGATCTCGGCCTGAATTACTGCTAATTCAGCTCGATGTACATCCAGACGAGGCACATCACCATTGTCGAAACGGTCTTGAGCTACTGTATGCAGGCGATTCATTAAGTCAAAAAGCTGCCGCCGAACAGTTGCCATTTCGCGTGCAATCACAGCTTCAACGTAAGCACGCCGCACGTCACCACGGAATAGCCACAACGTGCGGCTTATCTCTAAATCAGTCTGAGTGATCTGGGTTTTGGCAGCTGCTCTTCTGAAAACCAGACGCCAAGGTGGTTCTACAATTATGGATGCGCCTAATTTGTATGTGAATTGATATTGATTGTCGATGAACACGCCCGGGTTTGGCAAAACGTTTGCTTGCACTAAATTGGATTGAGTGATGCCTAGTTGCGCCCGAGCAGCGGCTGTGCGAGGGTTATTCGCCAGTCCAACATTCAACGCTTGCACCAAATTTAGCGTCTCAGAGCCCGGCGTGATCTCAGGTCGTAACGCAGGCTGAATTTCAGCACTGGCTGGCCGCGATAGCATCGCAG
>JADYXS010000345.1 GCA_021772155.1 Candidatus Obscuribacter sp.
GGTCATAATATCACTGTAGTACTTTGATCGATAGCCAATACTGGGTAAAATCAAAAGCTACGCCCAACAAAGTCGAGAACCGTGCTGCCATCAAACTCTAAATACCATCGCAAAGGCTTCGGGCTTAAGGATCAGATCCAAGCAGACCTAAGTCGCGAATATGAATCAGATCTGATTGCTTCGATAAAGCAAAACAACAATACAATTTGTCATGCCGGCATCACCATCAAACTTGCCCAGGCGTTCGGGTTCTGCTGGGGAGTCGATCGCGCAGTTTCGATGGCATATGAAACAAGACGGCAGTTCCCGGAAAAGCAGATCTGGATAACGAACGAAATCATTCACAACCCGCTAGTTAACGATAATCTGCGAGAGATGGAAATTGGCTTCATTCCTATTAGTGATGAAGGAAACAAAGATTTCTCCTTAATCCATGAAGGTGACGTGGTTATTCTTCCGGCATTTGGCGCTTCTGTACAAGAAATGCAATTACTGGAAGCAAAAAACTGCGAAGTCGTTGATACTACCTGCCCTTGGGTCTCTCGAGTCTGGAACAGAGTCGAAAAATACAAGCGCACTGAATTCACAGCAATAATTCACGGCAAATACAATCACGAAGAGACGGTGGCCACATCTTCCCGTGCGCAGCATTACTTGATTGTGCAAAACCTGTCGGAAGCAGAATGGGTCTGTGAGTACATCTTGAATGGCGGCGATTCGAACCTTTTCATCGAAAAATTCAAAGACGCGACTTCTATTGGCTTTCAACCGGAAAAACATCTCCAGAGAATGGGCATCGCGAACCAGACGACAATGTTGCAAAGCGAAACGGAACAGATTGGTAAGCTCTTCGAGAAAACCATGCTGCGAAAATATGGTCCGACAAATATAGACGAGCATTTCCTCAGCCCCGGCGATACCATATGCGATGCGACCCAAGAGCGCCAGGACGCCATGCTTAAGATGGTCGAAGAGCCGCTTGATCTGGTAATCGTCATCGGCGGATACAACTCTTCCAACACCGGACACTTGCACGAAATTGCCGTAAAGCACAAATTACAAGCGTTCCACATCGACGGACCGGATTGTATCGGACCGGGCAACCAGGTCTCTCACAAACCGATCGGCAGCACGTCATCGATTTTGACCAAACCACTTCTACCGGAAGGGGATTTGACCATTGGTATCACGGCCGGTGCGTCCACTCCCGATCAAGTGATCGCTGGAGTGATCAGCCAAATACTTGAGATACGCTCTGACAGCAAAATTTCAGTTTCGAATGTCCACCAATAATGCGCCAATCGCTATTGTCACAGCAGGCGCCAGAAGATTAGGGCGGGAGATCGTACTGAAGCTTGCGCAGCTTGGCTATGATGTCGCACTGCACTGCAATCACTCGAGCGCTACAGCAGAACAGACGGCCAATGAAGTGCGCGCAATTGGCCGCCGGTGTGAGATTATTCAGGCGAACTTTCTCAAAACCGACGATTTGCTGTCGGTGATCCCGGCAGTCAACCACAGGCTAGGAACAGCGTCGCTGCTGATCAACAGCGCCTCCATATTTACACGCAACACACTGCTGACGAGCACGCCGGAGCAATTCGACGAGGATTTCGCTATACACGTGAAAGCACCAATGTTTCTTTCTCGTGATTTCGCCAAGAGCTGCAACCATGGTCAGATCATAAACATCGTAGATGCAGCAGTAGTACGCAATGCCAGCGGCTATCACACCTATTTATTGAGCAAGAAGTCACTAATGGAACTGACGAAGATGTCAGCGAGTGAGTTAGCTCCGCGTATCCGCGTCAACGCAATTGCTCCAGGCATGATCTTGCCGGCCGTTGGCTGGAGCGAACAAGAATCCGAACATGCCTCAAAAGCAAATATTCTCCAACGTCAGGCAGGCCCGGCAGACATACTTATAGCGATGGAATATCTGCTTAAGTCGCCGCAGGTAACAGGAGACTGTTTATTTGTTGACGGCGGCGATCATGTTGACTTTTAGCCTTCCTGACTAACTTCACCAACTGGAGGACCTGCTCCGGTTCAATTGTGTCCATGCAGTGCGTGCCGGCATTTGCCTGGCAGCCCCAGTCCGCTGGTTCAAAGCCCGGACCAGCCGCCGTTTTTTGATGATGCGCACATTCCACTTCGCGCTCATAACAGATGTCGGCGCACGGTTTTTGCGCAATTGCCGAACGGAAATTCGCCTGCTCACGAATGTACACCGGTGCCCAGCGAAACATGCCAACTGTCGGCGTTCCCTGTTGCACGGCAAGGTGCATAATGCCAGTGTCCACGCTAACTACGGCTGCGCAGGATGACACCACATCAAGTGCATCAGCCAAAGATGGTGTTTCAATCCAGCTACAGCCTTCAGCGATCAAATCTCGTACGGCTGTGGAGCTGTCCGGTTGTCCAATTACGAAAACGGCAAATTTGTCAGATAACAAACTGGCCAATTTTAGCCAGTTTGCTGTGCTCCAGCATTTAAATGAAACTGCGCTGCCCGGTAGAAAAACCACGCTGTCTTTCATTCCATCGCGGCGTTTGTTGAGCAGTGGCTGCAAATTAGCAAAGTCTGGATGCAGGCCTTTGTCACCGCAAATAGCTGCAAGAATTTCGTTGATATGCCAATTTGGGTAAGCCTGCTCGAAAGGCTTAGAACCCCACCAATGCTCGCGTTGAAGCGGATGATCACGCAGGTCTATGTGTTCATCGGCACTTGTAATTTCAGAAGGCAGCTGCCATTCAAGTATCGCTCCGGCAATTCCTGGGATGCGTTCTGTCAAGGACATGTGCTCGGCCGCACGCACCACAAGAAACACTTGCCGTCCGCTGCGGATCAGACTTTGCACCACAGGTAGTATCACCACCAGGTCACCAAGCCCCAACGCCGCAGGAGACAGATAAGTGGACATGCGCTAGCCTCTGGAACCAGAAATTTCTACTGACGTAGAATCAGCGGAGCGAATAGCATTTGGCTTGTCAATTTCAACTCTGGCGCGCGTGACACGCGGATCTTCGAACAGCACATTGAGCAGGTTGCCGGCCAGCGCTTCGATAAGCTGAAATCCGGAACTCTCAACGAATTCAATCAATCTTCGGCTTATCGTGCGGTAGTCTATCGTGTCATTAATATGATCCGTCAACACGGCATTTGCCCCGTCGAACTCAATTTCTGCGTTTACAATGACAGCCTGCCGCTCTTTGCGCTCCCACTCATTGACGCCAATGATAGCTCGCAGCCGCAGATTTTTTATTCTAATTATCACGCTTACTTAGCTGATTCCAGTCCAGCCAGGCCTTGGATGGCAGGCGAGAATCCGGGTTTGATTTCCAGAACACGCTTGTATTGCGCCTTGGCTAGATCCTTCTGCCCTTTGGTCTCGAGGAATTTAGCATACTCAGTGCCGGCGGTAACATCCTTCGGACTGATGCGGATAGCTTCGTTAAACTCAGCATCGGCACCGACTTTATCACCGGTCTTGGCTAGCAACATTCCAAGCCGGATGTGAGCTGGCACGAAGTTCTTGTACGAAGCAATAGCTTGGCGCTGCTTTTTGATCCCGTCTTTGGTGAAACCCTTTTCTGCCAGCGCCCAACCCAGGCCGCTGGTGGCATTAGGATGGCCCGGGGCAAGTGCTAATCCTTGTTCGAATCTATCCTTGGCATTATCAAGGTCGCCTGCGTCCAGGTATATGTTACCGAGATTGATGTAGGCATCGTAAAGGCGCTTGTCGATGCGAATAGCTTCGAGTTCTTCGTTGATCGCCTCTTTGTGATTGCCCTTCTTGTCAAGAAGAATGCCGAGATTGACGTGCGGCACCGGATGCTCCGGTTTGATCTCAGCGGCTTTCCTGAACGAGGCAATCGACTCATCAACATTGCCCGCTGTCAGGTATGCGATCCCGAGATCCAGGTGGGCGGTAAACATATTCGGCTTGACTGCCAGAGCTTGTTTGAACTCAGCAATTGCTTCGGTAGTTTTGCCCTGATTGGCGTAAAGCTGACCAAGAATCAAGTGCGGCGACGCGTACTTGGGATCCAACCTGATCGCTGTTTGCTCTTCCAGGATGGCAGTTTCGTAATCATTCTCAGCGGCCTTCTTGTCACCGACCTTTAGGTGCTGCTCATAGAGGACAGCCATCGCGGCGCCAAGACGGCAGTGAGCCTTGGCATTATCTGGATTGGCGCGAATTCCTTCGCGAAAGAGCTCAGCTGCCTGGCTGAATTTGCTGCGCTCCATCAACGCATCACCCTTTTTCAACGTTTCGTCGCCCTTGTCTTCACTAATTGCCGGCGATTGGATCAGCGCGGCACTCAAGGCCAGACCAGCTATTAAATACGTCTTCACGTTGCAATCCTCTTTGTCTCTTGGCAGCACCA
>JADYXS010000346.1 GCA_021772155.1 Candidatus Obscuribacter sp.
ATCAGCGAAAGCTGGTTCCGTCGCCCGGTTGGCGGTGTTTTTTTATTGGCTCCTTCTCTGCTATATGTTTTAGTATTACGAATCGCCAAGACGAAGATTGAGATGCCATCTGTGGTGCCGGTGACTGCGGTCCGTCACAAGTGAATGGAGCCAATAATGAATAGAAGGAAGGACGGGCGCAGCAAGCGCCCGTCCTTCTTCTATCATTGAGCCCGGCAAGTCGAGATAGCAGTCAGGCTCGTGTGTGAGCTTTGCCAACAACCATGTTTGTGCCGCACGTTTTGGTTGTTACTTTCATGCCAATGGTTCTTTATGGCAACAGGGGCTGCAGGCTCACTTTTGCCGTTGCCACCAGATCGACCTCGCCCAGAGCATTATCGTCATAACCGCCGTACGGGAAGGCGATGATCTCGCCGCTGAACGTACCATCGACATTCAGCCGCGCCGCCTCGATGTTCCAGCTTGGATGATCGGGTCCATAATGGTGCCCGTCGGGAATGGCTGACTGCGACAAAAGCACAACGAAATCCGCCGTCGCGCGGGTCGGATCGATGGCATTGTATTTGGTGCCCAAGATGCTTTCGGTGCGATTATAGCCTGCTGAAACCTTACCGTCTTGTTGCCGCTTAAACGCGTTGACGAAGCGCTCGCTGCGAATGACATCGCCGAGCTTGAGTGAAGAAGGGCAAACTTTTTGTGTGCTCATAGTTGATTGTTTTCGAAGCCTAGGGCGTCGCCGCCAAAGTCTTCTCTGCAGCTTTCGCCTGGAATTGTGTGGGGGCAACTTGCGTGGGAGTCAGTTGAATCGTGGTATTCATATACATTTTTGTTTGCTGTGCTGTTTACCAAACCAAGACGACCAGCCACAATTGCACCGTCTTATGGAATCTGCTCCGTGTCCTTGGTTTTGTTTGGGTTGGATTTAGCTTGCAAGCACAGAGCAATCACAACGCCAGGTAGCTTCCTCTTATTCAAGACACCGTCTCAAATAATCTGGAATGTTCTGGACGTAAAATATTCTCTGGGTTTAACTCACCAATCGGCGCTACAAAACAAGGATGTCTCCACCTTAGTTAGTGAGGGATCGAGATAGCATGCAGTGATCTAGATTAGTTGAAAGATTCACGCGCACCCGGGCCTTGTCAAGCAATCAGACCTTCGAGACTCGGCTCTAGCGAAGCTGCCATCAAGCTGTTAACAATGCGAGCCATCCGGTTACCATCAACGCAAATCCGTGCATAGCGGCACCGCAGGCAGTGGCATCAGCCAAATCGGGCAATCGGCTATGCGTCGTGGAACGAATGATGCTGTTGATTCGCTCCATCCAGACGAATGGCTTTTTTGCCCTGTTCCATAATCAGCTGCAGCTGTGGCTCGCCGATCTCTTCAACAGAAGGGGCCGATTCAATCGGAGCAAAAACTTCGTCATACCAGCTTTCTTTCGTTGCAAGCTGTGGCCAATCAGACTCTTTCCACTCACCATCATTCAATCCAAGCAGGAAGCGTGATCGAAACGGATCAACGCCTGCAATTTCGAACACAGGCACACGTAAATCACGACCCAAACCAGTATCGAATCGTACGGTGCCTGACGAGTCAACATCAACGTCTCCGTAGATGTCGTAGCGACGAATCAAGTCCTGAGCTTCGTCCAATTGTTGCTGCTGAAGGCGTTTGCCTTTTTCTGTAAGCTTGTAAGCAGCGCGCTTTACGTCAATTTCTATCAGTCCGTCTTTTTCTGCCCAATCGATCAACGGCTGAAGTTCCAGATGGTCGACAGTAACGTCGAGCGGCTTGCCATCGAGGATTTGATGCAAGAAAAACATTCTTGCATACTGCCGCATCTTGCCGCCGAGGTCAGCTGGTTCACCGGTCCCGTGCACCACGATTTGGCATACGCCAATTTGTCCGCTCGGCGCAGTTGGGAAGGCGTCCCGCAGCGGTTTGTCGGGATCTATTGGCTGACCATTTGCAGTAAGTTGCACATTTTGGCGAATGAACATACCTTCGGCATCTTCATCGAAAATCAGTCTCTGTACAGCCTTCAGGTCATCAACCTTACTTGCATCAATGATGTGGTTTTCGATGAGATATTCCGGCCCGGCACCGATCACCTCAAAAACCACATCAATTGCTTTCCGTTCAATATGCCTGGGTTCAAGGCGAAAACTAACTGAAAGAGCACCGCTTGCGTCGTTCAGCTGAAGAGTGTACATTCATTTGCCTCCAAGCAACTAGCGGCGGCGTCCGCCCCAACCCCGGCGTGAGCCGCCACCAAAAATCGAACCTGATCTTCTGCCACCCCAAGGAGATGATGATGCCGATGGGGAGCTCGTGGTGCCTGGACTGGACCAGCTTCGGCTGGCGCCTGGGCTCGTACTTCTGCTGCCGAATCCTGTCTTGCTCGCGAAACCACCGGTCGCTTTTTCTTTGTATCGACTGCCGAACTGTGAGTTGGCTTCACGTTGATTCGTGTATGAGGACGAACCGCGGAAGCCGTTACGGTGATTCTGCAACACGGAATGTTGAGCATACGGTGTGTAATAGCGAGGCCCAAACGAGTTGAACATGTGCCCGATGACCAACGCCTGAACGAATGGATTGCCGAACAGGCTGTAGTGCCCTTGATGATAAGGATTGCCGCGTTCATCGGAGACTTGATACGGCATCTTGTCGTTAACGACATCGCCTGTTTGTTCAAGCGAGAACAGCTTGTCTTCGCCTTCTTGGTAGCCGGGCTCTTTGTTTTTGTCGACAAATCCGACAACTTTCAATTTGCCGGTATCTCTTGTTGCATCCACAGAAACAACATCTGACCCTTCATAGATTTCATTCACGCGTTTTTCAAATGCGCTCATCCAAGCGGGAAGGTCTTTGCCCTTGGTGGAAAAGAACGCCTTCTCGACTTCATCTAAGTTGATGCGCTGGGTGGCTCCTTCAATTGTTGGAGACACATAGCGTTCCGTCGTTTTATGCGATTGAACTCCGCAACCCGTTAAAAGCAAACTGAGTAAAGTGATGGAAAACATCGATTTGAAAGCAAGAGCGGAATTCGTAAATGAGCGAATCATGGTGCGCCTCATCGGTGATGCAGACAACAAGCGAGACGCTACGTCCCAGTTGCAGTTCCCCCAGTTTATAGCTTTTCGACAAAGAAGATGCGATTGATTGGAAAGAACAAAGGTTTTCATTGTGCCTGCGGCGATCATCGGCATATGACTGACCGGCCAGGTGCAGTAACTGACGAGGGTTTTCACAGGTGTGAACCGCTTGAAAACTAGCAAGGGAGGGGCTTTTGGGCGCGCGCTTCTGCGAACTGCGGTGGGGCAATCCGCAATCAGGAAGAGGAAATTGCCGTAACCATCTTGCAGGGTAGCGTGGCTGCGCGAAGCGATATCAAGACCTTCGAAGTAGTTAATCGGAACACTGTCCAATAGTGGCGCTTTTTTCTTCTTTTAATCCGATAGGCTTCAGATCCACTTCACTTCCCCTCATTCTGTTCGGTCAACCGCAAAAAAACGCCAATTCCCCGCGCTTTGCACATTTTTCCAGCCTTCTAACGTTGAGGCACGGACGGTGACCAGACGGAAAGTGGGACTATTGTTGCGCTTTACAGCGCATGGAGTTTGTTCAGATGGTAACTCTTGCGTCTCTTTGGTGGCTTTTCGCCACCCTCTTCGCCGGCTCGTTGGGCTATATCTACTGGAAGTTCAAGGGTGGCAACATCCTCTTCCGGTTCAAGAAAAGCGACGACGGCAGCACGCAGTTCTGGAAGGCCCTCCTCTACCTCGGCTGGACCTACGGTTCTGTCGTTGTAGCCATGGGGATCGCGCTCGTGACGCTAATTATGCTGGTCGCCAGCGGCGTCGCCAACCTCTCATTGCAATAACTAGCAGCGCCGGCAGGAAATCAGGGGCAAATTCCTACCGGCAAACGAAAGCCCCTCTTGGTCGACACTTCGGCATTGCCGAGTGTCACTTCTTCCATTCGGAAAGAAAGCTTTGATTCTATGGACACAACTCTCGCAACCAAACTTCAGTCTGGCGTCGTTGCCAAGGCTGCTCCTTTGCTCACCGCTGGTCTACTCATTAGCGGGCTTGGCACCTGGCTCGGCGCCGGAATCACCAGCGTTCCCGCGATGATCGCGCTCTTCGTCGCGTTCTTCGCCGGCTGCTTCATCGTGCCGTGGCAGGCTCGCGTCGGCCGTACCAACGGCATCATCGCCGTCAGCGTCTGGATGTTCCTGGCCGGCCTGTTCTTCGGTCCTTCGATTCACCAGTACCTGAACTGGATCGGGCCGGAAGTCGTGCTTCAGTGCTATCTCGGCACGGCCGCGGTCACCGTGGGCACATGGCTTGTGGCCACTCTGTCGAAGTACGACTTCGGCAAGTTGGGCGGCATCCTGATGCTTGCCCTGTTCGGGCTGATTCTTACGGGAATCATCGGCTGGTTCGTCACCATGAGCGGTGTCGTCAACACGATTTACTCGCTCGTCGGGATGATTGTGTTCGTCGGCTTCTTCTTGTTCGATTTCAGCCGCGCCAAGAAGCTGGATGACACCTGGACAAACGCCATCGACCTGACGATGTCGTTGTTCCTGAACTTCTACAACTTCCTGTTCTTCTTCCTGCGCCTTCGCTCCGGCGATCGCAGCTAAAGAAAAGCAGATCGAGCAACCGAGGGGGAGCGACGAACTGGCGTCGCTCCCCCAGGGCCGGGTTGCGTTAACACGGCAGCTGAGTCCGGTCCCAATCATTTTGCACCGAGCTGGTTGAGCTCGCTTTTTCCACCCAAGGAAACCCTCTATGAATGAGACAAAATTGGCTCAAACGATCGATGAGAACGCGACTCTCATCGGCTATTACATCGGCTCTTTTGATCCGCCCACGCTTGCGCATCGCGCTGCGGTCATTGAGGCGATGAGGCATTTCGGGCTTTCAAAGGTCTACATCACCGTCAACTACAACACCGACAAAGACTTCAACGCTTCCGTGGCTGAACGCGTCAGCATGCTTCAGCTCCTGTTCGCCGATCAGGGTGACCGCGTTGTTATCTTAAGGGAACCGCTAGAAGGTCGGCGAGAGTTCGCTCGCTACATTCTTCAACGCCACCCGAAAGCACACCTGTTCGGCATCTTCGGCGACGACACTTTCGAGAAGAACTTCAAAATCTTCGCGGGTGAGCCTCGGTTTGACTTCGTGCGTATCGCGCGGCCGGTCGTGTGTACGGAGTCTGCAGAGGTCTATAAGCCGGTGATCCATGACATCATGTTGCACGATGCAGACGGCCTTTCGTCGAGCGAGGCTCGCCGCCGGATCGCACTGGGTCTCGACACGGGCGATATTCTGCCTGCGGAAGTCGGTCGCTTCATCAGCAACGCCGGGCTTTATCCGTTCATTGCCGAGCAGTCGCTGGCAGCGGCGGAACGCCTGTTCCAAGCGCGATGGTCTACTTTCCAGCAATCTCTCGAAGGACTGATCCCCGATGAGATGCGGCGAGCACTGAAGGTGCCGACGTTCAAACCCTCGCAGTCCAGGGAAGGGCAGGACGACAAGGTCATTCGACATGTCGTACAGTCGCTTGCTCTGCCGCTCGATGAGCAGTTCCGGCTACGTCCGGTGATGGAGCGTCTCCTCGGAGTACGCTACCCGACACACCCGATCCTGTGGCGCGCTGGCGTCTACCTCGGATCGTTCGACCCGGCCAGCACCGCTCAGGCAACCGTTGTCTCGGCTGCGCTGAAGCAGGGCACGCTCAACCGACTAACCATCGGCGTGCTTTCGTCTTCTCGCAAACCGCTGGAACGGTCTGCTGCGGAGCGCCTGCGGCTTGCCCGCGAGCTTTTCGGACGCTTCGGCGACCGAGTCGCAGTCGTCGAGGCACCGAGCCTGGAAGATTCGCCGAGTTTTCTCCGGCGGCTGCGCAACGAACAGCTCGAGCCGCTCCTAGCGGTCTTCGGTGCCAACGTTTTTCCGGCCAACTACGCACGTCTGAGTTCGCTGGACAACTTGCGATACGCCGTCGCTCCGATCGATGGAGTGGCGACGCCGCAGTTGCCCGGTGGCGCTCTGGAGCTTGATTTGTCCGCAGCAATGTGAGCGCTGCATTAACGAGGCGGGTTCGGGCTTGGCCGAACTCGCCTTTCTTTTCCGCCATGCCTCTAAAGATGACGCAGGCGAGATTAAAACCCTCACCCCTGCGTTATCTTTCTTGAGAAATGGGTAACTATATCATATAGATATCCCACCC
>JADYXS010000347.1 GCA_021772155.1 Candidatus Obscuribacter sp.
CTTGGAGCGGATCCATCTTCTTCTTCGTTTGCACGTTAACTGTATTCTTGCCCGCAGTTAACAATAACCTTGCCGGCCCTTCACGATTAACTTGCGCTGATAACCGACAATCAATATGGCTGGAGATTTTCTTCAACCATGCCAAGTCTAACGCGAGAGGCAACTAGATAGAGATTTGTTGATGCTGTTTAACTTGTCCAGACAAAAAGCGATACGGTTGAGCGCTTTCACGCTTATGGTTTTGCTCGTCTGCCAGGTTTCAACCGTTGCTTCAACATTGCCTTCAAAGATCTCCCCGGCAGCACGGGCTTCCGGCCCGCACCTTACGGTTGGTCGTGAAGTGTCACTGGTCGATATTGCCAGGCAAACAATGGCAATGCATTTTGGAGAAAGCAAATCGTCATCGGTGGGCCTGGATGATTTCGCAAGTAGTTTTGCTACCAAGAAGCATTTTCGACAACCGGGCGGCGTGTTTGTCACCTTGTATCGTGGCGGCAAAACGCGCGCATGCTGGGGCTCCATTTATCCGCAAGCTGATACGATTGCCAAAGCCACCGTTTATGCCACCATTGGCGCTCTCACCAAAGAATATCGCTTTAAGCCTGTCGTGGCTTCTGAATGGAAGAAACTCAAGATACAGGTGACGGTGATCAAATCTGTTGAGGCGATTCCTCGTATTTCGTTTCAAAACCCGCTACGCGATGGACTTTTAGTCCGTGCCGGCGGCAAATCGGGCGTTCTGCTTCCGGGCGAGGCATCCGATGCTCACTATCAATTAGTTCAGTGCAAATTAAAAGCTGGTATCAAACCCGGTGAACCGTGTCAGCTCTACAGACTAAGGACAGAGATCTATGACTAACGCAGTCGAACAAGGATTTCCGATGACCAAAACAAATTTGGTCTCATGGCAGTTGATTCTATTGAAGCTGCTCCTTTTGGTCAGCGTTGCCGTCATGCTGGAAGTACCGGCCGGCTCTATTGCTGGACGACTGGCACTGCAGCAGGAAGGGTTCAATCTTTATTCATACGACTTACGTCAACACAAAGTGTATGCCATCGCCATCGGTCCGAGAAATGGCAATTCGCAAGAGCGCGGAGTCTGGGTCAATCAAGACGGTACGTTCCGAATTGATCAATTGCCGGTTGGTGAATACGAGCTGAAGGTCCATGTGCCAGGCTTTTCCACTAGTTACGATAATGGCATTTTTGTCGAGAAGAACGGTGTTACCAATCTCAAGCATGACGTTACGCTTCAGTTGTCTAGTCCTTCCGTTAATATGGCCTCCAATGCGCGAGTCTTTACGACAAAGGAACAACCGCGATTTTGGATCAATGCGCAGGGCTCTTCTGAGGCGGAGGTATCTGTCTATAAGCGCGACATGATGCCGCTGGTCAAGGGGCTTTACAACGGTGGAAAACCGATCGCTGCGCCGAATTTGTATGGCTTCGACATGACTCCTGAGTTGAGCGTCTATAAGCCTTACGACAGCACATCGCGAAAGAAAGCCGACGCATTTTTCAGTGCGATGACACCGCTGCGCACATGGACCCGCCAGCTTTCTACTGACGAATCGGATTACTCACGGGAAGAGTTTAAGTTTGAAGCACCGCTTGCTCCGGGAGACTACTTTGCTGTGGCTCGAGTTAAGAACATCCAGAACAAGCGCGATTGGAACTTGCTCTGGTTCACCGTCACAGACATCGGTCTGATTGTGAAACAAGATCCCTGGCAGACCGTTACCCGGGCCATTGATTTGAATACGCTCAAGCCGATTTCCGGATTCAACTTACAACTTTTCGAGCGCGATAATCCGTTGAAGCCTATTGGTACAGCCAAGACCGATGCTGAAGGTTTTGCAAAAATGGTCACCTCCGGTCCTTTGAACGTGTCACGAAGCTTGATGGTTTACGGAACTATCGGAGAGCAACACGCTTATGGTGCCTATGGCTTCTACTCCAGCAATAACGACAGTACCAATACCTACTTTTATACCGATCGCCCTGTTTATCGCTTGGGACAAACTGTCTATTACAAGGGAATTGCGCGCACGAAATCTTTGAATGGCTTCAAGAACCCTGGGGCAAACTTAAAGGTGACCGCTTCGGTCGAGGACCCGGACAACAACGTAATTCATCAGGAGAAGTTCAAAACCAATGCCCATGGAAGTTTCCATGGATTGATTGAAATTCCCAAAGAAGGCAAAACTGGCGCTTACCAAATCACGCTGCAGTATCCGGATGGATCTCAGGATTACGAACGATTTGAAGTGGCCGAGTATCGCAAGCCAGAGTACAAGGTAGATGTAACACCCCTGGAGCCCCGAATTGTCTCCGGTAGCAAGGGGAAAGCGCGAATCAAAGCGTCTTATTACTTCGGTGCTCCAGTCAGTAACGCCAAAGTCAAATACACAATTTTCTCAGCGATTGACTGGGCTGCTCGCTACAACCTGATGGATCGCCCGGCATACTACGACTATTTTGATGGCTGGGATCATGATGACGATGGGTCCTCCGATGGCGGGTACAGCGGCGATTATGTCAGCGAAGGTTATGCCACCACCGACGAGAATGGCGAAGCAGTTGTCGAGTTCCAGACCAAGAGCACTACTTTCGACAAAGACCGGCCCTGGGAATACGACCGCTATGATCACAAGTACAAGGTGGAAGCAGAAGTTACGGACATCAGCCGCCTGAGCGTTCTTGGTAGCGGCTCTGTGACGGTCACCAACGGTGCATTCGGAGTATTCGTCCAACCAGACAGCTATATCGCCAAAGTGGGTGAGCCAATTGGAGCAGACGTCACTGCTGTTTCTTACGATGACCACCAACCGATGGCCAACCAACCGGTGAAGATGCAACTTTATCGCAGAATTTATGATCGCCAGCGTAGTGAATATAAGGGCGTCCAGGTCTATGAAGAAAAGACCGTGAACACGGACGCGAAGGGTCATGCCCATGTTCAATTTCAAACAAAACCGGAATTTGTCACGGACGACTATGAGGTGCTTGCCGTCTCTCACGACAAGAACAACAATACGATTGTGGATGAAAGTAGCGTTTGGGTCGTCAGCAAAGACTCCCCATTCAGGCTCGGTTCCGCCGACGCGGCGAAAGAACCGCTTGCTGTAAAGCTCGATAAACAGGTCTACAAAGCCGGTGACGTTGCCAAAGTGATGATCACCGCACCGGTGACCGGTAGCGAAGGAGCCCAAGCGATAGTCAGCGTCGAAGGCGCCAAGCTCTACAATTATCGGGTCGTCAACATGACCGCCACAGGACAAATGGTCGAGATCCCATTGACGGTGGATTATGCTCCCAATGTCTTCGTTAACGTTACCTTTGTCGGCAAGAAGCACCAGTTCTATACGACGTCAACGATGATCCGTGTGTCACCTGAAGATCGTTTCTTGCAAGTGAATGTGGAGACAGATAAGAGCAAGTACAAACCAGGCGAGAATGCCACATACACCGTCACAGCTAAGTACGCTGATGGAAAACCGGCGGCCAATACAGAGCTTTCATTAGCCGTGGTGGACGAAAGTATATTTGCCATTCGACCGGATATTACTCAAGATATCCGCAAGTTCTTCTACGCTCGCACGTCAAACGTGGTCACCACCATCTGCTCTTTCCCGGAAGAGAACTCGGGCGGTCCCAATAAGATTGAACCGCGTGTCCGCAAGGACTTCCGCGACACAGCGGCCTGGGTGCCGGACTTGATCACGGACAAAGAAGGCGTGGCGCGAACGACTGTCAAATTGCCTGACAATCTAACTACCTGGCGCGCCACCGTTCGCGGCATCACGCTCAACACGGATGTCGGCTCAACCATCCAGAAAGTGATTTCGACCCAAGATCTAATTTTGCGTCTGGCACTGCCAAGATTCTTCTCTCAAGGAGATGAAGGGTTCATCACAGCAGTGGTTCACAATTACACGGACCGGCCGCAGCTCGTCAGGCTCACGCTAGATGCATCCGATCAATTCAAAGTCAAAGAGAGCCTGGTTCAAAAGCTCACTGTCAATCCGGACAAAGCATTGCGATACAGCTGGCCTGTCACGCTGCAATCGTCCGGTGAGGCCGTGGTCGAGTGCAAGGCGGTAGGGGATACTGCTGGCGATGCCATGCAGTCCAAGGTACCTGTTCTGCCTCTGGGCATACAGGAGTTCATCAGTAAGTCAGGCATCATTACTGCTGATGATGAAACCGTCACGCTCCAAGGAGACATTCCTAAAGATGCCGTGCCAGGTTCAGTTAAGCATCACGTCTACATGTCTTCCTCAGCTTTGGGACCATTGCTTGGGAACTTCCATTCATTGATCGATTATCCATACGGATGTACCGAGCAAACGATGAGTCGTCTCATGCCCGCAGTGGTAGCTGTTCGCATGAATCAAACACTTGGTTTGCCGCTCACCGCCGGAGACAAAAAGAAGTTCAAAGACGTCTACAAGATGTCGATGGACAAGCTTGATGGCTACCAGCATGAAGACGGAGGATGGGGGTGGTGGTCAAATGACGAAAGCAGCATGAATCTGACTGCGCTCGTTCTTGACGGTTATACGCTACTGAAGGAAGCTGGCTATACGGTAGATCCAGAGCGCGCCAAGAACGGCAAGAACTGGCTGGCGAAGAGCTCGGTTGTCCTGCACAAACAGCTTACGGATCCTTTGCACAAGCCAGATTTCTGGAGTGATACCGAACATGGTATCGACCTGGCTCGCGCCTATTTCGTTCTGAACAAATATGGTGTGAAAACTCCGAGCAAAGTTCGAGAATGGGTTCTTTCCCGAAAGGATAAGCTGACGCCGGAAATGCTTGCGTTCTACTCGGTGACCTTCGACAAGCAAGGCGAGCACGAAGTGGCGCGGACGCTTTATGACCGTTTGGTCGAACTCGGTAATATCACCACCAGTGATGCTGGTAACATGCTTGACTGGGCACCAAGCAAGCAGATGATGACCAAGCTCAATCCGGGCGCAGAATATCAAGGGTATTATAGCTATCGCTACACGGACGTAGAGACGACGGCGCTTGCCTTTGAGGCGGCGTTGCAGATGGAACCTGAAAATAGCGACCGGATGGAAGCCATTAAACGCTGGATTTTGATGCAACGCGGCAAGGATGGTTGGAGCAATACCAAAACCACAGCTGAAGTTTTCCGCGCCTTCATGGACAGTGAAATCGCCCAAAAGCACCAGGGCTCGAATACCGAATTCGTATCTGATGTCTTGATCGGCGGTCAGCTGAGCAAAGAACTGAACTTTGGCAGCAAGAGCATTCTTGAACCGGAAAAAGACGTGCTGCTTCAATTGAAACCGCAACAAGGCAAAGTGGCCATCCATAAGAAGGGTCCAGGCAAGCTCTATTACACAAGTCTGGTTACCTACTATCGAGCCATCAAACCGGGCGAACACATTGCGCAGCAGTCAACTCCCGATGGTTTACAGCTGCGTCGCGAGTTCTTCAAGCTGGTTGCCGGACCTTCCGATAGCAGCGGCAACGTGCAGTTTAAAGCAGTTGCTCTGCCCAATCGCACGGTGCGCGCCGGTGAAACGGTTCTGATGAAGGTGTTCGTTGATTCACCAACTGCAGTGCCGTACACTTACTTGAAGGCACCATTGCCTAGCGGGGCCGAAGTCGTTGAGAATGACTCGCGCGAGAATGCCCAGGAAGAAGGTTCCGACAAGAAAGCGGATGCTTATTCATGGGGCAACTGGTGGTGGACTCACCAGGATGTTATGGATGACCACCTGGCGTTTTTCGTCACCGAGTTCGGACGCGGCAAGTTTGAATTCCATCAAATGGTGCGCATGGAAATTCCAGGCAAGTTCCAAATGAATCCTGTCCTGTTGGAAGGCATGTACACGAACAAAGTGCGCGCCCACTCCCAAGCGGATGTAATCACGGTAACGGAGTAATTGCAATGCAGGTGAAGGGAGCAAAGTCCTGGACATGGCTTGTGATGGCGTCGCTGCCCATCACGCTGGCAACCGTGTGCTACGCAACTTATCCGTTTTCCGATGTGATAGCAAAAAAGACCCTATCGACAACAGGTTTGACGTCAGCACAAAAGTCGAACATCCAGCTTGCCGCTCATGCCCTTGATGGTATTGTCCTGCGTCCTGGGGAGAAACTTTCGTTCAATAGAGTAGTCGGCCCGCGAACTAGCGGGCGCGGCTACCGGCCAGCGCCGTCATATCTAGGTTCGGAGAATGCCACCACTGTTGGTGGTGGTGTCTGTTTGGTCTCATCAGCTCTTTACCAGCTGGCGCTGGAAACCGGCTGCCAGATTGAACAACGTGTTCCCCATCTGCGGACAATTCGTACCGTGCCTGCAGGGTTGGACGCAACAGTCTGGTATGGACAAGCAGATCTAAGTTTCAAGAACGAGCTGCCTTGCCCAGTGCAGGTTACTTCTGCTTGGGACAACAACTCCGTTACCGTTTCGATGAAAGGGCGACTGCCTGCCGCATACGAACCGGCGAAGCTTTCCCTTTCTGTGGATAGGAAGACTTCACGCGAGATGGTTGTGGAATTGTTCCGACGCCAAGGCACAAAGGACACACTCGTCTCACGCGATCACTACATCCTCACATCTCGATAGGCTTATTGCCACCAATTTAATGGACTCCCATCTAATTTCAGAGTAAGCGGTAAGTTTAACAGTCCTTCCTTTTCTGTATCTTCTACAGTCACTTATTGCTGTCGTGTGTTTTTCTGCCTGACACATAGGTTGGGCTGTATGTCAGCTGGCGTGAATCCAGGACGTTGTTATCTCGATAAAGACCGCCTCGCTGGAGGTAGCAGCATACAACCTGGTCCCCGGGCGGATTGAGCGGGTTGAGACTGCCCAAGAGTCCATTGCCTTTTTCCATATATATTTTGCCGTCTGATTTTTCGGTCAGTTCCTTGACGAATTTTTCGAAAGCCTCAGGCGTCATCCGACCATATGCGGTTTCAAGGCCGCGCTGCACTTGCTTTCGGTTTGCAATCAACCAATCCCAATCGTCCAGATGGTCCATAGTATCTTTGCCCAGGGCTCGCCGACCGGTATTTAAGTCTGTGGCATCCGGATGCTCGCCCCAGAAGTCGGCACCTTTCGCAGGAAGATCCCTTGGCTTTTCATTGGGCACCAACACGTTACACAGTTCAAGTCCATCTTGCCCAACGTTTGTGTCTGGCAAGTTCGTTCCACTGTCCTCTGGTGTCGTTTTCGCCGCGGCATTAAAGGAAGAGCAACACATATCCAGCCCGAAATCAGTTGCTGATCTTTGGTGCTTGCTCGGTGTTCCCATTGAATCCTGAACTTCCAGCATGGGGTTCTCCTTATTGGTCACGAGTGAAAATACCCGCACCGAGGCTTGTTTGGTAACATTCCGAGCCACATCTGCCAGTCATAAATCTACGCGCTGTGGCAGTTTCTAGGCTCACCCCTATCGTTACCGTTTGTTGATGAATAGTCAGTACGCAAATGAACTTCTTTGCTGTGGGTGTTGGCACACTGAGAATGCACGAATTAACAGATCCCACTTTCGTTGGTTGGGGATTTTTCTTGAGATCGTGTTGGAGTTGTTTCGACGGCAAGGCGCAAGGGATGCACTGGCCCGCACGATCGTGTTTAAGTTACATCCCGGTAGCGGGAACCACCGGTTCTTCCTTGAGCTCGAATTGCTTGCCGGCGCTGACCAAGACCGGCTTTTCGATACCAACTTTTCTAACTGCCCAGCGAGCAAGCGACCCGCGGCGTACGATTTTCAATGCAATCACTATTGATTGAAGGCGCGGTAACTGCGCCGTGAATGCTGCAGCTGGCTCCGTCTTGCCCGATGCGGTTTTAACCGGAGCGGCGTCTTTCGGAATTAAGTACTTTGAGAATTCCGCGGGCAATAAGCCTTGTTCCGCAGCTTTCTCCATTTCGGTTTTTTTTGCTTTCGGATCCCGAGGCTTAACTAGTCCTGTGGAAAGCGTCGGGCGCAAGCGGGTTGTGAACGAACGCATCCAATGTTCAGTGGGGTCATTGATGAACTGCTGCAGTTGCTTCTCGGTCATCTCATAGCCAAATGCCATATCTTGCGGCAGAAATAGCGGGCGGTTGGAGGCAGCAAAAGTTATGGGCACGTAAACGATGGTGTCCTCTGGTTTGTCCCAGGGGAAGAAGTACTTTTCGCCGTTGTACGGAAGTGCCTCCATGCGCGGCGTGCCGATATCAAACTTCTGACCGACAAGAAAAGCAAGATTAGGATCATGTCCAGATTCATATTGAACGTAGGAGATGTATCCGCCTTCCGGCGCGCAATGGCATGTGTTATCGCCGAACTCAGCTACGGCTTCAACTAGATTGCCGCTGCGCAGTTTTTGCAAGATAACGACAGCTTCTTCCGTCGGCGCTTCGTCGGACTTCGTGACGAACATCGCAATGAAGACGAAAAGAATAATTGGTACTAGTATTAAGACTTGAATAGAGCGCATTTATCTAACACGTACTTTACCTGAACTTAGCTTACGGCGCCATTTTGACGGTATTCGTTATGCTACATTTGGCTTAGTCTAGCACGCACCTCCGGAGCAGTCATGGCAAACCTCAGCCCGAATATACTCATTCTATTCGCCATCAGCGCCGCACTGGCATTTTTCTTCCCGCTTGTTCGAGACGGCGTGATCAAACAGCTGTCTCTAAAGCCACTGCTGGCCGTGTTGGTGCCGATTGCCATCGTCCTGATTCCATTTGCCGGGTTATTCGGTCTGGCTGCGTTACTGGGGTTGTCAGTGAACGTTAGTGTCCCTTGCTTCTTTTGCGCTGCGCTTTTGACGTTCATCGTGAACCGCATAGGATTGAGCGGGCAGTTGCGTGGCGTTCTTTTACTTGTCCTGTCAGTAATCTTCACTTATTGCCTCCCTGCTGAGGGCATGCAAACTCCTGTTGCAGCTGCGATCCTTGGACTGTTAGTAGCCAAGGTGGCTGACAATACGCTGTTTGCCGAAGAACAAATTTACGATGATGTGGTGGCACCGCTTTCATGGTTGGCAGGTGTGCTGTGGTTGAGTCAACAGGCAACGTTTCAACGTGACGCCGCAATTCTGCTGGGCATTATTTCCTGCTGTCTGATTTTAAAAATCTTTCACCGCCCCTTCATGAAAGACGACAAGTGGCTTGTTAAGCGGGTTGTACTGGCCATGTCTGGCGGACTCGGTGCTTTGATTGTGATTACGAAATTGTCGTTGGCTGTGAACATGGCGCCTCTGGCAATCCTGGTCGGCGCCGGAATATTTGCAACCTACTTGTTCCAAAACATCGATGCTGAAGGTGAGGAGAAGATTAGCTCCTCCGCTGCGATTCAATTGCTCATTGTCATTGGCGTTTTGACTCTTGTTGCGACGCGTTTTTGGGGCATCTACGGGTTGGTTGCGCTGATCCCTGCAGCTATTTTGCCGCCACGTAGCCCATTTGCCCAATATGCCGGTCTGTTTTTTGTCTCTCGGGTTCTTTTGCAGTGCTTCATTGTTGGGTTCAACTCAAACGTCACAGGTATCAACGTCACTCACGCATACACAGGCGCTGCGCTCTATGCGGGCTTCATCGTCATGGCAATATTGTTCATGCTACTTCGGGATCTCACCGACAAGCGCTTGCGCTGCGCTGTCTTTCTGGCTGCCGGGGTCTTGCTGCCGATGGCTGCAACCTTTTACCTTCACGCCGAGGCAACCAGCAGTCTTTTCGTTTCTGCAACTGTAGCCGGTGTGATGTTCGCTACGCTCGGACCTGCTCTGCAGCGGGCTGGCAACCTCGGTTACGGCAATTTACTCATTGTTCCGTCAATGATGGCCGTAGCGGGCATTACATATGGTGGCTTAATCGAAGCCGGTGTTAGCGCCAATAATGAAACTCGATTAGGCATCCTCGGCGGAGCTGTAGCCCTCGTCGTCATTGCCTTGCTCATCAGCTGGTTTGGCCAGAAGAAAAAAAGCAACGACAAGACAGCGATCGGCACTTCAGCGTAACAACGCTGTAGATGGCGATTAGGCCTTACCGAGACCTGGTAGGGGAGGGACAAAAGCCCCAATACAGTTCACTTAACGCTTGGGTGAAACCTGGGAGCGCCGGCGTCCCGCCGGCACCTGATTGCATTTGTGGTGCCAGCATCTTATCCTGCCACGCCTGCGACGATCAAAAGCCGGCGGGACGCCGGCGCTCCAGGATCGGCAAGGACAGAGGATTCAATTCGCCTAAGTGAACAGTATTGGGACAAAAGCCCCTACCCTACAATTATGTTGAGCGGTGTCTATAGTGACTCTTGTGAGCAGAACTAGAGGGGGAAAGCCCTTTGCCGCCAATTGTTCGACGTATTGCTCCGGCAATCATGTTTGCCAAACCAATGACTAATGTGATCGGTGAAACTGTTTGCAGCCGAGCATTCCTGCGCGTGGATCGCTGGCACTGTGCTGATCGCGTTGATGC
>JADYXS010000348.1 GCA_021772155.1 Candidatus Obscuribacter sp.
AATTGAAAAGGCGGCCACGTTGGAGCGGTCGCCGATTATTGTCTACTGGTCTAGCCGCAACTCGCGTTGGTTGCTGCCTGAAGGCGGAGACCACCGAAAACTTTCCAGAGAAGCCTTCTGCATTTCGGTTTTTTCTGAAGAGAGGGACGACAAACAGGAAGAGTTTTGCTTCCTGGTTGAAAGCCAGGGGCTTTGCCTGGTCGTTTACGGACATCGCAGCGAAGAGCACGGTCCGGAAGTCTTCCAATGTGTTGGCTCGGTCGATCCTGACATGGTTCGCCGGGCTTTCCAAATGATGCTTCCGGTGTGGCAATTTCTTGACCTGGGCGAAACGAATAGGTTGGAAGATGCCCGAAATAATGCCGGTTCGCCCAATACATCCCCGAAAGTCGTTCAAACTTGCAGAAATGAATGGCCAGTAGTCAAAATTGCTGCTGGCGGTCCGCGCTATTTGCCGGACAACCAAAGAGACACTGGTGAATTCGAAACTAAGCGTCAAGACGGCGGCAACAGCAGCACAGCTGTTACTCGTCCCATTAACGTTCCTGAGGCTATGCGCAAGCTACCGCCCCAAGGAGCTGCTCCATACTCAGCTGACCTGGCGAGCTTCGTTGATGGTGATAGTCCCTTCGTGGACGGCTTCATTGAGACAGCATTTGTTGGTGGCGGCGAGAAAGCGATTACGACCTTAGCAGCTGCGCCTCCTTCAACGGACGAAGAAGTAACTTTCGTTCGGGCCGAGGTACCAGCTTCGCGACCCCAAAAAAGCAAGCGAGACAACAAGGGCTTGCGTGACCTGCGGCAGGTCTGGACAACGATCTCTGAAGAGAGTAGATCGGTTTTTCCGCCTGATGCGCAGCGAATTATTCGGGACATTTTCGGGCAACTGCGCCATTCCAGCGATCACTCAGCTATTTTGCAGCTTGCTATCGGTGAGCTGACCAAGGTCGCTTTTGCTGACCGCGGGCTAATTTGGCAAGTCGTTGGCGATCAACTTACTGTGACCCACGAGTTTGCTGCAAGCGGACATACTCCCTTCGTGGACACTTACCTCGGCTCGAATGAGTCTTCGTCAATCATCTCTGAGTTCTTGTCTCGTTTTCCGGATGAAACTGGAAGTGGTGTCATCGCCATTCCTGATACCAAACTTGATGCAGGGCTATATACCAAATCACCAACCTTGGCCACTTTGTTGGAGTTATCCAATACTCACGCGCGGCTTGTCGCGCAGTTGCGCTGCATTGGTCGATTTCACGGATTCCTGGAGCTTCAACAATCGAACCCGCGAGATTGGAGTGAGCAAGATGCCGGGTTGCTCCAGAGCGTGTCTGAAACTCTATCGGTCGTAGTTCAGCAGTCCTTCGACTTGCGTAAACGAGAGATGGACGCTCAAGAAATGAAGTTGATCAACAGCATCTCTGAGTTGTTCCGAGAGTCCAAGGGACAACGGATGAAGGATATGCTCGGGCGGTCCGTAAAACTTGTTGCGGAGCACATGGGCTTTGTCAACGCTCAGATTTTTCTGTTATCCGATGAAGAGCGGCTACTGGTGCCGCAGATTCCTAGCAGCGAGCACAGCGAACCGGTCCGGTTAGACGTACAGGACAATCCATTCGTGCGCCAATTCTCCGAAGGAAAGGGCAAAGTGCGCATGATCAACGTGGAGTACACCCGCAAGGGCGACCCATTCTTTGGGCATGATCCGGCTCTGGTTGTGCCGCTAGAACACGAAGGCGAGACACTGGGCGTACTAGGCTTATGGAAGCGCGACAATAACAACCGAGTGTTTCGTCCCGGCGACGATGACAAACTAGCACAGACGATTTGCAACAACCTGGCAAGTATTATTCGTGCCGACCAGGTGATCGCCAAGATTCGGGATGACGGCAAGCGCGAGCAATTGATCAACAGGGTCACTCAGGTAATCCGTCAGTCCCCGAAAGAAGTTGACCAGATCTTGGATGAACTCGTTCAAGCATTACAAGAATATTTCGATTTGAGCTTGTCTGTGGTATCACTATTTGATACCAATACCGGCACGTTCGTAAAATCGAAAGTTTCCGGAGACCTTGAAGTAGCTGACGGTGTGGAAAGGCACCAAATAGCAGAAGAGTTGTTCCAAGATCTATTAGAAGAAGTCTCGGCGGGCAAGGTACTTATTCTGACAGCCGAAGAGCTGAGTAGTCGTCTGAAAGCCAGAGGTCTGGAAACTCCCGCGGATGCGCAGATGGCCATCATAACTCCGTTGATCCATCGGGAGAATTTGAAAGCCGCTTTGTGTCTCCTTGCATCCAATGAACGAAAGTTCCCATTGCCCGACATGAAGATGGTTGTCGGTCTTGCTGAACGTGTGGCGGCGGACCTGGCGCACAAGGAATTGTTTGAACAAGTTGAGAAGCAAGCCGTCACAGATCCAATGACGGGACTGTACAACCGCAGATACTTCGGTGAACAGCTTTCGCGAGAAATCGATAGAAACCAACGGTTCGGACACCCTTTCTCGTACATCATTATCGATCTCGACTTTCTCAAAAAGATCAACGACAATCTCGGTCACCAATTCGGTGATTGCGCGATCAAGCACATTGCCAATGTGGTCAAAAAATGTGTGCGCGATGTTGATACCACTGCTCGGTATGGCGGTGAAGAATTTGTAGTTCTGCTGCCTGAAACTGATATCGGTGGTGCCCGAGTGGTGGCAGAACGGATGTGTCAGAGCATTCGCGAACTTCCTGTCGAGGGCATCGGTGTTGTCACCGCTTCAATCGGCGTGTCAACCTTCCCGTACGATGCGCAGGACCGCGACAAGCTTACGGAACTAGCTGACCAGGCCCTTTACCTTGCGAAGCACCGTGGACGCAACCAGGTCTGTACAGTATCGGAAGACTTGATGCCGTCACTGACCGAGCGTGGAGAAGAAGCGCTAGAGATCCAGAAAGCCACCATAAAGGCGAAAGCGGAAGAGTATGGTTCAATCGACTTGAAGCTGATTGCCGAGCACGGCTTGTTGGGAATTCTTGGTGCGGTCATCAAGATGATCGAGGCCAAGGATGCCTACAGTACGGACCGCTCTCCTCGAGCTGCTGATTACGCGGGTAAGTTGGCTGCGGCCTTACATCTTTCCAGAGAACATACGACGATCATTTCACTGTCCGCCATCTTGAACAACATCGGCAAAATTGGCGTGCCGGAAGAAATCCTTCAGAAGAAAGAACCGTTAAACGCAGAAGAAATCAAAGTTATGCAAGGAACTCCTTCTATAGGGGCCAAGCTGTTAGAGCCGGCGAAGCACTTGCACCGGGTTGCAGCCGTGGTGGAAGCCTATCAGGAGCACTGGGACGGCACTGGTTACCCGAAAGGTCTGAAGGGTGAGCAGATTCCGTTGGAATCGCGGATCATCGCTTTAATCGATGCCTATGTGGCGATGACTAGCGACCGCCCGTGGCGGCCGGCCATGAGTAAAAAAGAGGCGGCTGCGATTTTGCAGCAAGGCGCCGGTAAAGAATGGGATCCGCGGTTAATTAAGCTCTTCCTGTCGGTTCTAGGAAAGGAACCTTCGACGGAGGAGCACCCAGCAAAACCTAAGCATCCCGAAGTGCCACCAGCTGAACCAATAGTTGCTGAGTTGCCGAAGGTGGAAGTACCTAAAGCAGAACTGCCACCATTGCAACCGACTCAACTAGAGCCAGCCAAAGCAGAACCGACCAAGGCTGCGCTGCCGAAAGTGGCGTCAGCCAGAACCACGGAGCTGCCGAGAGTGGGCCTACCGAACGCTGAAAAAGCCACAGCGACAAAGACCGGATTACCTAAGGTTGTGTCTCCTAAGGGGCTACCCAAGAACGAACCGCGCAAGGCCTGAGCTAATATGCGGCTGCTGAGAGATCTGCCATCACCTGTAGTGCTAGGATTGCTACTGTTGCCGGCCATGCTACTGCTGTGCATCTTCGGCATCGGCGTGGGGCTTCTAACGGTAAGCGTTGCTGACCAATTCACCATGAACCCAAGTTTTCAAATTGCGCGCACCGCTTTCATCATCGCGGTCTTAGATGCCTCTGCAATCGCTTACTATTGGTTCAAGATTAGGAAGTGACCACTACTGTATGAAAGCGTTGATCATTGCTATCGTTGCAGGTTTAGCTATATTCGTAGCAAGCAGTGCCCTGTCCCACTATTTCATAGGGAACTATACGCAAACGGAAATGCTCAAGGGAGAAAAGAGCGAGTTTCTGATCGGCATAAAAGATAGCATGAAGAACCTCCCGAACAAAGACGGGATACCGAGTTGTGGGACAGTGTCGCTTGATTCGAGCGTGGTTCCTTCATTGCTTGGACAAGCTGCGGATTGGTTTGATCAAATACTAAGCGTGCTGTCTGTCATTATTAGCGCGATCCTCTGGGCGGTTCTAGCCAGGGTTGACGCATCAAGCAAGCAACCGAAGCTGCTCTGAAATTGATTTGTCGGACTGTTCTGTTACGAGCAAATATTCGAAAGTGCCCTATTAAGGAAAGCCTTCGTAGAACCTTGGTCCGCCTCTTGTCCCAGAAACGCAGCGCGCCGCCAGGCGCTGCCACTACATCTTCAATCAGTGATCGGTGTTAATCAGTCCGCGTTCAATGAGAAGAAGGAGATTCTTTTTCGCTGCGCTCCAAATTTTTGTCAAATAGATTGATTCTGTTCCCACCGTGCTGACTGCGTCCAATAATGGATAGCTGGTTGCCGGCCCGCGCGTCCATGAGGAAGTTGTGGGTTCGAGCCATCTGGACGTGCATCCGTTCCAGGCTGCACGCTGCACTCGAATTAGTCCATCGGGAAATTCGTTGTCGATGTATTCAACGCATTCACTTATTGCGCTAAGTGGCAGAGGCCGATTCAGCTTTCGTGCCCAGTTGAGTAGAAATGACAATCCCCTCAAAACGTCATAGTGGTAAAAGCGCGGAAAGCAGAGTTTAAGCCAGGTTGGGTCAATAACCTGCCCAGTTGATGCTGTACGGAAGAGGCGTTTTTGAATCAGGTAATTAGCCCCTTGATCCAAAAAAGCGATTTCTGGAACAGTGAAATCTCGCGCTGTGCAGTTAAGAACTGCTTCCAGCGGTGGCAGCGTCGAAACGACAGAACTCTTCGGAACGGCCCTGGTGTAGGCTGCTTCATCGCAGTTAAGACCGCCATCTTTCATTTGATACTGCAAGTACCAGGATCGGAACCAAAAGAGGCGGGATTCAACATTGATACCATAATTAGCAAGCAGTTGATGCATCGTGCCAAGCTGGCAGTGGCAGGCTATATGGCGCAACGGATCCAGTCCAGCCGGAACTTCTTCTTCGGTGAAAGGAAAGGATTTGGCGTAGTGTTGGTCGAGAGCTTCGACCATCTTTTCTACAATAGATTGTGGAATCTGCGATTCAAGCCCCATCTCATACAGCAGCAGCATCTGCCACCAGGGGCTGCTCCACTTAGGCCAATAAGCGTCTGAAGCCAGGCTGTCTGTGGCTTCGCTCGATGATAAATAACTGATTGACTGTTGGATAAGCGCTTCATCCGGTCCTGTGGAAATTTTCACTGTGTGCTTCGAAGCAACTGTCTGGAGCTGTTCAATTCCCTTCAAACTATTCATTTGAACCACCAATTACATCCGATACTCGTCGATCGTAGCGTTACGATAGACTGTGCACTTCAATGCCTGCGGGCGCTCGGACTTGTGACAATCATTGTCGTTGTTGAAAATGCAATCGTCGCAGAGGTACTTGTCGCCGCGC
>JADYXS010000349.1 GCA_021772155.1 Candidatus Obscuribacter sp.
CTGCCGGGCTCAAGGGGTTGGAACTGCGCTGAGTATTCTCACTTTTGATCGTGAGTGTTCCAACTCAATCCCCAATAGGCACTTCGACGGTAGAACTTTCCGTATAGAGCTTCTTCACAAGGAGTCTGTGCAGAGGCTTTCATTGAGGTCAGATTTCCTGTGAAATTGCGAAAAGGGATCGATACTTTCCCAATAGTCTTTTCACCGGAATTCTGCCATTCAACGTAAAAGTCACCTTTTGGGTGTTCCGATACCCATTTCATCATCGCCCCGGACTGGTCTTTCAAATCCAATTCGTAATCCATAACTCCGTTCTGAAATCGAATGTTTACTTCCGCCTCAGCATCGGCAAATTGAGTAACGGGTAAGCTTCCGCAGGTCGTCACAGTGGCATATTTTTGGGCTGTTTGCGCGGCACTCGGCTCTTTGTACGTAGCGGCAAGGATACCGACGAATCCTAAGGAGAGCACGATTACAGCACCACCGATGAGGAGTTTGTATGTCTTCAACCATTCGCGAACAATGCTCATAATCAATCCCAAAAGAGAGATATCCTTAATAACCTAGGTTATAGCCATTATTCTAGTCCAGAAAGCAGACAAGGAAGAAAGGGGGTTCTACGTGAGCAAAAGAACGACCGGATACGAGAGTCAATGGAATGAAACATACGGACTCGACAAGGATCCTGTGCGGAAGTATCTTATCTACCCGCTCATCGATGATCAATCCGGCGAACTCTCCGACAAACGCATACTGGATGCAGGATCGGGCAATGGTAATCTACTCAGTTATCTTGCAAGTCGTAGCTACAAGAGCGCTATAGGTATTGATAAAAGCCCTGAGTTCATCAACTCTGCGCGCACAAATGTTCCGGATGAACGTGCACAGTTTGTTGAAGCAGATCTCTTGCAGAAGCTTCCCTTTGAAGATGCTTCGTTTGATGTGGTGTACTCCATATTTGTGCTAAACGAACTACCAGAAATCCGCCTGCATATTCAAGAAATGAGTCGAGTACTGCATTCCGGTGGTCACTTGCTGATTGTTGCCACGCATCCACTGTTCGCGATGTATTACCACCTCTACGAAAGATTCACAGGCAAACAGAATGACAAGTTGATCGGCATCAAAGGATACTTCGACCGGGAGCCAGTTCAGTACATATTTACGCTTGCAAAAAGCAGCGCCAGATTCTTTCAGCACACGTTTGAGGAATTCTTGAATCCTTTATTCGAATCCGGCATGGAGCCACTAAAATTACTCGAACTGAGAACTGACGACATCAACTTTCAATCAATCCCGAGTTATTGGGACACTAGAGATGTCCCAAAATACCTTTTCTTAAAAGCGCAAAAGCGCTAATCGCCTCTTCACAACTCCTTAGTCGAGAGTAGTCATAATGATCAGTGGGAGTGTGACTCATCATGCACAACACAGAACCGTCGCATCTTTTTACCATTTTGGCAGTAGCTAGCACCGGCATTTTAATCGTCCTAGGTCTGGTTTCGGAACGAATATCTGCAAAGCTCACCCCCAGCAAAGCAAAGCTCGACGGAAAAAACAGTGAGAAACACGAATCGCCGACCGCTGCGGCAAACGGGCACGAAAAGACAAACAACGCGCTAGCTTTTCTACAAACTGCGAAGAATCAGGCTTCGCAAGCTGAATCCGCGTGTTCGCGCGCCAGCAGCGGACCAAAGAGTTCGCGACAGGCCGCCGCTGAGCAGGCTCACTATCATGCTCAAGCCGCGCAAGAAGCGGCTGGAAACTCAACTGCAGCAGCCGCAGGCGGACCAGTTCCAGCTGCAGATGCCGCCGCCCAGGCACGCGATGTCGCTTGTCGCGCTCAGGGTGCAGCCGACCGAGCGCGCTATAACGCGGCTGCAGGCTAAGGCAAGACTCCCGAAATCCGCGAACCTCCAACGTCAGAAAACTCTCATAAAACTTGTAGCAGCCTCGGTCCTGTTGTCTTTCAGCCAATGACGGGATATTCTGAGCAGGTTATACATATAAACGGCAGTCATCTGGATATGCCGGGAGTGGTCCGAGCGGAGGAGCAACGATGGCGGTTACGCAAAGCAGCACGGCAACTGATTGCAAGTTACTTGTTGGCGGCAAATGGGAAAAGTCCACTGCCACCGAGTTCGCTAACGTACACAACCCTTCGACCGGCGAGCTTATCGCCAGGGTCCCGATGGGCGGTCAGGCGGATGTAGACCGGGTGGTCGAAGCAGCGGCAAAGGCTTTTCCGGCTTGGCGCGAAACTCCAGTTGTCGAACGCGCTCGCGTCATGTTTCGCTTTAAGGCACTGATTGAACAGAATTACGACAAGATAGCTCAAGCCGTTTGCAGAGAGCACGGCAAGACTTTCGCCGAAGCGAAGGCATCAGTATTTCGTGGCATGGAAGTAGTCGAATTCGCTTGCGGCATCCCCAGCTTGATGATGGGCGAATGCATGGAAAATATTGCTTCGAATGTCGATTGTGAAACGATGCGGCATCCGCTGGGCGTAGTTGCCGGCGTGACACCATTTAACTTTCCGGCAATGGTTCCGCTATGGATGTATCCGATAGCCATAACGTGCGGAAATACCTTCGTTCTGAAGCCGTCAGAAAAAGTACCGCTGACGAGTTTGTACATCGCTGAATTGCTGATGGAAGCTGGCTTACCGGAAGGTGTTTTTAACATTGTCCACGGTGGAAAGGAAGCGGTTGACGCCATCCTCGAACATCCAAAAGTACGGGCCATTTCGTTCGTTGGCTCAACACCAGTTGCAAAATATCTCTATGAGAAAGGCTGCGCAAACGGTAAGCGCGTCCAATCGGCTGGCGGAGCGAAGAATCACATCATCGTTATGCCGGATGCAGATATGGACCAAACTGTGCAAGCGCTTCAAGCATCTGCGTTCGGTTGTGCCGGAGAAAGATGCATGGCAGGAAGCCTTGCCGTGCCAGTCGGTTCAGCTGCTGATGAATTGATACCACGCTTGGTGGAATCAGCCAGCAAGATGAAAGTCGGACGAACGGATAATGGCGAACATCCGGATATGGGTCCGGTTATCACCAGCGATCACCTACGAAGAGTCCAAAGCATAATCGAGAAGGGTGCCGCAGAAGGTGCGGACCTCGTTCTCGACGGGCGTAAAGTACAAGTGAAAGACGCTCCGAATGGCTTCTACCTCGGACCAACCATCTTCGACAAAGTAAAACCGAACACCACCTTGGTGAATGAAGAAGTCTTCGGACCGGTACTGACTGTGGTGCGCGCAAACACCATTGAAGATGCCATCAAGCTCGGCGAAGATTGCCCGTTTGGTAATGGCGCCGTCATATTCACAAACAGCGGTGCCACCGCACGCGAATTCAAGCACCGCTTCAATGCTGGAATGATCGGCATAAACGTCGGCGTACCAGCGCCTATGGCGTGGTTCCCATTCACAGGCTGGAACAACTCGTTCTACGGCGATTTGCACATCCAGGGACGTGAGAGCATCCAGTTCTACACGCAGCAAAAGACGACCATGTCTCGCTGGTTCAAATCAAGCGATAGCAAATTCAGCGATCCTATTTGGAAAGGCAAGAACTAGTTTTACCGATGTGGGTTACAGAAGGCGGCACCTCCGGGTGCTGCCTTTCTGATTTTTTGGTAGCGAATCGAGGGGAGGGGCTTGTCCCCTCCCCTCACGGCCTCACGCGTCAACGCATCAACGCACAAAAAAGGGTGAGGCTTTCGCCTCACCCTAACGCCGTCGTGTACGGATCAGCGTAGCTTAATTGCGACCAGAACCCGAAGTTTGCGGGATCTTTGGAACCATGTTTGGTATCACAGGGGTTTCCATCGAAGCGGCAACCGGTGAAGGCTGATTCTTCTGTGAGCCCTTGTACCAAGGCAAACGCTCTTCGTTTGGACGTACAACTTCTGTAGCCAGGCCAAGTTTCTCTAGTGTCCAAATAGTGCACCAGGTGAGATCGAATTCCCACCAAGCCATGCCGTGGCGTGCGGAGCGCGGCATTGCATGATGGTTATTGTGCCAGCCTTCACCACAAGCGAGGACGCCAACCCACCACACATTGCGACTTCCCTCACGGGTCTCGAAGTGACGATAGCCGTAATCTTTCATGTGGCAGAACGTGTTAACGAACTGCGTGCTCCAGAATACGCCGCCCATAGCCAGAACGTTGGCAATCAGAGGTACCCAGCCAAACGCGGCGAACAGGGCCACTCTTGCAAGTATATTTACTGCCAGGCAAAGCTGCGCCTGATAAGGAGTGTGCTCTTTGCCCAACGATACGAGGAATTTGTCCTGCATCAGTTCACCGGCAGACCGCTGCAGGTCCTCAGCGGACTGAACTTCTTCCATGTGGAACATCCAACCGACCAGCGCGTGCCAGAAACCATCGCGCGGCGTGTGTGGATCGCCAGAAATATCGGACTTCTGATGGTGGAGTCGATGCACTCCAACCCAGACTACCGGTGAGCCCATCATGCAAAAGTAGCCGCCAGAGACGATGAGATACATCAGCCATTGCGGCACTTTAAGGGATTTGTGAGTCAGCAACCGGTGGTATCCCAGCGTGATACCGACCCCGTAATAGACCCAAGATGCGAGGAACCAAGCCATAAACGTAAGAGCAGTCATCATTGCCGGTTCTATTGAATTTGCCAAGACGGGTCCCCCGGAACATTAGAGAGCACGAGCACGAACTCGCATAATTTATAACATGGAGACAGACATTTGCCGTTATATGGTGCTTAGAGTCCGTTTCCAAGATTCACGTTTCCGGCACTCAGTCGCAAAATTTGGATGCAGAACTCAAAGAAAAACTTCTTATCAACTTCCCCCCCGTACTTATACGGCCGCCGTCAGCGGTATAACTTAAGATGAGGTTACCTTTTCGGCAAAACATGAACTTTCTTCGATTTAGATCCCTCTATCTGGTAGCTCTATCATCGCTTTGCCTTCTGGGCGCTCCCGCTTCGGCAGAGCCAACCAGACCCAAGATAGGGTTGGCGCTAGGTGGTGGCGGGACACGAGGATTGGCTCATCTGGCTGTTCTTCGGGTTCTGGAGAAAGAAAAGATTCCGATAGACTACATAGCAGGAACTAGCATGGGCGCGATTGTCGGCGGCCTGTACGCGGCAGGGTTGTCAACAGATCGAATTGAAAAAATGTTCCGTGACAAATCCATAATGCGCGCTTATGACACAGTGCCAATTCCTGTCCGCCTAGGTTTGATCCCATTTTTCTTCATCCCCCACCTTGTCGGCTACCATCCATACGATGGGCTTTATCGAGGCAATAAATTCGCGCATTACATCAACGAACGTCTTCCGCAAGACAAGCGCGATATCGAATGTCTGGATCTGCCATTTTGCGCCGTCGGCTCCAATCTATTAGATGGAAAAGGTCATCCAATCTCCACCGGAAATCTTGGGCGAGCGCTCCAGGCCAGCTCTGCCATTCCCGGACTGCGCCGCCCACTGGCGTGGCAAGGCAAGCTCTTTGTTGACGGCGGCATAGTTGCGAACATGCCGGTGAAAGAATGCCGGGCGATGGGCGCCGACATCGTCATCGCCGTCAACGTCGACGAAAGACTTGGTTCAGTCAAAATGAATCACTTTCGTAAGATCGGAAGCGTGAGTTATTACTGCGTCAACATGCACCTGGCGAAACTGGACGAACCGCAGCTCGAGCTGGCGGACATTGTCATTCACCCAAACGTTGACGGCGTGGAATTGCTTACGCGAAAAATGACAGACATCGACCAGTGCCTGAAAGCTGGCGAAACAGCGACAAAAGCAGCCATCCCAACCATTCAAGAACGACTTAGCCGAAAACTCTGCAAAACAGAAAGTGAGGAATAACCGTGAGTAGCGCCTCTGAAGGAACCCAGCATTACTTCCATAGGGCCGCCCGCGAAATGGGCATCGGCAGCCGCCTCGAAAAGGTCATGATAGCGCCGAAACGCGAAGTAAGAGTGGAATGCACCATCGAAATGGACAACCACGAGCTAGAGTCATTCGTCGGCTACCGTATTCAACACGATAACTCACGCGGACCCATGAAAGGTGGTTTGCGCTTTCACCCACACGTCGATCCAGATGAGGTGAACTCGCTGGCGGCTTTGATGACGTTCAAAACAGCCGTCGTCAATCTTCCGTACGGTGGCGCCAAAGGCGGCATCAACGTCGATCCGGCAAAACTGTCACACTCAGAATTGCAGCGTTTAACCAGATCATTCATTGATGGGATTCACGACATCATTGGACCACAGATGGATATCCCGGCTCCGGATATGGGCACCAATGCCCAAACGATGGCCTGGATTGTTGACCAATATTCGAAGTACCACGGGTGGAGTCCAGCCGTAGTTACAGGTAAACCGCTCGAGCTTGGTGGCAGCGCCGGCCGGGAAGCGGCAACGGGGCGAGGTCTGGCCATTGCAACGGAAGCCGTCTTGCTCGACCACAGCTTGGATTTAGATGGGCTAAGGATTGTCATTCAAGGCTTCGGAAATGTCGGCTCATGGGCGGCGCGGTTCCTCTATGACCGTGGCGCTAAGATAGTCGCCATCTCGGATGCAACAGGTGCGATTTATCGCAAAACCGGCGTCGATATAAACGCTCTTACTGCGCACACACAAGCGAAGGGCTCCATTTCCGGATTCGACGGCGGCGACAGAATCAATCCGGAGAATCTCTTTTCTATCGAATGTGATGTTTTGGTGCCGGCAGCTCTCGGAAATGTCCTTACAAAAGACAACGCCGCGGACGTTGCAGCAAAGTTCATTATCGAAGGAGCAAATGGACCAACAACGCCGGAAGCCGACGAAATCTTCGCAAAACGCGGTATCACAGTTGTTCCTGACATTCTGGCCAACGCCGGAGGCGTAGTCGTCAGTTACTTTGAGTGGGTTCAAAATATTCAACAGTTCCGTTGGACCGAAGAGCGCGTGATCGCGGAATTGCAATCAGTAATGAGTGAGGCTTACCGCGAAGTTAAATCAATCGCCAAGTCCAGTCGGTGCGACCTGCGAACAGCAGCATTCGAGTTGGCAATTTCTCGAGTGGCGCGCGCCACTGCTCTGCGTGGTCTGGAAAATGAAAACTTCTGCTTGATTGGCGCACAGAAGTAGAGGATTGAAATGGATGACGCGGCAAAGCTTGAGGAAGAATCTTCAGGTTCTATATCAAGCACCGATCCCGCACAACCGTTGGACGAAGCCGATCAGCGGCAGCTGGAATGGTTTCGCAATACCTATCAGGGTGATGGAGTACCACAGCTAACGGTTCGCGCAGTTTTGATGGGCGGACTACTTGGCTCGCTGATGTCGATTTCGAACTTGTACACAACCCTCAAACTCGGTTGGGCGTTTGGAGTAGCTATAACAGCCTGCGTGCTTTCATTTGTAATCTGGAATTCGCTTCGCTTCGTCTTCCGCAAGGCAGCACCCATGACCCTTCTTGAGAATAACTGCATGCAATCGACCGCGTCGGCGGCCGGATATTCTACCGGTGCCACCATCGGCACCGCATTCGGTGCTCACCTGCTGATCACCGGACATCAAGTCCCATGGCAAATACTTTTACCTTGGACCCTACTGACTGCGCTGCTGGGCGTGTTTTTAGCAGTGCCGATGAAGCGCCAAATGATCAACGTTGAGCAACTAGCATTTCCCAGTGGCATCGCTGCTGCTGAGACATTGCGCAGCCTCTATTCACAGTCAAAAGAAGCCGTTCTGCAGGCATACGCGCTGGTAACGGCCCTCGTTGTGGGCGGTTCAGTTGGCTTACTGCGAACCGGCGAATTCGCTTTTCAAAAAGCGCTCGGCCTAAAAATCCCAGAGCTGATTCCATTTGACTACAAAGTAAACGGCGGCTCGCTGCCTATGCTCGGCTTTGAACCCAGCGTTCTCTTAATGGGAGCAGGAATGATCGTTGGGCTGCGCGTTTCGCTGTCCATGTTCCTCGGTTCATTACTTTTGTATTTTGTCGTTGGTCCGATGCTTATCCAGACCGGCGACATCGAAGCACCGGACAAGCTCTTAAAATGGTCGCTCTGGACTGGAACGTCAATGATGGTGACAAGCGGGTTGACTGCATTTGCAGTCCAGTGGAAAACAATTGCCCGCGCCTTTATGGGCGTGAAGAGTGGAGCAAAAACCGCGCTATCTGAGATGGACTCAATCGAAGTACCGGCAAAATGGTTCTTACTTGGTGTTGTGCCGCTGGGAATATGCATGGCAATTCTGGAGTATGTAGCATTTTCAATTGCCCTACCGTTGGGCATCTTGTCTGTAATGATGAGTTTCGTGCTGGCACTTGTTGCCTGTCGCTCCACCGGCGAAACTGATGTAACGCCCATTGGAGCAATGGGCAAAATAACTCAACTGGTGTACGCAGCAGTATCACCAGGTAACAGCGTCACCAATCTGATGACGGCCTCAGTCACGGCCAACACGGCCATCAGCTCTGCAGATTTGCTCGTCGATTTGAAAAGTGGATATTTATTGGGAGCCAATCCGCGCAAGCAATTCTTTGCTCAGTTGATTGGAGTATTTTTCGGAACCGTTGCCATCGTTCCGGCGTGGTACTTGATGGTGCCGACTAAGGAAGTCCTTGAATCGTTCAATCCACCCTCAACGAACATGTGGAGAGCAGTTGCAGAAGCTCTCTCAGTAGGTATCCAAGCCGTTCCCATGACCGCTCGCTACGGCATCATAATCGGCGGAGTAATCGGAATACTGCTACCTCTTTGCGAGCACTTCTTCCCCCGTTCACGAAAATACTTGCCGTCCACGATGGGGCTGGGTCTTTCGTGGGTAATGGCTTTTTCGAATTCTTTTGCTTTCTTTCTGGGAGCGCTAATAGCCACGGCTTGGACAAAACTTGATAAACGCTCAGCAGATGCCTACGTCGTTCCCATAGCGTCAGGCGCCATCGCGGGCGAATCTCTTGCTTGCGCTGTGATTGCCATTGTCAGTGCCGTAGCGGCAATCGCAAAATAAACTCAGGCCGTTGTAGAATAGCAACTACGCGCACGGGCTGACTCATGCAGACACCTACAAAGAAACAGGTCATTAATGCCATCGGCGAACTTGGTCGTCGTGTAACTCCAGCCGATGTGGCGACAAAGACGGGCCTGCCGGTTCTAGTCGTCCAGCAGGAACTCAACAGCGTGGCTTCGGACACAGGTGGACACCTGCAGGTCGGCAAGACTGGCGACATTGTCTACAGCTTTACACCCGGCTTTTCCAATGCTTATCTGGCAAAGGGAATAAACGCCGCTTTCCAGGCCGTCTTCAGTAAGATTTTGGCTGTTGGCTTTTACCTGCTGAGGATCTCGTTCGGCATCGCCTTGATCCTTTCCATGTTCATCATCATTGTGTTAGTGATCGCCATAGCCGTTGCCATGATGATGCGGGGTGGAAATAACGACCGTGATGACGGATTCGATTTCGGCAATTGGGGCGGCGGCGGATTCCACTTTTCTTTCTGGGACTGGATGATCCTGCGCGACCTGCTGTGGTGGAACTCTTCGTCACGCTATTACGATAATGTTCGCTACGACTATGACCGTCCAACAGTGCGGCAGCGCGGCAAGTCAAACTTCTTGCTGAATTGTTTTAGCTTTCTGTTTGGCGACGGGGATCCCAACGAAGGTCTTGACGAAAAGCGCTGGCAAGCAATTGCCCAAGTCATCAAGCAGAACAAAAACGTAGTAACAGCCGAGCAACTGGCACCATTTACGGGAGCCGATCCGAAGAATGAAGATGGTGTCCTTCCAGTTCTGGTGCGCTTCAACGGCAAGCCGGAAGTTACCGAAGAAGGTCACATCGTTTATGTTTTCGAATCACTGCAAAATGTTGCCGCAAGTCAAAATGTGCGTCCACCATCGTATCTGCAAGAGTTTCCCTGGAAGTTTAGCAATACTAAAGACGGTGACCTTTTGCCCGTCTACATCGTCGCCGGATTGAACTTGTTTGGCGCCTTCGCACTATGGAACTTCTTTTCCGGGGGAAGCGCGGCAGAGATCTTCGCCGAAAGTGGCGGAAATATATTTCACGTATTGACGATGCTGTTGAACGTCTTGCTCGTGTACGCGATCGCCTTTGTCACAGTCCCAACTGTTCGCGTGATTTTCAACAAGATCAAAAATCGTGGAATTGATAGCCGAAACGTTCAACGATTCCAATATTCGCAAGTTGTTCAGAACCCTTCTGCAGAGCTCACTACAAAGCTAGAGAAGGCACGCCAGTACCAGCTAGGTGAACGTCGCCTGGCGGCAAAAGATATGATCTTCACGACAGAAAAAGACGCCCGCGATCAAGACGATGAACTTAGCGACAAGTTCAAACAGATGGAAAAGAAGCCGCGACAATGGCGAGATTCCAGTACCATCATCGATGCTTCACCAGGTGCTGATGATGAGCCCGATGAGGGTCGCATCATCAACATCAAACAGAAGCACCCTGAAGAGTTCGACGCCTCACCGTAACTGACAGTCCGGTCACCGTTGGCAGATATCAGGCCGGCAGTCAGGGTTCGTGCAATGTATCCAAGTATGATTCAAGTGCCTCGCGCTCGGATGAACTGAAAACGCGATGGCCTGCATAAGCTCGGTGAGGCTCCCCAATCAGAACGTGCCCGTACATCAACAGAACTGAATGACTTTGTCCGTCATGCCAAATCATCCAATAGCCGGCATCAGACTGGCAATTCCACTCCAAGTAGTGCCAATTGTGGCACTGTACATGATACTTTCCACTCCAATCCATGTTTCGGAGAATCGCTCGACAAGTTTAACTTCTGCAATAGCCGAATTTTCTAGCTCGTTCGGAAATTCTGCCCAGCCGTTAATGAGTGACAATGCCGGCTGAAACGTTATCCAGAATGTCGCCGTTGCCCCTGGGTCGTATGGAACCTTGACGGTGCGCCTGGCACCGACCTCTGGACATTCGTCTGGTCTTTGCCATTGCTCATGGTGATGTGGCAATGATGTATCCGACCACTCAACTTTGTCTATGAGCGATAGACGCGCCCAGTCCGGCCTCGTCCATCGGTCGATGTTCAATACAATTCTCCAATCTTGACCGCTTGGTCCGCTTGGTCCAACCGCTCCAGCCAGCGAAGCGCGTCTTTGACTATCAGCGCATCAGGGCAGGTAGACAAACCCTTTTCTGCAAATGCCGATGACGCAAGGCGCATTTGCAACTTAGGTTCATCCACTAATCCGGCGGCGGCGGCGACCAATGCTAGAAGCGCCCGAATGCGTGCGGTTCGAGGGTGTTCCGCACCAAGCTCTGCAGTGTAGGACCGCAGGCCGAACAAAAGCAGCTTAGCGCTCTTCTCCAAGTTATTCTTATCAAAATGCAACCAGGCCAGCGCCACAGCCGGTGGCACAGCATAGACGCAATTCTGACCATAACTGGTTTTGGCTATTTCAGAAGCAGCGCTGAATCGCTCCGCCGCAAACTTGAAGCTTCCCTCTTCGATAAGAAGGCATCCGTGAGTATAAAGCGCTGAGGCATAGAGGTAAGGGGATAGATGCGATCCGTCTCCGACAAAATGCAATAGCCTGGCAGCGCATTGTTCTGCCTCTGTCAATGGCTGATAGCGCACAGCAAACCAGGTACCGGCATCTTGCACCAAAACGCGAAAGACGCGCTTGGGGTGAGTTGAATATTTTTCGTCGAGCGCTGCGATACTGCGTCCTGCGCTCTCCACGGAACCGCAACTAACTTCATCCCAAAAGGTATGCAGCTCTTTAGTGAGTAAAGAAAAAGCACGCTGTTTCAGCCAACGGCGCGCACCAAAACCGGCTGCAATCAGCCCGCCAATACCTAATGCAAATTCAGGAAGAAATTCCATTCAGGAATTCTCTCAAGCGTTCGTATCCTGTATTAAATCTTGCCGGTTCCAAACTAAAACAGAGACGACTCCATCCGGGAGTTCGGGACCATTGCTGTGGATTTATCAGCACTCCCTTCTGCACAGCCAAATTATGTGCTTCCTCAGCTAGTTTGGCAAGCAAAAATAGTCCACCGCGCTTTGCATTGTCCAAACCATC
Organism: Candidatus Obscuribacter sp.; assembly: GCA_021772155.1. Classification (GTDB taxonomy): domain Bacteria; phylum Cyanobacteriota; class Vampirovibrionia; order Obscuribacterales; family Obscuribacteraceae; genus JADYXS01. The sequence goes on from JADYXS010000349.1 coordinate 12,068, forward strand.
GGACCGGCCATGCTGCGAAAGAAGACTGTAAACGCGGTCTCTTTGGTCTTGCAACAATGCCCGGGCATTCGTCAAATAATCCTGAACGTCGGCCAGCTCCTTACCAACATCCATCATGTTATGAGGAGCTTCATCGAGGAACACGGAATACAAACTGTCCCATGCTCGCAGCGTGCTTCGTGGTGGCATCTGCGTGACAGACTGAATCTCATCGGTCCAAGAAGAATCAGGACAGACCATGAAGCCCGCACGCAACCCACCGGCTGCAAATGACTTGGACAATCCATCGACGAGGAACAGCCATTTCCCTTCGGAGTTCCCCAGCGTGGAAGCGAAACTGAGATGCGGACTGGTCCATGCCCCTAGTTTTGGATCGCTCAACAAAAAGAAAATTTCATCGGCAAGTACAAAAATATTTCGCTCGGCGCACAACTGCATAATACCAGCCACGGTATCGCTCTCGAAGAACAAACCGCTTGGATTATTAGGTTGACTCAGCCACAAAAGATCGGGCTTGTCAGTCATTCTAGCAATTGACTGCAGCGTGATAAGAAACCCTTGATCGCCTTCTGTCTCAACCGGAACGGCGATACCGCCATGATAGGCAATCATTGAGTAGATCGGACCGTAAGAACCATTTGGTACAGCGATCAGCGGCGGACGGCCGAGCCGCTTCTTCAAGGTCTGAACCAAAGCGCCTAACAGTGGAAAAACCCCTTGCCCCAACACGATCTTGTCTTCGGACACGGACGCGCCTCGAGTAAAGCGCAAATACGCCTGCACCCGGGAAGAAACCACATCGGCCACCGCAGATGACGCGGGCTCTAAGAATCCCTTGATTAGGCCCTTCACCAACGCGGCAGGTACAGGCGCTTCAAACTCACCGTAATCGAAACGCACGACTGCCGGATCCGATGGGTTAATTGGTTTCGGTGCAAAAACTGGGGAGTGGCTTAGCTCACTAAACCATGGCGTAATAGTTGTGGAGGCAGGCAACCTCGGTTGACGCGACAAGTCAATTTGCTCAGGGAATGGGAATGACAGCATTTCATCGAACAACCATTCGTAGTACAACTGCGTGGGATAGGCTATGCGTGAGTATGTCAGTTCAGTGGCGATGTCCAGTCCTTCTATCCATTGATCAGGGGCATTGATCATGAAACTCAGTTCTACATCTGGTGCTACAGTATTTTTTATCAAACCGTAAAGGAACACCAAATTTGGTGGCAGCTCGTGCTGGGCAAGTATGCGCATCATTACGTTAGCTTTCAGTTCTGATGCTATTTCGAAGTTCGCAGAATCATCAATTATGTAGACGCGCTCCGGATGTGCACGAGCTTGGCGAATGAACGCATCAAGGACTAATGTGGAAGGGTCCGACATTTCCTGAGGCGCCAGCATACAGATTTTCGGTTCGAAGAGATCATCGAGTTCTACCAACTCCGGGAGATCATCATTACCGAAAATGGTCTCGCAGTTCAGGCGAGATAATACTTCCCCGTAAACCCGATGCAGCGAACTGGAAATAAGAACCTTATCTCCTGGGCGCGTCACCATAGACAAAATGCTGTTGAGTAACTGACTCCTTTCTGGACCGATGAATAGCTCTTCAGGGGTGGTCGTGTAGTTACAATACGTGCGCAAGAATCGCGCCACTTTCAAACGAAACTTATAATCGCCTCGTTCATGGGGATAGGGGAGCGTCCGATTGCGCAGCAATTCGCGAGTGATTCGCTCAAGAAAGCTCACTTGCTCTTCACCGATTTTGGACAGATCCAGTTCACGACGCATAGGACCCAGACCGAGGGCATTCAAGTTTTTCACGAAAGACAGCATCGGTCTTTCGAATCGAGTGGCAGCTTGCACCACAAGCAGATCGTGATACAAAGGGCGATCACGCTCCAGCAAGCCAACAGCGGTGGATGCAGGAATTGACCGCTTCGAACTAGAAGAGGCGTAAAAGTGGAACTTGATACCATGCTCGCGCTCCAGGGCAACCAGAGACGCCAGGTCCGTATCATCAGCCTGCTGAATCCGCCGGCTCCACCACAACTTGGGCTCGTATCCGCGTCGGCGAAACACGCCATCTATCGCGTCCATCCCCGGGCGGCCGCCAAGTATAAGTGTAACCAAGCCACCTGGGCTCAAACATAGCTGCGCTTGTTCAAGAGCTCTGGCAATCAACGGTAAACCAAAGCGATCTTCCAATATGCCTTGTTGAAAGCAGTAGTTGCTCAGATCGTAGAGGTCCCGCGTAGTCAATTTTCGTTTCGACTTCAGTGTTCCGTAATCAGGGTGCAAGACCTGTGGAATGCAGCCGACAACATGATCAAACTTTTCTTTGCGGCCCAATGGTTCTAAGAGCAAGTCCGAGATGGCGACCCGGAATGCCTCCACCAGTGGTGCTCCACGCAGCGTCAACTTAAGAGTTCCATTTGGATCGGACCCGTTAAGCCAGGAATTAAGCTTTGCAATTGCAACTGCAACTGGGTTCAGGTCAAGTCCTAGAATGTTGGCAGCGTAAGTCCTCTTTAGAAGGAGGATGCTTACCCATCCGGAACCGGTGCCTAACTCAACGATGCTCTTGCCATTGAAGATCTCAGGTTCTTTCAGCAGACCTTCCACGAAGGTCTTCCCCCACTGTTCCGGCTCGAAGACAGCTGGATGCAAGATTAGCTTAATTGGTTCATCGCATCCCGGCACATCCATCTCAAACAGACGTAATCCATCATCGCTGCTGCGCAGTTGCAACTCTGCCGCTAAGGTATGCAAGGCAGTACAAGCTTCTTGACGAGTCTGTGTGCTCTCCAGAGCATCGACAAACGCTTGCAGTTCTTCAAAGGTAATAGGTCGCTGTTCCAGATACAACGCGATATCAGGCATTTTTACTCGCAATTTTTGTCACCGCGGGCAGAGCTTATAGTTTACCCGGATGCCGCTATTTTTGCGGTTCTCCTGCAAGCGATAAAAGCTTGTCATGGACCGCTAATGCATGAACAGACATTCCTATGCGGTCTCTCAGATATTTGAGATCTGCGTAATTCGGATCAGACTTTATCGCTTCCTTAAAGCTATTGATCGCGCGCTGCGTGTTGCCTTTCGATAAGAATCCGATCGCCAGACCGTACAGATCTGCCGGATTGGCTTTTTTGCTGCGCAGTATCGCTTTTTGCCAATTGTCTATGGCAGCATCAGTTTGCCCTTTGTCGTACAAGATGCAAGCAAGCGTGTTAATGAACTCGGGCTCGTCGCCTTTGATCTGGATTGCCTCTTTGACTTCCCCGAGAGCTTCGTTCAACTTCCCCATACGGTACAGTGTCCAAGAAAGTGAATTGCGAGCATCAGCATTTTTCGGATCGAGGAAAATGGCGAGCTTATAAGAGCCAACCGATCGAGCCAGCTGACCGAATTTGTAGTAGTCATTCCCTCGATTAAGGTTTTCCGGAGATGAACTGTTACGCCGTTCTACGGCTTCGTCTAAACGAGATTGACAAACATTGCAGGTCGGGTCGATTCCAAGTGCGGTCACATATTGAGATATTGCCCCGTCAACATCGCCATTGTAATTGAGCAGCACCGTGCCAAGCCGCACATGCGCGTCGATGTTGTTTGGCTGGGACTGTAAAATCTGCCGATACTCAATAATGGCGTTTTCCGGTTTGCCTTCAAACTCGTACTGCAATGCCCGACGAAAATGCGTAGTAGGGTCACCGGCGTGCGCAGGAGCAGTAAGTACCAGCAGCGCCGTCAAAACGGCACCGAAAGCAACCTGAAAACTCGTCTGGACCCTCATCATCTGATGTAGATGTTAGCACGCGGTCGAAGCGATCACTTCCGTCCAACTTCGGTCGATTCGCGCACAGGCGGCGCATTTTTGTCTTTACGTGCCCAAGCTGGGACGAACAGTGTAACGGCAGCAGGCAAAACTTCAATTTCCACTGGCGTGGTGGAGCATCTATCTCCGTCCATCATATAGCCTGACGCCTTTTCCGAATCGATGCGCACCGTTTTCCGCGCAATCAACTTCCTGTATGGAGGCTGCTCCACTGGACTGTTGGTGAAATAGCCTCGCCCCACGGCCCATGCCACATACATCCACTCCTTGAAAGTTTTGGGGTTGACAATGTAGACATCCATCTTGCCATCGCGCAGTGAAGTCAAATCGCCGTGATCCGTGGTCAGCCCCATATCCCGTTCATTCGTAATGAATATTCCAAATGCCTCAAAATTATGATGCTGCCCATCGAGCTCCACGGAAAACTTTACTGATCGCTTATTGAGACAGAGCAGAAAAGGACGAAGGTAGGCGAACATTTTCCACCGCGCCTTTTGTCCTGGTTTCGGCGCCGTGACTGCAATTGCAATTGGCCCAACGCCAACGTCAATGGCAAAAATCTTCCCGTTTGCTTTGCCCAAATCGACGCTGGCGGTGCTCCCATCCAAAATGACATCCATGGCAGTTTCGACTCTGTCGATTTTGCCAGGCAGCACCAGCCCCAGTGACTTCGCTAAAAGGTTTCCGGTGCCAAGCGGAATGATACCAACTGGTATTCTGATGCCAGAAAACACCACGGCCTCTAATACACGGCGAACTGTCCCATCGCCGCCGCAGGCTACAATGATATCGGCTCGAGTATCAAGAACCCAATTCTTCAGCGCCTCAGCATCGGTCAATACCATCAGGCTGGCGCAGTAATGCCCTTCCTCTGTCAGCCGCCGGACGATTCGCCCCAAATTCTTGTTCAGATCCCCTGCGCGGCCGGAACTGGGAAAATAAACCACCAAAGCATGCTTTAACTTGGTACTTATCTCTTCCGTATACGTCATATCAAATACCTATTGTCTATTGGTGACGACTGGCCAAGCACCTCAACAGTTCCAGGGTACGAGCGGGGATCATGACTGATCAGCAAGAAATTACCGCCAGCGAGGCTGAACTTTACCCACTGGACAGTCAAAAGTTACTTCACGCGGATCAGTCAATCCGGAATTTTGATATGGTCACTCCTTGGTTCTATCGCGGCGGACAGCCTTGCAAGGAGGGCATCGCCAGCTTGGGGCAACTCGGTATCAAAACCGTCGTTTGCTTGCGCTGGAGTCCTAAATTGATAACGGCGGAAAAAGCGGCAGTGGAGGCGGCAGGGATGACATTCGTCAGTATCCCGCTGAATTATTGGAATACACCGACAACCAAAATCATCGATGAATTCTTCGACTTAATCCATGTCCAAGAGAACAGGCCAGTGTTTTTGCATTGCCTACATGGTGCCGATCGCACTGGACTAATGGTGGCAATGTATCGAATCACGCACGAAGGCTGGGACTTCAGCCGCGCTTACAGCGACATGGTGAAACACGGATTTCATCGATTCCGAATTCGAAACTTCAAATGGGTACTGTGGCGGTACGCTGCGCGGCACCTTGGAGAAGCTCCTCTATGGTGGTTTACGCAGGCGTGGTAAGTTCGTCAAGCAAACTCACCAGCGTATTGCGAACACTCTCATCTACTGTAACGAGCTGCGAGCGATGCAGTCGAACCGCCACTGGAGTGTTCTCCAATAACTCTCCGAGCTGAACGTCCACCATCTCGTTTAATGGATTTGCCACGATGTCCTCGATAACTCCGATCGGCACCGGCAGAAATCCAGCGACTTCAGCGATCTTGGTATCAGTAACATCGGCCCAGATTCCACTTTGAGTGCGGGCAAAGTATTGCCCTGTTATTCGGCGATACTCTGGCACATCAAACGGCTGCAAGGTAATCAATCCACCGATTAACGGATAGCCATTCAACTCATGCTCGAGCCAGCGCAAGCGAATGTCCGTTAGGATGCTGCGCGCCTCCTCTTTCAACATACGCATCGCGTCGGCAAGCGAAATGTCCTTGTGAACCAGACGCCTTCTGATTTCAGCCAAAATACGATCCATCAGATTCGCGTAAGCTCCAATACTGGAAACGCCCCAAGTTGCTGCAATTTAGAAGTCAGCACTTTTGGGAGCGCGCGGGAATGGGATGACGTCGCGAATATTGGCCATACCTGTGCAAAATTGCACGGTGCGCTCGAGACCGAGACCGAAGCCTGCGTGAGGCACTGTACCGTAACGACGTAAATCGAGGTACCACCAGTATTCTTCCGGGTTCAAACCAGAATCTCTCATGCGCTGTTCTAGCACTTCGAGGCGATCTTCCCGCTGGCTGCCACCGATGATTTCACCGATGCGCGGAACAAGAACATCCATAGCCCGAACGGTTTTCCCATCTTCATTCACTTTCATGTAGAAGGCTTTGATGTCCTTCGGATAGTCGCTAACGATGACCGGTTTCTTGAAGTGCTTCTCAGTCAAAAAGCGTTCGTGTTCCGTCTGCAGATCTATTCCCCAGTGAACAGGAAACTCGAATTTTTCACCGGAGTCTTCGAGAATTTTCACGGCTTCTGTATATGTAACGCGCCCGAACTCACTGCTGACGATAGCTTTGAGTGTTTCGATGATCGTGTTATCGATTCGCTCATTGAGAAATTCCATGTCTGCCGCGCAATTGGTCAACACGTCAGAAAATATCTGCTTGAGGAAAGCTTCTGCAAGATCCATGTCTCCTTCGAGATCACAAAAAGCCATCTCCGGCTCAACCATCCAGAATTCGGCCAGGTGCCGTGTGGTATTAGAATTTTCTGCGCGGAACGTCGGTCCGAAAGTGTAGATATCGGAAAGAGCTGTAGCGAAGATTTCGCCCTCAAGTTGCCCGCTCACGGTCAAGTTCGTAGCACGTCCAAAGAAGTCTTCTTCGAAATTGATCTCCTTGCCACCACCTTCACTTTCTTTAAGTGGAGGATTCATCATATCGAGGGTCGTGACCCGAAACATCTGTCCGGCACCTTCGCAGTCAGACGCAGTAATGATGGGGGTTTGAACATAGAGAAACCCGCGCGATTGATAGAAGCTGTGAATCGAACGGCAAATCTCGTTTCGAATGCGAAAAACAGCGCCAAATGAATTGGTCCGCGGGCGCAAGTGCGCAATGGTACGCAAGAACTCGAAACTGGTGCCTTTTTTCTGCAACGGATAAGTTGCTGTATCACAGTAACCGATGACACGGACAGACTGAGCTTTTACTTCGGTCGGTTGTCCTTTCGCCGGAGAAGCTACAACTTCACCGATTACCTCAACACTGCTTCCGATACCGGCTTTCAAGATCTCACTTTCGTAGTTCGGCAGTGTGTTCTCAGCAAGAATCTGAACGCCCTTGAGTGAAGAACCATCATTCAGGTCGATAAAGGAAAAGCCGGCCTTAGAGTCTCTGCGGGTTCGAACCCAGCCACACAAGCGCACTTTCTTACCGATAGAATCAGCCACGAGAGCTTCGACGACTCGAGTACGCGCTTGCAGTGCTTTGTCTGCTGTTTTTTGCATTATCGTTTCTTCCAATTGGATGTTATTTCTTGCGGATGAAAAAGATGCCGTCGCGGATGGGCAGTAACACTCGATCTACGCGTCCGTCTTTAGAGACTTTCTCGTTGAGTGCCACAATTGCATGGTCGGATTCATCTTTGGGATTCAAAACCCTCCCGCCCCAAAGTACATTGTCTACTAGAATCACGCCTCCGGTCCGAATAAGCGGCAGCACCGCTTCGTAATAGTTGAGGTAATTTTCCTTATCGGCATCGATGAAACACAAGTCAAATGACCCCTTCAGCTTAGCGATTGACTCAAGCGCTGGTCCTTCACAGACATTGATTTTCTTACCGTGTTCGCTGCGTGCGAAGTAGGACTTTGCAATAGCAATCACATCAGGATCGATTTCGCAGGTGAACAATTCGCCATCCACGGGCAGCCCCTCAGCCAGTGACAGGGCCGAATAACCTGTGAACATGCCGATTTCAAGAACTCGTTTTGCGCCAATGGCTTGGACCATCATCTTCAGGAAGCGTCCTTCTATTGGTCCTGTCAACATCTGAGGAAGAGACGTGCGCCGGTAAGTCTCATCCACCAACTCTTGGAGGAGCGAATTTGTAGGCTCGCTCTTGGCGATCGCGTAGTCTTCAATTTTTTCATCGACGAGGCTGATCATCGGCTTTTCTCCGCGAAGTGATGGAATCTGATGGTTATACCAAATTCCAATAAGCCATTCCTTATATATAGTAAGATTGCGAATTATGGGGTGTATGGAACGTGAGAGCTGATCACATCGGTCCGTTGGAAATGTTCAAGATTGGCGTCGGTCCTTCCAGTTCGCACACCGTCGGCCCGATGGTTGCAGCTCTTGAATTTCGCAAATTAGTTACGAATACACCACTGCCTCCTATAGAAGCGGCGCTGCGGTTGCAAGTAGAGCTCTACGGCAGCTTGTCACTCACTGGACGCGGACACGCTACGGACGGCGCAGTTTGCGCCGGTCTGACGGGTCTGCACCCGCGCAACTCAGCAGTGGATGACATCTGGGGCGCGATGCCTCAGTTGAACGAGAATCCGCTGCTGACAATCGGCGAATTCAATATTCATTTTCGTCCAGAAGATGACTTCCACTGGCACTCATGGAAGATGGACGGAGAGCCTTTGCCTCATCCAAACACTATGCGCTTTCGGCTATACGCTGGAACTGTTGTGATCCTGCAGCAAGTGATTGTGTCCGTTGGGGGCGGATTTGTTGAGCCTGTAGATGAAAATACCGGTCAGCGAATCTCAACTATGGGTGTTGGCGACGAGTCGATCGTCTTGCCGTTCCCATACAACACCGCGCAAGAATTTGTTAATCAATGCACGATCAGCGAACTGGCACCATGGGAAATCATTATTGCCAATCAACGAGCGCTTGGCCTGGACGAACCAAAGTTGCGGGAGCAACTTTCGGCAATACTCGACACAATGAATGACTCGATAGATCGCGGCATCAATACCGATGGCATCTTGCCTGGCGGGCTCAACGTTCGTCGTAGAGCAAAAGACCTTCACCATCAAATGACGTCCGGCAAGACACCAAGTTGGGCAGGCAATGATTTGCGTCCCTCGGTTTACGCAGTGGCTGTCAACGAAGAGAACGCAGCTGGTGGTCGCGTAGTTACAGCACCGACAAATGGCAGCTCCGGGATTATTCCGTCAGTTTGGCGAGTACTCCAAGAGAACAACGACTTGAGCCGCAAAGTTTTGGAAGACGGGTTGATGGTGGCATCAGTAATTGGTGCACTCGTAAAAACACATGCTTCTATAAGCGGCGCTGAAGTGGGCTGTCAGGGAGAAGTTGGAACCTCTTGCGCGATGGCTGCCGGTGGTGCAGTATCGATGCTCGGCGGGACTCCAAACCAAATCGAGCAGGCAGCAGAAATAGGGATAGAACACCATCTGGGAATGACCTGCGATCCAATCAAAGGACTCGTACAAATTCCTTGTATTGAACGCAACGCAATGGGCGCGGTTAAGGCTTTAAATGCCACCGCACTTTCACTTGCCTCGGACGGAGCACACATGGTGAGCCTCGATCGAGTGCTACAAGTCATGAAAGAAACTGGCTTGGACATGAACATGAAATATAAGGAAACCGCCACGGGCGGTTTGGCACTAGGGTAACCTGCAGACTTAACTTGACAATTGCA
>JADYXS010000350.1 GCA_021772155.1 Candidatus Obscuribacter sp.
ACAGTAAAGTTCGCATTCTCCACGTTGCAACCGGTGAAGACGGTGACGCCGTCCGACATTAGCGCTGCTGCACCGACCGAAAACTTCGAATAAGGCGCGTAAGCCCGTGTCATTGCCCGGTTGGCTGCTTCGAGGAGCTCGCCATATGAGATATTGCTGCCGGGAATTTTAGACTTAGCTTCCATGCCGCATATTGTAGAACAATCGCTAATAGACAAAGCCTGTCTTAACCGCGAGTTTTTTCAATTCTAGAATCCGAGTACTGTATGGGGCCTCTCGCAAAAGCGAATCCAAGCGACGTTTACGCGAGGCAGGCGGCGACCAGACAAATTGATTTACGTCTTCTCTTTGGTAAAAGCAGGCGTCGTGCTGAAGAATCGCATCGCGAAGTGAAAGTTGCTCGTCGTAGCAAACCTGACCGGACAAAGTTAAACACACCATCAATTCAATCATTCAGGGGTCTCCGCCGAGCGATTAATCCGGATCCAGGTGACACATTAACATGGGAAAGGTGAAATTCTCGTGGTCGTCAAGGTGAGGGATACCTAAGCTGGTCGTTCATTGACTGGGGCTTACTGTTTCGAAGCCTAGCGTCGACAAAATTGCATCTTTAAATTCACTGCTCAGAAAGGTGAAGTACCGTTGGTTGCACCTGGTGGGAGAATTGGCGGCGGCATCTTGTTTTGATTCCCACCGGCCTTCAGAGCTTGCCCGTGGTGCACTAGCTCCAGCTGTCGCTTGACCGTCGGATCGTAACTGTCATCAATAACGCGCATCTTGCGCAGCGCGGTCAGGGCCTTATCGCGAACGTCCGCATTGCTGCCGCTAAGAGCCAGAGCCACCTTATACTCGCCAATAGCCTCATGAAGTTGACTCTGGCGGGCGTAGCTCTGCGCTAATGCAAAATGAGCCTCAGCATCCAGTGGCTTCGTCTTCACGCGCGCTTGCAATAGCGGTAAAGAATCGGCAGTCAATTCCTCCGGTTGCAGCCCGGTACCGCGACCAATCATCGACGTCTGCGCCAAATCCATCTCCGCTGCTGCCGGCAAGGACAAAGGCGTCCCGCGGTAAATTATCTTCGCTTCGGTGCAGTTGAATGTGTTCGGCGGCGAGCTAAAAATCAGAAAAGTGTCCGGCACGAACGAATAGAGTTCCGCCGTGTGCGCATTTTGATCATAAAAGCGCTTGGCCGGCTCCCCGTAAAGAGCACCGAGTTCAGAAAAAGCCGGTCCACCGCCATTAAGGTGAACCGTCATCTGAGATTCGATGACCTGCCCAGGTGAGCGCTGCGTCTGCACAAGTTCATAGGTCAGGCGATGGTTGCCGTCATACCAATAGTAATGCGGGTTCATGCTGTTGGTTGCATACGACTCATTCTCCGCGCGCCCGATGAAGAACTTGAGGTACTCAATATTCATTAATTCAGGATTGTGCGAAAGCTTCGAGATCAGCAATTGCGATTCGGGATTAAAGGAATCCACGACCGAATTGGCCGCTGGAAGCGAGTTCTTATTAGGATTTTTCTTCGCCTCAGACGCAGCTGGACAGGCACAACTGATTATTAAGGCTGCAACCAAGCCTGTCTTTAAAAGCTGTCTGTTCAATCCAATTCCCCAGGAAGCAGACTGATTATAGGTCCATTAGTGTTGCCCGCCTATGCGGTAATGCCCATGGTTGGTCAATAAAATTAGAGAGGCCGAACCAGGTCAGACAGGCGCATCACAACGCTATCTTGGCTTTCGGCTAGTATAATCGGGGGCAACATTCCACCGTCCAGGAAGTACGGACAAGCGCATCGCTTATTTGTCCTGCCCACTTAAGTTTTTCACCGCAGGAGCAAGACGAAAAAATGGCTGATGTTCTTTGCCTCGGGGAAATCCTTGTTGACTGGGTATGCACCACGGCAGGCGCAGAACTAGATGCAGCCCAGGTTTTCACAAAAGCTCCTGGTGGTGCTCCGGCGAACGTGGCAGTTGGACTTGCGCGCCAGGGCGTTTCAACAGGATTCATCGGACGCGTATCAGGCGATGCTTTCGGCAAATGGCTGAAGGATTTGCTTGCCAGCGAGAATATCGACACAAGCTCAACTGTGCTGGATGCCAATGCAAATACAAGAATGGCTTACGTCGTCACCACAAGCACCGGGGACAGAAAATTAGCCGAATTTTCACGAGTTGCCTGTGCCGATACGCAGTTAATTCCAAACGATTTGGTGGAAGCGCAGTTCAAGAGCGCTTGCGTCCTCCACTTCGGCTCGATTTCTTTGATCGCCGAACCAGTGAAAACGGCAACGACCTGCGCTAAGGACTTTGCAAAGAAGCACGGCCTTTTGCTTTCATACGATCCAAATGTGCGGCTGGCATTATGGCCATCACCTGAGATTTGTCGAGACGCCATTCTACAAACTCTGCCGTGGGCCGACATTGTAAAGATAAATCTGGACGAACTGGAGTTCTTGACCAATAGTCGCAACATGGAAGCAGCGGAGCGACTTCGCCAACAACACGATATTGCTCTGCTCATTGTTACCCTGGACGCGGAGGGCAGCCACTTCCTAACTGACAAGGGTAGCTGCACCGTCGCTGGATTCAAGATTCAGCTCGTAGAAGCCACCGGCGCCGGCGATGGCTTTGTCTCGGGGATCATTTCCGGACTGCTCCCTTATATCAAAACTGCAACAAACCGCCGCCAAGCAGTAAAAGACCTCGACATGGATACCTTAGGGGCAATATTCAAACGCGCAAATGCAGTCGGCGCCCTTGCTTGCACGCGAGCAGGAGCAATCCCGGCGCTGCCTAAATCAAGCGAAATAGATGCCTTTTTGGAAAATCTTGCGCTGGCGACATCTTCATAATATGGCTTTTTCATCAGTTCCCGCCACGAGTTTCCTTTGCCGGATATAATGTGACTTCGTGTGGGCCGGAGTGAGATGTCATCAGTACAGCACGCACTCCATCATCATTCGGAGAGTTTTGGCGGAATGAAACGCAACCTTACCCTTTTAACCTTGTCGCTGCTTATTTCCAACGCAGCAGCGCTTGCTGTTGAAACCAAAACAAGCAGCTCGAAAAGTAATACGTCCACATCCAAATCGCTTGCTGCGCCAAAGCTAATTGCCCAGCGCAAAAAGGGTTTGACAGTGCCGCCTCCACCGAGGGAAACACTGCCAGGCAACAGGACAATGTATGTGCCAACGGCCAATCCCACCCCATCTCTACAATCGGTCGAGACAGTCACGCCAGACAGCACCCTTGTTAGCGTTGGCGAAGGCGGACCGTACACTTCCAAAGACGAAAAAGTGCAGCGTTTCGTTGACTATGTCGAACTCAAAAAAGGATTGGAAAGCGCGGCCTTAACGCTTACCATTCACAACAACGGCTTCAAATGGTTCCGTCTGCTG
>JADYXS010000351.1 GCA_021772155.1 Candidatus Obscuribacter sp.
CATTCTCCACTTATCGAACAGCAGGTCTTGACCGACTTTATCAATGAAGGTCACCTGGATCGCCACATTCGCAGAATGCGCAGCTTCTACGAGCAAAAGCGCAAGCTGGTTGTGGCGGCTCTGCAAAAATCGTTCGACGGGAGAATAGAAATTCTCGGAGACAACGCCGGTATAAACGTTTTGATTCGTTTGCAAACTGACGTGTCGGACGAAGATCTAGTTGCACTTGCACGAACGCGCGGCGTTGGCATAGTTTCGACACGCGCATTTTATTCCGGTGCAGGTCAAACTGGAGAATTTCTTTTGAACTATGGCGGCATCAGCGATGCCGCCATTGAAGCTGGCATTCTGCGCCTACAAGATTGCGTCGACTCCCGATGACGAATCTGACCCATAATCCGTGCGCGACGTGGATAAGCGCATCCCATCCAAGACCGAATTTAAGATGCCATTACCGCTGGTGCGTTGGTCTCCGTCGTCTTCCAAGCGATGGATAGAGCGTAAATAGCAATCTTGAGAACCGACATTAGGCAGCCTCCGAATCCACCACTTTACAGCGGGGACGGCAGCCCTGATGGATGCCAACAGCTAAAAGACTTTAGTGAATTATCAGAAACTGGCAAATTAGCTGTTTTAAATTTCTCGATGGCGTTGTACTATTTCCAATGGCGATTAGATATGCACCAAACATGGTGCCGCTAGATTTAGAAAGAGGCTTTCTATGACCAGCAGACTTAACGAGGTCAACTCCCAATTTGCACCGCCCGTGGCAGAGCCCGCGGTCGCTAAGTCCTTGTCGGAGCTACCAAAGCAAGACAAACGCAAGGTCACAACAGAGTTGCTACGCATCCACAATCTGGTAAATGCGCTAGATTCCGACCTTAGCGATTGGTCCGATAAGGACAAAGCAGACAACAAGCCCGTAGCGTAAGCGCCTTGCACGGGCTGCTATAGCGCCTTGTCGGGGCGGCCGCGTTCAAACACCGCGCGGATAGTCGTCGCCTAAGTCATCCTCGAACGACAGCTCGTCATTTTGTGCGCGCTCGTCCGGTTTTTGACTACGGTTAGGCTTGTCATACTCAAGCCACTCGCCTCCTCCGCCAACATAGACATCACCTGGCTCGCTGAAAATACGGTCCCAGGTGGGTTTGTACTTGTCGGTGCTGTATAACTCATAACATGAAATCTGATCCGTATCCTTGCCCATACTTCCTCCGTCTAACGCAATGGTTCAGCATCCTTCGACGCCACAGCCTTAGTCAGTACTTCCAATTTATCCTTGATGATCGCAACACCTGGTATTTCTCGGGCAATTTGTAGAACGCGTTCTCGTTCCTGCCCGTTGGACACTGCCCCCTGAAGCAAAACTGTGCCACCAATACTTCGCACATGTATGTTGGAAGCATTCTCTGACAGGGACTTTTCTTGCAAAAGCGCCCGGCGCACACCGCGGTTTATTTCCACGTCCTGCTCATTGGGCTCCGCAATCCGGCTTAGGGAAGCTGGACCCCAATGGTGCGTGCCACCGCATCCGGTGACAATCAGAGAAAATAGGACGACCGGCACAGCTCTGTACACAGGTGCTCCTTGATGGCTTCGGCGCCGGAAACAAAGACAAAACGCCTTTGAAAAGGTTCCATACTATGTTCACATGCTTCCTATCAGTGCGCCGAAAGCTCTGGAACTAAGCTACGCCTGAGCCGTCTGGCAACCCGAGCGCAATAAATAACAAGAATGGCAGAACTACGGGAGGACGCGCTGTTTGTCCTCGATGGAAGTCTGCGCGCGCGTCTGGAGGAAACAATGTCCCAAGGTTCGAACTTAGCCACCTTTCTGATAGGCGCTGCGGCAACACTAGCAGCGGCAATTCTGCCGGCCACCCAGGCTGCCACAGTTAAGGAGTACGGCGTCGCAAAGTCGTTCCGAGTTCAACCTGGTGCAATTGACTGGTCCTATTTCGCTTTCAATCAGCCAAGTGTTGTTCCTGCTGGGCTTATACAAAAAGACGATGACGTAAGCCCAGGTTTTCTGGAAGAAATTAAAAGGGGACTAGCAAAAATACCTGTAAATATCCTGCAAGCACTAGATCGCGACGGCTATCAAATAACCTTGAGTAAGACCGTGACGGAAGCGGTGCCAGCAGCGAAGAACCAGCAGGTGCGTGGGTATCAGCCACATGCCACGTGGAACACCGTTTACGGAATGTTTAACCGAACCACTGGTCAAATTGTGATGGCAGAAAAGGCTCAGCAGGACGATCAGTACGGACGCCCCGTACTTATGCCATTGAAGGATCTGCAGCGGCGCGAGGGCATCATACGGCATGAATGTGGTCACGCAGTGGATCAATATTTAGGACACCTGTCGCATTCACCCGAATTCAAACAGGCTTATGATAAAGGACTGAAGTCCATAAGCGCTCCAGAGCGGAAAGTCCTCTCTTATTACCTGCAACCCGGTGACGCAGGGCGTGAAGAAACATTCGCGGAAATTTTTGCATCGTTGAACGAGTACGCATGTGATCGCAGTTCGGACATTCTTCTACGAAATCATTTCCCCGAGCTGGTAAAACTGATTCAAACGAAGGCCGCTGCCATCAAAGGCTAACCGCCCATGTAGAGCGCCGCCGCCCGCCGGCGCTCTACATGAGCCTAGTACACGACTTTCGATACAATCTTGTGCAGCCGGCGTACCGCATTCTTAAATCCTTGCACAGGGATGCGTTCGTTCTTGCCGTGCATGGTGGCAAGATGCTCAGGATCAATTTCCATTGGCTCGAAGCCATATGCCACTGTTCCGAAATTTCGAAACCAGTGGGAGTCTGTGAACCATGGAACGACAACCGGAACGACCGGGACACCGGGCTGCTCTTCATGGGCAACCTCGGTAATAGCTGCGTACAGATCGGTGTTCTGAGGCGAAGCTTCGGCATGCACCCAGTCAACAACAGAAATCTCAATTGTCGGGTCCGCTATCCTCTTTTGCATTTCTTCAATGAACGCTTCTTTGGTGACACCTGGCAGGATACGACAGTCAAGCTCAGCTATAGATTCGGCTGGAATCACATTAGTCTTATAGCCGGACTTAAGCACCGTTAAAGACACGGTGTTTCTCAGCATTGATGATCGCAGCTTGTCCGTGAGAAGCTCGCTGTATATTTTCGGGTCCGCCACTGATTTATCGATGTTGGTAAAGTAGCCGCGCAGCGGTTCTGGCTCACATGCGGCGATTGATTGAAAGAACTCGCGCACTGCCGGCAACACAGTGGGTGCCGGCGGCTCGTTGATGACATGAGTAAGAGCACGGACCAATTTATTAGGAGCAGAATCAGGCATGGGCATGGAGCCATGGCCCGCATTTCCACGTGCAGTTAAACGCAGCCAGAGGACTGACTTCTCAGAAATATCCACACCCCAATACTTCGGTACGCCTTTGGAGGTTGTCTCGATGAAATATCCTTCGTTGATCAGGAACTCGGCATCACGAACCAATTCAGGGTGATTTTTCACAAACCATTCAGCACCAAAGCGACCACCAACTTCTTCATCCGGCGTCGCCAAAAATATCACATCACGTTCCAGTGGCTTTCCGGCGCGCTTAAGAAGCAACATCGTCTCAAGCTCAGCAATTGCCATGCCTTTCATGTCCATGGCGCCGCGGCCCCAGATCTCACCGTTGACGGTCATGCCGGAGAACGGTGGATGGTCCCAATCTGATGCCTCAGCCGGCACCACATCAATATGATTCAATAGAATAATCGGTCGCTTTTTGCCACTACCCTTAAGGCGCGCATACAAGCAGGAACGCCCCTTTTCTGTCTCAAAAAGTTGCGATTCAATTCCATTGGCTTTAAATATCTTTTGCAGATACACCGCCCCGAGCGTTTCGTTACCGGGAGGATTTGTCGTGTTGACCTGAATGTAGTCGCTCAGGTATTTGACGGCTTCATCGCCGGCAGCCGCACTCCAATTTCCACCAGTTGCGGCCGAAACAGCAACCGCCGTTGCTACGCCAACAGCGAATAACTTATCCATGTGTACCTCTTTCTAAGCGCGGATAAAATCGTCCGCAGTCTGCCCGACGGATTCCTGTAATTTCTCAATCACTTCAATTTGTTTTCGGCGGTTCTCGCTCATATCTGCAATCGCGTCTCGGCAAGATGTCAAAGCCTGCGCCTGATCCGCCACACGCGCTGCCACTGCGGTCGAGACCGAGCGGCACTCTTCGAGGTTGCGACTGAGCGTTTCAATCGATTCGGTAAGGCCGTCCAACAATTTGCGCCCCGTTGATTCAGCTCCCGAAGAAGCGTGCGCGGTTAGCATACCGCGAGACAACAAAGTTTGCATACGTGAGATTGATTCACCGACGGTTCGGCGTTGGTTATTGCATCTCTCGGACAGCTCGTGTAGGCGCATCATAACAGCACCCAGGACAGGTTCGCCGCTTGGAGCGGTCATGTCAACGGACATGGAAATGACTTCCAGAGCATTGCCAATGTTGTCCAGTTCGGACTGCAATCCGGCCAGACGATCAGCCTGCTCACTACAATGCTCGATGCTTTGTTTCAAAGAACTGAGATTTTCGGCAGTAGTACTCAACAGGCGACGGACTTCGGTTGTGGTGCGAAAAATAATGGTGGATTTTTGATTGGCGCTTTCGATCGGCTGAACCAGATCGCTAGAGACAGTTTCCAAGGAAGAATTATTGCGAACGGCGTCATTGACGGATGCCAGCGCTCGCTCCAGCTCCTCTCGCGACCTATCGAGAGCCGCATAATAGGATTGAAACTCAATTGCTAATTCATCGATTAATCCATGCAGCAATTGAATTGAATCCTGCTGCTTTTTCTTGTCTGTCTCGAAGTTAGCGCTTTCCTTTTGCGCAGAATCAAGGTCGCGCTTCAAGTTTTCGAGAGTCAACCCGATGTGGTTAAAAGCTTCAGCCAGTTCTCCGAATTCATCGTCGGCATCCAGATCAACGGAGTTAAACCTCCCCTGTTCTGCATTTTCCGAAGCATTTAAAAGAGTTTTGATGCAGTTGACTATGTGCCGTCCAAAGAAGAAATTAAAGGCGGCGACCAACGCAATTGACAGGAGACCACCTGCGATAACAGCCAGTTGTGAGGCCCGCACGCTCCGGAGCATCTCACCTTCGCGCTTGTTCAGAAGGGTCATTTCTTCAGCCTCGAAACTTCTCTCAATGGCCCGCACTTTTTCAATGAATTCTGTTCCCTGACCAGAGCGAACGCGCTCGTGTCCAGCTTCCTTGCCGAGGGTTTGATAAGCAGTTATTGATTGGTCAAAACTGCGCAGGCGCTCTTCCATGATGCCGCTCAGTTGCTGGAGAGTCTTTGATTGAGTGGTGTTGTCCTGCACAAGAGACTTAAGCCGCTCCATACTTCGCTGAGTTAATTTGACGTGTCCTCGGTAATCTTCCAAAAAACCTAACTGACCCGAAAGCAAGTAGCCCCGCTCATCTCCCACAGCAGCGGCCATGTGGAACATCATGTTGCGAAATTCACTGATTACTTCCCGGCTATGCCCGAACCACCGTTGATCCTCAATCAAGTTCGCGACACTGTATAACGTGCTACCGCTGACCACAACGACAATGATCACAGATGCGGCGGTCATCGAACCCAATCTTGCTAATACGTGCATTAAACAGCCCCCATGGCCGGCGTTGAAGCCTTCGGTTTGTGGTGTATTCCAAAGGTAAGTATGATGTAACCCAGAATTAAGAGAATCAACCCATTGAGCGCCTCGGAAATTCCAAATTGAACTACGGCATGAGGTTCAACGCACCACATTGAAAGCACCATAACAAGCGCTCCGGTGTTGATCATGACCTTAGATCCAGTTTTAGGTCTTGAGTAAACACCAGAATTCAGAATGGTGTAGCCGAACAGGAAAAAGAACAGCCCTGCCAATGCTTCAGAAAATCCATATTGAGCTATGGCCTTCGGTTCAAGAAACAGGGCAGAAAGAGCCATCACTATCGCGCCAATGTTGATCATAGCTGTTGATACGGCCGTCGGCGCCCGCCAAATGGAAATGCGTCCAATACCGTTGATGTGTCCGATGACTTTGACACCACCGCGTAGGTTTTCGGCAATAATCTGCACAGTGATCGAGTCGCCTTGGTTCAGTAGAATCGGTGCAAGTACCACTTCATGACCGCTGAATCCTTCAACCAGACTCTTCTTCTCGCCATCGACGGTTCGACATCGATCATCGAGATCGCCAGGAGTAGTGGAGGAAACGTGTGTGAAAAGCACCTTGGCACCGGGTCCTGCAGAAATCACCAGGCGCGACTGAAAATCGGACGGACCGATCGGCAGGTGTCCGGAATTCACCACCTCGACAACGACAAGGCCAACGTCGCTAGACGGATTACCGTCAAATCGACTTGAGAGACGAGCAGCTACATCTGGAGTCGCTTGCGCCAGAAGCCCTTGCCAGAGGATTCTATAGGACAGTTGTTTTCGACGCTGGTTAAGTATCCAAAGAACGATACTGACCATGATGCCGATCGCGGTGGCCATGGGCGCTAGCAACCTGACATCGATTAGCTCATCGTATTTCATTGCAACGCCTACTTCCTATTAGAGCGCCAGGCACTACAAAGCGTCTAGCTCAACTTAGGATTATAGCGATGAAATCCGTCTGTGTGCTGTCGTTATATAGATAACGATGCGTACGGGCGGCGCATGGCGCTGCCTATGTAATGGTGCATTATTCGGACTCCCTAGTAGGCGTAGGGAGAGATTTTGAATTTAGTTCTCAACTTCGCGTCCAGCTCTTTATTGGTTATATCAAGGCTTTCCAGAGCAGCTTTGCGCTGTTGAAGCTGCCCCAAAATAGAGTTTCCGGAGCTGTCCGTTGCAAAAAGGTTGCCTTGAATTTTCAAGTAATCGCCGAAGAGGCTTGCTGCGTTGATGAAATACTGCGTATAACCCTGATGCAGCTTTTTGGTTTCACCAATCTGGGGCAACTGACCCATTTCCGCTTGGGCTTTTTTGTATCTTTCGACCATGCTGCGCAGCAGCGTGGAGGCCGCCAACTGCTCCTGTTCCGAGTCGGCAGATTTAAATACTGATGCGGCAAGCCCTTGGGTGAGCAGTTTTCCTGATCTCTCTTTCTCTTGAGGCGACATCTGCGCCTGTCGTCGAATCCGATCGTACTGGACAAACCACTCGGCAACCTTGCTGCCCTTCTGCGCTTGCGCTGACGGCTGCGGGCTAGTCGTTTTTTCCGCTCCGATTGCCGGTAAGTTCAGCACGAGGTTAACGAAGACAACAACCAGTGCAAGCCTGCTCAACGAAGATGCCATTATTACAGACCCCATTACAGCCAACCGATCTCCGCATCAACAC
>JADYXS010000352.1 GCA_021772155.1 Candidatus Obscuribacter sp.
GCCAATGCCTGCGCGGAGGATAGGGCAACGCTGGAGAGCGTCCCGAGCGCCGACACAGGTGGCCGGACATGCGGGCGGAGCGTTTCGACGCTCCGCCCGGCTTGCGAGGTGACTACGATGATCCTTCCCGCTCAAATTGCCGGGAATTTTAATTGTCGTCAGGGGAAGTTTAATTGTCGTCCATCAGCACTGTACGCGGGTGCGGTGGAGTAGCTGTTCTGCGCCTTCAACGACCGGCCTCTGAAGCTCAGCATCCTGCAACACCGTCCCCAGCCGACCCAGCGAGTCCCCGAAGCCGCCCGTTGCTGATGCTAACCCATAAATAAAAGAAAGGACCCCGATGAGCCGCAAGGCCACGAGCGCTGTCACGGCTAGATCAACCACAAAGAGAACCTCACTGAAGTCTGGTACGAAGTCCGCCTCCATCTCTCACGGCAAGCTGGTCCGTGCGGGTCTGAGACGTGCTCGAAACTCCGGCGTCAGACTGGGCCGACCACCGGCACGAATTAAACCAGTGAAGGTCAGGTCGTTATTAAGTGATCAAGAGTTCAAGCCTGGGATTATTACTGATCTTCCGCCAACTGGATGTCTATTAGTCGAACTTTTGTGCCCCGCTCAGTGGCTGTAACTGGGACTGCATTACTCACCATTGGTCCAACGATGTCATCCAGCACGTTCTTGTCCGTGGCGAAGCGCTTGTGTTCGCCTTTGTCGGTGACAACAACAAGCCAGTTTTTGTCTAAGTGCAATGCCCTTAAGACACCTTGAAACTTTATTGTTTCACTGTCACTTTCCGGTCTTCCAGTACGCAACGCCGTATTGATGTAGTCTCTCGCACGCTTGTCAAAGTAGACGGTCTCTCGGTTCGTGGGTGACACGTGCGACACTTCAAGCTCACGTACACTTTTACCGTCCGGTACTATGTTTCTGACCAGTTTCAGTACTGCATCGCGATAGTCGTGGTCCGGAATTAGTTCACGGAGCGGCTCAATCTTTCCGAGAACGGCATAGTTGATTGAAGTTATGACCGACCCTGCGACATCCGCTGGTTCAACGATCTTTGCAGAGAACAAAGTCTCTTCGGGTTCTGTGAGTCGCACAAGGAAGCGGTAGCTACCGGACATCGGCTGAGCCACCCTGGCTTGAAGCAACGAGGCCACCTCAGTGGGCATTTGGCCAGTCGTTCGGAAGGGGAACTTTCCTTTCCACTCAAGCACGCGGTTTACCAAGGAGGTAAATTTCTTGATCGTGTCTATCGCCACCTCCAATGGAGCCGATCCTGTTCCGATCAGTCCACCACGTAGCGATAGTAGAAATTCCTGGCCGGTGTATCGAATGCCATGTTTCTTCAATAACAGTTCGTCACCGACGACCTCAAGAAGCTCGCGGTGCTGAACCCGCGCGTGGTCCGGCATCTCCGGATCTGAGAGGCATTGATAAATCGCAAACTCAGCTTCGGCAAACATCCTGGCCTTGTACAAAAGCGAGGTGTAGCTGACGGACAAGATGCCACGGGTTCGAAGCGCGGTCTTTGATAAACCCCCAAGCGCGAGCTTCTCCAGCGCGGCTGCCTTTGCATATAGGTCGATGGCGGCGGGATCTTTTAATTGCGAGCGTAATGCAGCTTCGCTGGAGTATTTCTGCGCCTCGGTGTGTGGGTCTTTTGTCACGTTAGACCTTAACTTCCACAAGAGCAATACAGCCAGAACTGAACGCTACTACACAGGCGTATGCGGGGAGCGCTGATTTACCTTCGGACGCTTGCTTTACTTTTGCTCTCAGTCTCACGTCAACTGCTGCCTCATCTCCATTATTGATGCCCGAGACTTCGAGTCTGTAGGCGTCTTCAAAAGCATCGTCACGAGCTTGCCCGTTGAGCGGCGCGATATAGTAATCCGCGCCCGTCCTTATGTCGGCACGTTCAACAGCCACCAAACCCAACTCTGCCTCAACAGTGGCCAGCGAGATACTATAGGCTCCCGCCTCAGTGGCGTCATCCCTGTTTGAATGAGCTGCCACCGATCGGGGTTCGGCGAGCGGCCAGGTTAAGCTGCGGTGAGTGACCTTCTTCATTTTGTTGATAGTGAATTTTGTCGGTGAGGAGTGATGACGCGTCAGACAGACGTGAGCTGCCTCCGCCAACATCCCACAAACAGCTGGACTGAGTCCGTAATGCCGTAGATGCAAACTTTCCAAATTTGGTAATATCGACGCCTCTTCGTTTGCCATACCGCTCTCCTCTTTTCGGGATATGGCCTTGAGCGTACAAAGAGCCGGAAGGCCGTCAACGTATGAAAGAAACCATCCCGGTTGTGTTCCCTCCAGCCTCATCTCCACCGCCGCACTGCCTCTCGACACCAAGCGGGGTACATGTTCAAAGAAGTTCACTGCGGAGCCAGTCTTGAAAAAGCCAAGGCGACGGTATTGGAACAGACCCTGGCCACCGAAGCTCGGCGCACCAGACCGTTTGGACGTAGTCGATGTCGATGTGATAACATCGCGCACTTACTCTTTCTCAAAGCCCTGACTATTAAACTTCAGAGTCCGACCGTTCTCCGTAACGGTGCGTACGACATTGTCGGGCGCTCCAGAAGGGATCTCAGCTTCGATCTCTAAAGTAACCCTGACCTTTGCCCCCACCAAGCCGGCAAGGTGCGCGATCACCTCGTCTGCGATGCGGCTGGCATCGCGGCCTACGCGGTTGGCGTCCAGCGTCACGGTACCGTGGAATCGCTTTGGTTGTTGGACCACTGGCGCCGGCATTGGCGCGCCCGGTTTCAAAGTGCTCGGCGCTGTTGGCGTTGCGCGAAGCCTGCACGCAGCTCAAGAAATGGCAGACGCGCCACTCGCATGCCTCGGCACTCAACGTCAGCGTCAATCTCTCCGGAAAGACCTGCGAAGAAAACAAGATCGTCGAGCAGATCGCGCAGATCATCAACGAGTCCGGCGTCAATCCCGGCACGATCAAAATGGAGATCACCGAAGGCACGATCATGCAGCACGAGGAGAAGACTTCGGCCGTGCTGGCCGAACTCAAGGCCATGCAGATGCAGTTGATGATCGACGACTTCGGCACCGGCTATTCCAGCCTGAGTTACCTGCACCGCCTGCCCATCGACGTGCTGAAGATCGACCGTTCGTTCGTCAGCAACATGGAGCTGGGCAACAAAAATTCAGAGATCGTGCGCACGATCCTTTCGCTGGCCTCCAACCTGGGCATGGCCACGGTGGCGGAAGGCGTCGAAAACGCCGCGCAGGCCGAACAGCTCCAGAACCTCGACTGCAACTTCGCGCAGGGCTATTACTTCGCCCGCCCGGCAGCGGCCGCGGACATGGAGAAGTACCTCGGCGAA
>JADYXS010000353.1 GCA_021772155.1 Candidatus Obscuribacter sp.
ACCTATGGGGCGTCTCGTTGGGCGACATGGGCGGAGCTGGAAGAGGCCGGTTATATCAAGCACAAGGATGAAATACATCCGCGATCATTCATTATCGCGCCGGCTGGAGAAGACCATTACATCGCAATTCCGCCGGATGAATCTATCCGGCATTCGCTTGTTTGCGGGCCGACCGGTACAGGCAAGACAAGCACGTTCATTTATCCACAAGCGATTCTCAGGTTGAAGACATCCGCTATTTTTACGGAAGCCACAAGTGGAAGTTCGCCGCCGGACGTATTTACGCACACAGCCAGGTGGCGGAAGGAGCAGGGCGGCCAGGAAATTTACTACTTCAATCCAACTGATCTGACCAGCGATTGCTTCAATCCGGTTGACCTGGTTGACGATGTGGCGACGGCAGTGAAGATTGCAGAATTGATCGTGGATAACACAGCGCACACCGCCCATAAAGGTGGCAACTCTGAATTCTTTGACAAAGCCGAGAAGCATCTGATGACGGCGGCAGTCATTCATGCTGCCGGGGCAAAGTCAAATCTGACTGCCATCCGCAAGCTGTTTGGCGAGGGAGCTAAAGATGCTGGCGTAGAAATTGCAGAGAGTCCGTTTGAGCTTGCCCGCACTGAATATCAGGCTTTCTTGAATTTGACGACGGATACTTTGAGGCAGAACATCATGATTGGCGCCCGGCAGCGGCTGAATCCGTGGCTTCTGCCGGTAGTGGAAGCGCTCACGAGTCGAACTACGGTCGATTTAAACAACACTCACGACAAGCTGTTTTCTCTTTACCTGGCTGTCGATTCCGACAATGCCGAAGTTAAGCCGGTGGCGACCATGACGCTCAATTTCATGCTCAGCGTACCGCTGAACAAGCCTCTGAAGTATGACCTGATGCTGATTCTTGATGAATTTGCTAATTTTGGTGGCATTCCGGGTTTCCAAAACAAGATGGGAATCATTCGCCACAGAGGCATTGGGGTCACTCTCGGGTTTCAGAATGTCGTACAGCTTACTTCTGTTTACGGCAATGACAACGCCAAGATGTTTCTTTCTCAGCCAGTAACACGAATATTTCTCAAACCCAATGACTTGGAAACTGCCCAAGCAATCAGCGAGCAGCTGGGAGTGAAAACGCATTACGAGCGAAAGATTACCGCAGCTGGCGGCATACAGGAAGTCGAAACAGGGGTGCCTCTTATGAGGGCGGCCGACGTTCAGCAAATTCCCCCTATGAAGGCGATCATGTTTACCAATAAACTGAAAATGCTTATTGAGCGGTTTCATCCGGATGTATTCAAAAACGCTACGACGTTGCCGCCGCTTGAACGAAAACGAATTGTTGTGCAGGAGAAGCTTGTATCGGCTGGTATTCCAAAGAAGGCAGAAATCGAGCCACCAGAAGAACGGCTGCGCACGGACCAGGAGAAGGAAAGCAGCAGCAAAGAGCCTGAATTTGAGCTTCCAGATTTTTAGGAGCAGCGATGCAAGACATTGATACCAGCAAGTATTTGTACATTCTCGGGTTGAAGCCGGGCGCATCGTTTGATGAGATCAAAGATGCACGCAGCGGCTGGGCGAAGATTCTTCATCCGGACATGCACGGTGACGACGAGAAGAAGAAAGAGTTCGCGCGCGAAAAATTCGCGATCATGAACGACTCTGTCGACCAGCTGAAGAAGTGGTTCGAAGCACATCCTGCCGAGAAAAACACGCCCAAGGACCAAGAGAAATCCGATGCCGGCAGCTCGGAGCAAGAGCCACAGGAAGAGTTCAAGTCTCCAGATGGCAGTGAGCCGGGACCGATGGACTGGCGCGAATGGGAGAATTCTCGGCGCGATGATTACCGCAAGCAGCAGTCAGATAGTCTTGAAAGCGAGATTGATTATCGCAAGCGTATGACGAAGGACCAGGAGCTCAAAAGCAGAAAGAACATTGCCGCTTGGGGGAAAATCGTGGTTGGAGTGCTGCTGGTATTCATGTTCATTGGGCAGCGCACGGACAGTCACAGCGTAATTGAACGGCGCCAGGCAGCGCTTGTTCAGGAGGACCAGATCTATCAGTATGCGCTGTCAGTTCCCGGCGCTTTTGGTCCAGTTGAAAAAACGCGAGAGGAAATTGACAGCGAGCACCGGGCAAATGTTGCGCGTATTGAAGGCGCCGGTGGCGGACCGGATGGGTTTACGCAGTTTTTGACTATCGCCGGTATCGCCGCTTATTGCTGGGCAATGTTTGCTAAAAGACCGAAAGAACGAATCCGGAAATGGATAGAGGAAGGTGCTTGATGCCTGAACTAAATCCACAGGAGCGCCGCTTCGCGTCACTCGTTCTATCCATTGTGTTCGCTATGATTTGCACGCAAATCACACACAATCCGCTGGTGGGGATTTGTTTAGGTGTGCTTACTTATTGGCTTCTCAAAGAGAACTGGATTGTTGGTCCAAACAAACCACTGCTTGATCCGGCGCCAAAAATGTGGCTGCTGCCGCGGTACAAAATCATTGGCATATTAAAGGACAACATGCCTACAGTGCACTTTGAGGATCGCTGGTGGACGCTGAAGAACCCTGTCGATCAGAAAACCGATACCCTGACGTTTGCGGTTAACTGGGATAGCAAAGAGAAAAGTGCCGGTGGATCGCAACCGAAGAACCAGGTAACACTGGTGATTGTTGCCAAAGACACTGCCGAAGGAACAGTAGTTGAACAGCACTACGAGCTGCTTGCACCGAAGAGCGTTGATTACGATACCGGCATCAGCGTAGTTAAAGCGGCAATAGATAATATCGACCGAATGATGATGAAAGCACTGGCAGAAAGGACGGAAAGCTAATGAAAAAAATCGTGATAGCAGCAGCAATTGTTACCCTTGGTTGCTTACCGGCAATGGCGCAGGACCAAGCTGCGCCAACCCCGACGGATCCGCATGCATGGTCAAAGGAGCAAGTACTTAAGTCTGACACGACGACATCCACAACAACGAATTCTAACGATCTGCAGCCAGCGCAAGATCAGGTGGCACCATCAACCGATGTTGCCAAGCAAATCAATCCGGCAATCAAAAGGATCGATTCCAATTACCCGAAGGAAGTGCAAGAGCTGCAAGATCGCAAAGAGAACGCCCAGATGATGGCAGCGATTACGTCACCGTTCGGCATGGCGTCGATTGCTGGATTGCTTGCGCTGATAGGCTTCATGATGTGGAAGAGCTCGAAAAAGAGGTCGTCGATTACGGCAGACTGAAGCGGAGGCGACATCGTAGATATATGTTCTCTGTAATCCGGATCTGTGGGCAAGATCTTCTTGCGACATTTTCAGCTCGTTGCGTTTGCGCAAAATTACTGCTCCAACAGGCAAGAGCTGTCTTGATTTCATTTCGGTGGCGAGCATAGGCGGCTCCGTTGCTGCAGGGAAAGGCTCCTCCCTTTCATTTGATTCCTTTCAGCCTGCTTAACCAATCAACTTCGTAAAGAAGATTCTAGTTGTTGTCTGCGGGCCTCGATTTCTCTGAGACTTGCGTTTGAAAGTGCATCTTTGAGCATC
>JADYXS010000354.1 GCA_021772155.1 Candidatus Obscuribacter sp.
GAATGCGGAACGCCGATGGCAGCAGCTTCTGCTACCAGTTTGTGTTCTACCAAAGCGGATTCAACTTCGCCTGGGCCGACGCGCTTTCCGGCGACTTTAATTGTGTCGTCTGAGCGCCCGAACAGGAACCACATTCCATCTTCGTCAATTTTCGCCCAGTCTCCGTGATACCAGATCTCCGGGAATTTGCTGAAGTAGGTGTCGATGTACCGCTGCGGATCTTTCAGGAAGCCCTTTGTCATGCTTGGTGATGGCTTGCGGCAAACTAGATGCCCGATGCCGTTGCGAATACTCTTGCCGTTTTCATCGACGACATCAACATCCATCCCCAGTCCAGGACCGCCTAATGTACATGGTTTCAGCGGCATGCAAGGCAATGGCTGAATCAAGCAGCCAATCAGTTCCGTGCCACCGGAAATGTTGATGATAGGCGATCGCTTCTTGCCGACTTTTTCGAAGAACCACATGTAGCTGTCTTCGTCCCACGGTTCGCCGGTGGATCCTAGAAGGCGCAGCGTGTCCATCGGATGCTTGTCGATCCATTCATCTCCGGCGGCCTTCAAGACACGAATAGCTGTGGGGCTGATCCCGAGAGTGTTGACTTTCCACTTCTCGACCAGTTGCCAGACTCGATCCGCGCTTGGATAGTTAGGCGCACCTTCATATATGACCATGGTGCCGCCCCAGAAGGTGACGCCGATCATCTCCCATGGTCCCATCATCCAGCCGATGTCGGTGAACCAGAAGAAAACATCATTTGGTTTTACGTCAAAGGCAAATCCCAGCTCTCGCGATATTGATGCCAGTGCGCCGGCATGAGTGTGCACAGTGCCTTTCGGTTTACCGGTTGTGCCTGAGGTGTAAAGATACATCGATGGATGTTCTGCCGGTAGATGAGTTGTCGGCAAGTCTGTGTCTGCTTTGTCCACAACTTCGGACCATTTTAGATCGCGTCCGGCCTGCCATGTTCCGCTTTCCGTTACTCTTTCCAGAACAATGACATGCTCGAGTTTCGGTAATGTTTTTGCCGCTTCGTCAACGTCCGGCTTGGCATTTATCTCTTTGCCGCGGCGTCTTCCACTGAAAGTGGTGAAGATGACTTTAGCTTCTGCATCATCCATTCGGGATTGAAGCGCTGTCGGTCCGTAACCGCTGAACACAGGCACTGCAACGGCACCAATCTTCAGGCAACCAAACAGGACTGCCACCACTTCCGGTACCATCGGCATGTAGATGCCGACTGCGTCTCCAGCTTTTATACCGAGCTTTGTTAGAGCCGATGCCACCTTGCAGGACATCTCGTTGAGTTCGCCGTAAGTGAGAGTGCGCGGCGCAGATTCTTCACCTTCCCAGATAACGGCAGGATGGTCGGCGCCGACTCGCGGGCGATTTGGAAACTCTTTGCCTTCTGTGGAGATGTGATAGTCCAGACAGTTATCGACGATATTCATCTCGCCGCCGATAAACCATTCAGTCCAGGCAAAGCCTTTGGATTGATCCATGAGCTTGTCGTATGGTTTGTACCAACGCATGCCAACATAGTCTAAAGCCGTCTGCCAGAACCATTCGGTGTCTTCGCCAGAGCGCTTCACAAGCTCTTTCCAGTCTTTAATTCCGACCGACTTCATGTAATCGGTCACGCGGCAATTGAGGTACTCACCAGTTGGACGCCAGATCACGTCGGTAATTGTTTTAGTCATAACCTGCCTGCAAAGTGGTTTCGGAGCAAATACCCTCAATTGTATATCTGTACAATGTCTCAGATCGTTGGGCCAATCTCATTTGCAAGGGCGCGTAAGCGCATGAGCTAGTTGTGATGCATCCAGTGTGCCGGCGGTTTTTTGGCGATGTTCAGCAGTGCCGCGAAGAGCAAAATCAATAGTGCAGGGTTTAACTAGTATTTTCCGCATAACGCCGGTTCACCATTGCCCAAAGGTGTGGTTATCAGCGCCCTCAATTCAATAGGCTCTAGACATTCCCTTTCCATTTCTTTCTTGGAGCCTCTTGCAGCTGTAATCCCTACTTAGCTTTGCAATCCAGATAACAAGCGTGACGAAAAAGGTCTTCGAGGTGTCACTAGCAATGACATTCGACGTAGCGAAACGAGCCCAAAACCCAATCCGGGCTTTCGTGACTCGCTATCTACCTTTTCAGACGACTGCCGCCCGGGTAGTCGCCAGCTACTGAGCGCCGCAAGGTTGTTCAGATATCCGGAGTTAAGCCGTGAGTAGTAAGACCAAACAACTGACAGAGGTCCAACTTGTCCGTCCGCCTCGATTCGTGCCGGAGACCGTGCAATACGAGACCATCATGGGCAGCGTTGCTTATGGGGTGTCGAACGACACATCCGACATGGATGTGTATGGCTTCTGCATCCCACCGAAAGACATGATCTTCCCGCACTTGCGGGGGGAAATTCCTGGCTTCGGTGAGCAGATTCAGCGTTTCGATGTGTGGCAGCAGCACCACATCAAGTTCTCTGATAAGCCAGGTGCCGATGGCAAAGAGTACGACTTGAGCATCTATTCCATCGTTCGGTACTTCCAGCTTTGTATGGAAAACAATCCGAACATGATCGATTCTCTGTTTACTCCAGCCAACTGTGTGCTTTTCAGCACGCCGGTCGGCAATCTGATGCGGGAGAACCGAAAGTTGTTTCTGCACAAAGGCTCGTGGCACAAGTTCAAAGGCTATGCCTACAGCCAGATGCACAAGATTCGCAGTCAGCACCCGGAAGGGAAGCGCAAGGCCTTGGTTGAACAGTTCGGGTACGACGTGAAGTTTGCTTATCATGTTGTCCGGCTAATCAATGAGGCTGAGCAGATTCTCACTGAAGGCGATATCGATCTCCAGCGCAACCGCGAACAACTGAAGTCGATTCGACGTGGTGAGTGGAAACTCGAGGACATCCAGCGTCACTTCGCTGAGAAAGAGCGGGAATTGGAAAGCGTTTACTTGGCCAGCAAGCTGCAATACTCGCCAGATCAAGGCAAGATTAAACAGCTCTTGCTGGACTGCCTTGAGCTGCATTTCGGCTCTCTCAACGACTGCGTCAAGATGATTGACCCAGCCATCAGAGCGATTACCGAAATCGAGGGCATTCTTGTTCGCTACCGCCAACAAGAGAGCAAGTGACGTCATAAGATTGGAAGGGAGCCAATACCAGTGTCACAACTGGCGGCGGCTCCCTTCCTTTCTCTTCTTAACCGTAGAATACTATATGGCGAAGTAGAAATTGCAATAAAAATAAAAGTCGAGAATCCATTCTCGGCTGTTATTTCGATTGCGCTCTAAACC
>JADYXS010000355.1 GCA_021772155.1 Candidatus Obscuribacter sp.
ACGCGACAGCCGTTGTCGATGTACGGCGAAGACATGCGCTTCAACGTTGACGTTTTGAAACGGTGCGTGGCGCTGTCTCCTTCACCGAAGACCACGGAGAACTCGTCCGAACGGCTTCGGCTGTTTTCTGCCGGACGATACGCAGCGTGCACGGCCGGTGTCCGAAATCGACACTCCGGGATCAGGCTCTGACTGTCCATCAATGCCATATCGCGGTAGGCATGACCGAGTGTGATTTCGCGGAAGGCATTGAACACCCCTGCCGTGCGCAGATTGTGCAGCTGTGGCGGCTGCTCTGCAAACAGGACAATTGCGGTGTCCGGGACGTTTGGTGAGAAGACCACGTCGGTAATCTGGTCCTCTGTGTTAATCAAAATTGGCAGTACATGCCGAGGTCGGTTGACCATGACGTGCTCCTCCGGGCCGAAACGCCCATGTTGAATTTGAAGTGAACTGCGTTCCCTCCCGAAGAAATTCGTGAAAGGCTCGTTGCGATGCGGTCGGGAACAATTCCCGACCGCATACGTTGTCGATCTGGTGCTACTTGGCGCGCCGAACGAACCGCTCGCTGAGCGGCAGCGCTTCGAGCTGGTGGTACGTGACGTGCTCCCCGTCGTAACGCAGAAAGCTGCCTTGGGCCCACGGACCCACCTGTCCGTGCGAGTCTCCATCCGCGGCGTAGTGCATGACCTGCAGGTCCACGTAGTTGCCGGCTTCCATACCGACGACCATCGCGTATTCCTCGCACGCCAGCTTGCTGCCATCGGCCGCCAGCGTGACACGCCGCGAGCCGATCGGTCGCGCGTAGAAGTTCAAGCCCATCGCCGTGCGGAAGGCGAAGTCTGGCATCGGCGCCCTGTCGGAATAGCGCACGACGCTGTTGTCGATGTTGACCAGAACGCAAGCCACCTTGGCGGTGTCGGGCGTTTCCGGAATGAACTCCATCACGTTGTTGGCGATGACCTGCACCGACGCGCGGTGAAGGATGATCTGCCCGTCGACGCGCTCGATCTGAGTGGCGTCGACGGAGTTGAGCAGATCGGCGCGGACGGGCATCCAGACGTCCGGACGCACGTGCACGAAGCAACGCTCGGGCCCATCCTGCCAAAGCTGAATGCCGGCGCGAACAATTCCCTCTTGGACTGTGGAGCAAAACATGATGACCCCCTTCTCGCCTTTGAGGGCGAAACTAGTGGTGATGCGAAAAGAACAATGCGATCCGGAAATCCCGGATCGCATTTGGTAGTTATCGATCTGCAGCTTAGATGATCTCGTCGATCAAGCCGCATTCCAGAGCCTCTGGGGCCGTGAGCCACCAGTCGTGCTCGTTGCACTTGGCCTTCAGGTCCTTGAGCGACAGCTTGCCGCCGGTCCGTTCCGCCATGTAGGAGAAGAGCATCTCCTGGAGCCGTTCCATCGAGACCTGCTTGTCCTCCATGTGAGAGCTGCTGCCACCGAAGATGGAGCTGACCTGGTGGATCATGAAGTACGAGTTGCGCGACATCCGGCGGTGCGAGCCGCTCTGCGACAAGAATCCGCCCATCGAAGCGGCGTACCCGAAGATCGTCGTGGTCAGTTTGCCACCACCTTGCTTGCTGCGGTCGAGCACATCCATGAGCCCGGCGCCGGACACAACGCACCCGCCGGGCGAGTTGATCAGGAGCTCCACGTGCTTGTGGCTGGCGCGCATCAACTGGTTGAGTTCCCGTGCGGCCAATGCGCAGCTGTCGGCAGTGACCTGGCCGAACAGCATGACCTTGCCGGTGTCTTCCAGCGAGCACATGCCGTCCACGCGAGCCAGCTTGACCAGCTCGATGGCCACAAGCGCCTTGCGCAGTTCGGCTTTGCTCTTGCGCACGACCCACGTGTCAGTCGCAGTTGGAAGCAGGTCCTCGCGTCCGATGGGCGAAGCAGGCAGGACCTGAACCTCTGCGGAGATCTCGTCGATCAGCCCCAGTTCCAGAGCTTCGTCGGCGTTGAGCCACCACTCGGCGCCTCGGTACGTGCGGTTCTTCAGCTCGTCGATCGTGACCTTGCTGCCTTGGCGTTCGACGAGAAGCTGCCACCCTTGCTGTTCTTGCGTGCGCAGGAACTGCACGGCGTCCCGGTGAGCGTTGGTATTGCCGCGAGCCACACCTTCCGCTTCTTTGAGCACGATCCAGCTTCGCGGAGACATCACGCGGCGCTTCGCAGCCTGCATGACCATGGTGCCATGCGTGCTGAGCATGCCCATATTGGCCACGGTGACGTCGTTGCCGGCTTCCTGAACCAGGCGGATGACGTCGTATGAGGCGAAAGCGTTGATGAAGTTGCCGTCGGCGGAATTGATCTGAAGCACAAATGGAGAGTTGACGCCGGGCGTTGCCCACTTCCACTTGTGAAAGACGCGGTAGATGCTCGCCGATGTGGCGCTGCCGATGTCTCCGACGATGTCTGCTTGGCGGTTCGAGAACCAACCGGTGCCGATGCGGCGCAGTTTTTCCTCGAGGGTGTTGGCTTCGACTTCGAGAACGCCGACTTGCGCCGCCAACAGTTGCTCGCGCAAGGTCGGTTGGGTAGCATTCGTGGTCATGTTGAACTCCTGGTCCAGGTTGTTTGCTGGCGAGATGCGCAGCAAATGGAAAAGCGGAGGTCCGCTGCTGAGTAAAACGTGAACCGAATGTCGCGTCCTTGGAGAGACGAACATTTGGGTCACACAACGAAAGTCCCATCTAGGCGTCGAGCACAACCCAACTCAGCCTGTTTACTCGCCTTGAAAATTTCCCAGTTACGCAAGAACTGCAATTGCAGCTCGGGCGGAGGTTGGAAATCGTGGTGAGATGGCTTGTTTCGGGTTGTATTCGACTGATTGACTGTCTAGAGATAGGGATGAGTTCATCTTAATGCGCCATCATTGCTGGAGCAACGTGCCTTCTCCAGGTGAGAGTTTGCTAAAAGCATTACAGGTGCTTTTAAAAGACCTTATTTTGCTTATTGTTGACAAGCGCGAGCGTTATCACTTTATCGTGTAATGCCCAATGACTATTAGCGTAGTAAGCAGATAAGGCCGCTACCCGCTGAATAAAAGGGGCAGGTGCATGCCTGTGACAACAGGCTAGCGCAGCGTTGCAAGATACAAAACAGGGAAGTGGGATTCCAAGTTTTGAACAGGTGTCTGCATAGGCTCTAGGGTTCGATGCAACCAATTTTCATCCACAAGCGAAGCACCTTTTACTTAAAACGCTACCAACCCCGCACTTAAGCCAATCATCGAGCCGTTTCACCACGGCTTGTGTTGCTGCGGTCCTGGAGTCCCTATGAATAATGGCAACCTAAAAGACTGTGTCTTTCACAATTTGCAGGTTCAACAGCTGGCTCAAGAATCGTACGATCTGCCATCTCTCGACCGGCTTTTCAACATTCTCACCAACACGTTGTTCCTGCATCGATTCACGCAAGGTGGGCATTGGGCCGTCACTCCCATGTTCGACGCTAACGCCGCCAACCCTTTCTTGACGGTCGAAGCTGCTCAAAGCACCCGCTTAGATAGGCACTGGAACCGCGATAGCATAATGCAGGCTGTGGCCGAGCGCGCATTGATTAAGCACCCGCTTTGGGCCGAGAAGCTCAAGGTGCCGAAAGATGCCTATCGTCGCGGCTTGCTTTTTGACATTGGTCACCATCTTCGATACCAATCGCGTTTCACGAAGATCATCACCGGCAAAGCGACCGGCTTTGATTTCATGGAGCGACCACACATTCGCTTCCACGCCATCGATGGTGATGAGTTCAGCGAGTACTGGCCGCATGCACAGAACGATGGACTGGGCGCCGTGCACTGGTTCCTCTGGTTCTGCACGAATCGTGAGTTGTCCGCGGACAATACGATTCAGTACAAAGGAAAAGCCTTCTCCGCACTGCTACACCATTTTTGGTATGCCGTGCACGTGTGGGAAGACTGGGACATGGGCGCCTGGGAAGACAAAAAAGCCGAGCATGCTTCCAGCATTGCAATGGCTCTTGTGAGCCTGCGCGAGCAGTTGAAATGGATGGTTGACCATAGCGCTTGCTTTAGCTACAGCTCCGACAATCGTTCCTATGAAGTGACAATCAAAGGCGTGCGCCAGCTTCTCAGCAAGTGCGAAGGACGATTGAAGGAGATTTTGCCGAGCGAATTCATTCGCAGTGAAGACAAATCGATTCGCCGCAGCGACAGCGCTTTGATCAATCCTCTGTTCCTTGCAGCTTTGTCCGGTCAGCCGCTCGTCGATGACGAGATGACTATCAAAATCATCGACGCTATTGAAAAGGACTTGATGGGAAAGCATGGTGTGATGCGCTACCGTGGCGACATCTGGGACGGCATTGTCAATCGCCCTGGAGTGCCGGAAGCGCAGTGGACTCACCCGCATCCTATGCTTTCCTCTATCTTTGGCGAGTTGTACCGAAGAACTGGTAATGCGTCTTACCGGCAGCGCCAGCTGTTTCACTTCAATCGCGCCCTGGCTACGGTCAATGAACGCTTCCACGTGCCGGAGGCCTACGTTGCCCGATGGGATGGAAACAACTGGCAGTGGAACAGTGATTCGAATGAATCGTTGGCATGGTCGCAGGCCATGCTTGTGATGGCTTTCATTGGCATGAAAGAGACCATCGGACACGATGAGAAGGCAGTAGTGGCGCCTGTGCGGACGTCATTACCAGCGCCGACGTCAGCGTCAACTCCGGCGCCAACTTTGTCCCCGCCACCCACGCAGGCAACACCTGCCTCGGTGGTGGCAGCAGAGACGAAAACTGCCAGCTAGGTTAGAGGGGGGAGCGAACATTCGCTCCTCCTTCTACTTTTGGGCCATGCCTCTAAAGATGACGCAGGCGAGATTAAAACCCTCACCCCTGCGTTATCTTTCTTGAGAAATGGGTAACTATATCATATAGATATCCCACCCC
>JADYXS010000356.1 GCA_021772155.1 Candidatus Obscuribacter sp.
AGGGACTGGAGAGCAGCAATGACGCACTTTGCAATTGAGTTCGAGGGAAGACTGCCTTCCAGGCTCTAACACTTTTACACAAAACTATTGACAGACCCGCAGTACCTTCTGGTTTCGCATTCCGACCGCTACGGGCGGGACAGCCGTAGAACTTTGATTGCTTACCAGAAGGCACTGCCATACTCATCCTCCTGCTACTACTTGTCCACGGCATCTTTTACCTTCCTGGTCCAGTTCCAGGGCAGTGCGTCGCTGAGAACGGGTCCTGTCGGTTGTGGCTTGGTTTCAGGTGGTGGCGCAACAGGAGCTTCCTGCTTAGTCGCTAGTTTTGAGTCACCGTATGGTAGGTAGCTGTCATCGACATAAAGATCGTTGCCTGACATAGAAGTGTTTACGCCCTTCGCCTTAAGCTCATCGCGCATTTTATCCAACCTGGTCCAGTCGCCGTCATAGGCTTTGAGTACCTTGTCTATTTCGACCTTCAATCCTGCTGCACCGTCCTTGTCGAATGCATCTTTCATCGTCTGGGAAGTAACGTCGAGTCCCTCGAATTTCGTTGTTCTTGTCTTATCCGCCGCAATAGTTGTTGTGTATTCAAGCTTGCCGTCATTGTCGAACGATTTCGCTACGCGGGTTCCGTCCTTGTAGAAAGTATCTTCAAATTGCACATCTTTGCCGTGATGAATCACTTCCACTTTGGTTCGTCCCTGGCTGTCCGGCTGACCATTTTTGGGTTCATAAATATCTGCGTTGTTGCGCGAGCCGGTCTTCTGCATGCCGGCGTCCTTTAATGACTTGTCTATCGAGTCAAAATGTGAAGGCGGCTGGGCCTTGTCTTTTCCGGAGTTGCGACTGTCTGCAAGAGAATCCAGCGAAGAAATAGATATGTCTGGGAAGTCTGGATAAGGTTTAGATTGTGGCTTCTGGACGTTTTCGCTAGTTCGGTCATCGGCTCTAATGCCCTTTGTTTCCACATCGTGCTTAGGGTCCGGCTCCGGTTTCCATCCTCTTTCTTCTGCTCTGTTGTATTCTTTTTGCTCTTGTAGTCTCATAAATTCTTCGTGGCTACGAACTCGATCTCTCTGGGCTACGACTGTGTGATCTCCCTGGGCCAACGTCGTTGCTCCGTCGCCAAATCCGCCAATTTGTAGGTCGGGAAGCGTGCTGGAAGCCGTTGAATCCTTTTGTTTAAAAATGCTCATATCGCTGTAGGTATTTTGACTGAGCAAAGCACTGTTTGATGACGCCTGTTCGAATCCCTTATCCCCAGATTCGACTTGATTCGGATTGTCAAAATTTTGATTTGCCATGACTGTTCTCCAACCGGCTGCTCTTGATGGGAACAATACAGATTGGAGTTAACCGGCGTCGGGATCCATTTCACAAAACTGTTAACTTGGGGAATATCATGCCGGGCAGAGAGCAACCACACAGTTGAACTGGGTGATCGCGCGCGCAAAGATTGAGCCAGTCCCGGTCGATTAGGTTGGCTGGGATTCAGCGTCTTTAAGCGCCAGCCAGCGATCGGGAAGGAAGTCGTCAATTTGGGAAGTCTTGGCAGAGGGAAACCTGCTCAGCACGTCTTTCATGTATGCGAACGGATTAATGCCCAGGCGCTTGCAGGTTTCGATGATGCTCATGGTCGTTGCCGCCGTTTGTCCACCTTCCTCAGAGCCGGCGAACAGCCAGTTGCGACTAAGCACCATTGGCTTGATGCTTCGCTCGCTGGCGTTATTGCTTATGTCAACGTTGGGATGGTCGAGGTAGACCCAGATGTAGCCCTTGTGTGTTTTTCCAAGTCCTCTTTTGACAACCGGAAGCGTGGTGGCATCGGATTGAAGAACGCGACTGTTCAACATGAGCTTGCTCATTCTTTTGACAATCGCCGTAAGGATGTCCACTACTTCCTTGAGCCAGCGACACATCGAAGAACGACCTCTCATGTGCTGGACCGCTGGCGTTGATGCCAGTTGTTCTTTCCGGAGCACGATATCGCTCGCGTCGACGTATGCTGCTCAGATCGATGCCATCGAGAATCATGCGCAGCGTAGAAGCATCGATTTCCACTCCGGCAGCGGAAAAATTCTGTAGATCAGGGAATTGGAAGCGGGGCAGACGCAGGCTTGCTCTCGGTCGGCTTGAGAGGAACAAACATCTTGGCGGTCGGTATCGGCGCGCGCGAAGCTGCTACTTTGTTATCGCTATCCCGACGGCTAAGTTCGGCTCGCCACCAGCAAAACGCCTGCGCCTTGATACCCTCTTTTTCGCAAAAGTCATCTTTGCTCAATCCGCTGCTGCTGAATCGAGCGACTATTTTGCGCCAGTCACTCTCTTTTTGTCAGTGCCGGTTAAAAACCGCGCGAATATGACGATTGTTGCGCGCAGCGCAAATATCTATATATGAAGCACATCCGCTTGTGGTACTGCATTCGTCAGGCAATATCTGGCAAAACCATTTGGTAGCAAAAAGAGAACGAAGCTCAAGCGGCAACTTGAGCTTCAGGTGCTTCACTTGGACGCAGAAGCAATTCCAGTGTCGCACGGTAAGAAGCATTTTGTCGAGCTCTTCCGCTCCAATACCTGGACACCAGTTATCGAATCTTCAACTGCGCGCTGTGCGCCAAGCAAACCATCCTCTGTCGGCACTGCGATCGGGGCAATATCTACTGTTCTTTGGAATGCGCTCGAGTCCGGCGGGAGCAGTCTTGCCGA
>JADYXS010000357.1 GCA_021772155.1 Candidatus Obscuribacter sp.
ATGTCGTGCTTCTTGGCGAAGGCGACGGCTTTTTCCATGTAAGCCAGATCACAAACCGCCCCGGTTGGGTTGTTTGGATAGTTGAGGAACATGATGGTTGCTTTGGCTGCCACATCTTTAGGGATAGCATCTAGATCTGGCAGGAAATTGTTTGCTGGCGTCATCGGCATGAAGTGCGGAGTTCCGCCGGCCAGAATGGTCGAAGACTGGTAGACAGGGTAGGCTGGATCCGGCAACAATGCGACATCGCCTGGATCGACGTAGGCCATGATGATGTTGTGTATGCCTTCTTTTGAGCCAATCAACGAGGTGATCTCAGTTGTCGGATCGAATTTGGCGCCGAACCGCTGTTCGAACCACTCAGCAATTGCTTGCTTAAATTCCGGCATGCCGCCGAAAGGCGGATATTTGTGATTGGCAGGATTGTCCAGGGCCTTCTTCATCGCTTCCACGACGTGGGGTGGCGTAGGCTGGTCTGGGTCACCTATGCCGAGGTTAATCACATCGACGCCGCGAGCAACTGCTGCCTGGCGTTTTTTGTCGATTTCAGCGAACACGTAAGGTGGAATTGACTTGAGCCTGTTCGAAACTTCCATTGCAAAACACCCCAGATTGAAAGCGGCCTGATTTGCCGCGTCAAGAAAATTACCACAAGATCCGCACCAACGGTGCATCACAGCGCAGTCGCGTAACCAAATGAGACGTTCTTAGCTCGTGTAGGGCGGCTCGCGAGCCGCCCTCTTCGTATTTAGATGGTTTTTGCGCTGAGTTGTCCATAGCCCAGCAGTTGTCGTCTGTGCGTTGCTTACGGACTGTCCTGTCCACCATAGATTAGTGGACTTTTATACTCTTGCACTCGGAGCCTGGGTGCAATACCTGCCCAGTAGCTCAAATGGCTGTAGGGGCGGCGCCGAGCGCCGCCCGGTTCTTGGGGCAGTCGGCTGAATCCCGGACAGGGTGACGCATGGCGTCACCCCTACATCTGTGATGGCCGAA
The DNA here is from genome assembly GCA_021772155.1 of Candidatus Obscuribacter sp. GTDB lineage: Bacteria > Cyanobacteriota > Vampirovibrionia > Obscuribacterales > Obscuribacteraceae > JADYXS01. Next base: position 997 of record JADYXS010000357.1, read on the forward strand.
TACCCAATCTATACTTCAGTATCCGGCTCGCGCGTGTAGTAGTTGCCCAGGAGCTCGAAAAATCCGCTGGAGCCGCCAAAGGGCATCTTCGGTGCCTCATCCGGGTCGGCTCGCCGGGATAATATATCCGCGGCGTGATCTTCCATCAAAGATGCCTCGGCAATTTTGCCTTGAACCCGCAAAACTCGTGCCAGATTGCGAGTTGCCACTGCGGTGGTCAGATGCTGAGTGCCATATATTTCTTCGTAAACTGCCAAAGCTTCTTCGTAAAACCGTTCTGCTTCGACGTACTCCTGCCGTTTTTCGTGCACAGCAGCCATTCCATTGAGGTTGTTGGCCTCAATTAATCTGCCTGATTCTGAGGGGAGCTCTGCTGGGTCCACGGTGGCCTGTTACTCAAAGTTCGCGCTTGAAGAGCCACTTATCATACATGGATACCTTGCCTTGGGCCCCTTGATGCCCTAAATTGTTTTGACCGAAATGAGCCAGCGCATCGCACCACATATAGTGGCATCAGCGAATCGTTGATTTTACTTCCTCTTTGTTACATTAGAGAGGTCCTCTTGATCTCTGGTGCTCTTACAACGGAACATTAAACTGGTTATTGCTGGAGACGAAGATGACTGCAACATCGGTAGCTGTCAAAAAAACTGAGCTATCGCTAGGTGGCACTGGCAAGACCAACCTAACCGGGCAACGACTGCTGATCTTTTCGATCGTTTTCATTGCCGCTTGCATCATGTTTTTCGCAGACCTGGGTAGCTTTCCGCTTTTCAATCCGGATGAGGCGCTTTATGCAGAGCCCGCTCGGGAAATGCTTGAGACTGGCGAATATCTCACAACGCTCTTAAATTACGCTGTCCGTTATACCAAGCCGCCATTAGTCATCTGGGGCATGGCGGCTTGCTATCAGCTGTTTGGCACAAATGAGTTTGCCGCCCGCTTCATTGGCGCTGCTTGCGGTGCCCTGGTAGTCGCGGTCACTTACCTTTTCGTCGAAAAATACGCTTCGCGCCGGGCCGCTGTTATCGCCTGCGCAACGTTGATCACTGGACCGCTGTTCATCGGCACTGCTCGTGAAGCCATTACGGATATGCCGCTGACGCTCATGATTGCCGGTGCGCTGTTTTCTTTCTTTCATGGAATTACCCAAGGCGCCGGCGGATGGCGATGGGTTGGTTACGTCCTGGTCGGACTGGCAGTGATGACCAAAGGTCCTGTCGGACTCGTGCTGCCTGCTGCCGTAATGCTGGGGTACCACGTTTTGCGGGGCAACCTTTTGCAGGCCTGGCGGTTTTATCGACCAATTAGCGGCCTGCTGGTAATTGCTGTCATTGCTTTACCCTGGTTTATCGCTGAGATTTACGTCACAAAGGGAGCCTATTACTACGAGTTTCTGGTGCGAGAGAACTTTCAGCGCTTCACCAAAGTCGTCGATCATAAGTATCCCTGGTGGTATCACTTTGCCGTTATAGCCGGCGGCTTCTTGCCTTGGACGGTCTTTATTGTGCAGTCAATAATTGACGCAGTTAAGAGCCTGCAGTTCAGTCGTCCGCGCTTTGGCATCTACGGTCTTTGTCGCGAGCTTTCTCACTTACAGGCGTTTTCACTGTTCTGCGTTCTCACGTTCGCAATTATCGTGGGCTTCTTCAGCGTCAGCGTATCGAAGCTAATTCCATATACTGTGCCTGCTTTCCCCGCTCTGGCGGCGCTGATCGGTATTTACCTGGATAAAGTAATCGTTCAAAGGCGCAGTAAAGCGGTTATGTTCCCGCTGCTGGTCCTAAGTGCCGCCTTCGCAGTTGGCCTGGCTGTTGTTCCGGTGGCTGTCAATCGCCTGCGTGACGCGCCGGCGGACCTTGTCGCCGTCGTTCATTCGGCGCTGTTGGTGTTGTTGCTCGTCAGCGCCGCAGCCGGTGTCTCTGCTTTCCGAAAACGCATTGGCGCTGCCGTAGCGTTCTTCGCCATCGGAGTCTATGTCTGCTTCGTCTCAATTGGCGGGCACGCATTGACAGTACTTTCGCAGGACTGGGAAGTACCTATTGTGCATTTTGCAAGATTTGCTGCCCTGTCGCAGTGGCCGATCTTTGTCTTCAACATGCGCAAACCATCAGTGCCTTTTTACGCACAGAGGCAGGTTCAACTTCCTGCTGATGAGGCTGATCTCATCCGAGCGCTTGGTAAGACAAACGGTGCTTACATCATCGGGAAAACCAAAGACCTCAGTTTCTTAGAATCGCTGCCCAATTGCCGGCTGATTGCCCGCGATGGCAAGTTTATCCTCGTAAGTCAGCAAGCTGTAAGCGAAACAAATCATTGATATTAGAGGGGCTTCGTTGACTACCACTGCGCTGTATGAAAAGCTAGGCACACTAAAATGACGACTCCGGCATGATCACAAAACAAAGCTCGATTGGCACACCAGTAGCTCCTCCTGCGGATCTGAACAATCTGTTGGAGCCGATCAAGGAAGAACTCCAGATCGTCGAACAATGGCTCGTATCCAACCTTGTGGATGACAGTCCGTTCATCGAAGAATTACTACAACAGGTGTTTAAAGCGGGCGGTAAGCGAATTCGCCCCGCTTTATGTTTATTGAGCGCCAAAGCAACTGCCAATCCGCCAGGTAAGCTCGGGCGGCTGCAAATTATTCTGGCGGTTCTTACTGAACTGATTCACACGGCAAGCCTTGTGCATGACGACGTCATCGACTCAGACTCGTTGCGACGCGGACAGGAGACTGTCAATCGCCGCTGGAGCGAAAAGCTCGCTGTCTTAATCGGGGATCTGCTGTTTGCCCAGGCTTCAGTCTGGCTTTCGAGGTTTATGAATCCTGCGGTCGTCGGCATTTACGGTCAGGTTCTAGGCGATCTATGTGCCGGGGAGATCCGCCAGATGCGCCAGCAATTCAACACCGCAATGGACTTTGAAGCTTA
>JADYXS010000358.1 GCA_021772155.1 Candidatus Obscuribacter sp.
CCTTGAACGGCTCTGCCTTCTCAACGATGTGCCGGGTCAACTCAACTTCGACTTCCGCGCCATCGCGCAGGACAGTCAGTTTCAGCTTGCTGCCGAGCAAGCCGAGGTTGGCGTACTCGGTGAGCATTTGATCTGCACCACTTTCTTCGCCCTTGTCGAAGCCTGGAATGGTATCGACTGATTCACCATCCACCTTTAAGACGACATCCATAGGATCGAGTCCGTGACCGGCCTCGATTTCTCCCTCGGTGATCGAGAAGCGCATCGTCGGTGTCTCCACTTCCATGTCGAAAGCGAATTCCAGTCCGACTCCGATGCGGTGTCCAGCACGAACCGCCATAAGCGTTTCGTACTGAGTGGCATCGATCATCTCCGCGAAGCGGTCTTTGGTCGCGGCGACCAGTCGCTGCATTGCCGAACGTAGCTCCGCCTCGCTTCGCACGTTGTCGACGGCATGGTCGAGAGCAGCCAGAGGCGCCGCCACTTCGTTTTTCAAAACGTAGAGCTGATGCGCCGCATAACTTGCGCGGAACACTTTCAGCAGTTCGCTCGGATCATGAATGGCGGAAAACGCGCGCGTTTGGCCCCAGTTGTTCGGACTCGGCAGTGTTGGCTCCGTCTGCGGTTTGCAGAGGAAGACAAGCACTGTCGCAGCAGCCACCATAATGATAGACAAGAACACTGCTCGCCGGTTTTGCAACTGGCGGTAGGCTCGTGCTTTGACGCCCAGACCCTTAGGACCGGGACTTGGTCTCTTTAGTATTTTCATAAGCGACTTTGGTTGTCCTGAAAGGCGGCTGCGACAGCGTTCGTCACAGCCGCTCAGTCAGGTTTGGGTTTCGTTGTCGGTGTTTACTCTTCCTCATCAGGATCGCCCGGCTTTGCAAGGGCGCGCTTCTTCAGCTCAGCATCCCATGCTTCCTGTTTCTTTTTGACCGCCTCGTCACGCACTTTCTTGCGCTCGGCCGCTTCGGACCGGATGCGTACGAGTTCCTTTTCCGCTTCTTCTTGAGCCGCCTTAAGTTGCGGATCATTTTCCTGCAGCATCGTGCGAAGGGACTTCAATTCTGCCCGGCAGGCAGCGATCTTCGCCTCAACTTCCGCAAGGACAGCGGCTGCAGCCGGATCGGCTTTAGCGGCGGGGACCTTGGCCAACGCATCACGCAGCTCCTTGCGGAGGGCGATGATCCGTTTGATTTCCTTCTCCAGGCTCACAACCCGGTCAGGATGGATGCCTTCGAAGTCAGTCTCCCGGCCGGCAGGCAAGAAGAAGAAGGAAGTAACACGGATGCTCCGTCCTTCAAGTTCCAGGACGTCCTGTCCAACACCCTTGCCGTGTGATGTTTCACCGACGATAACCGCGCGCTTGTTAAAGCTCAGGGCACCGGAAACAATCTCTGACGCCGAGGCACTGCCATCGTCGATCAGAATCACAATCGGCATGTCCACAGGCACAACCAAGACTTTCGGCTGCGCTTGAACGGAGATGCCCCGGTTGAAGTCCACCGGTTGTGTCGTCAGGGTGGAATCGAGTGTGGTGTAAGTGCGTTGATTCACCATGTCATCGCCGCGCCGCTTCTGCAACGTGACGATGGAACCTTCCGCCAACATGTAAGAAACGATGTTGATCGCGTGATCGAGTCGTCCACCGCCATTTCCGCGCAGGTCGAGAATGATCTTCCCGTCCTTTACTTTCCCGGCAGCAGTCAGCGCAGAGAGCATCTCTTCGGCAGCCTTGTCGGCCATGAAGTGCTCCAGCTTAATGTAGCTGACATTGTTGGGCAGAGCGCGGGTCTCAACGACCGGTGCAGTCCACTTGCCGCGGATGACCGTAATCGATTTGTCCAGCGGACTGATTTTGCCGGTAGCATCTTTGCGCGCCACTGTCAGGTCGACCTTGGTGTCTTCCTTGCCTTTGATGAGCTTGACGACTTCTTCCGTTGTCATCCCAGTCAGATCTTTTCCGTCAACCTTGAGCAGGATATCGCCTTTGAGCACGCCAGCTTTCGCCGCCGGGCTGTCCGGGAAAGGACCGAGGGCGATCGGATGTTCCGGTGTCACCACAAGCAACTTATCGGCATCCTCCCTTTTGATTTTCTCAGGGAACGAGTCGGTGATTTCTTCCGAACCCTTCAGCTCAATGCGGCTGCCGATGCCGACGAAGGTCGGGTCGGTTTTCTTGCCGCTGTCTTTGGTCTCATCGACGTCCAAGTAGTAGTCGAACCGCTGGTCAAGGCTCTTCATCACCTTGCGGTTGAAGGTGTCAGCTTCCTTGTAATCCTTGATGGTGCCGATCTGCTCCACCCACTTCTTCGTCCAAGCCTCACGCTTGACCTTATCGGTGAGCGTGAAGTGAACGTTCGCGAGAAGTTCAATGAACTCCTTCGAGAACTTTTGGTGTGCAGGCAGGGCCTCTGTTGTCGACGGTCCAAAACCGAACAGCCCACCTTGCAGCTGCTCGATGGTTCCTTGCGAACCCGTCGGCGCCAGGTTCAGCGTCGGGGCTGCAGCTGGAGCCGGATTTACGGCCGGGGTTGCAGCCGGGGCCGGAGCCGCTGCTGGTTTGGCAGCCGGGGGCGCGAGCGGCACCGACATCTGGGCAGGGACGCCGAGAATGAACACATCGTCTTTGATGAGAGTAGAGGCGGGAAGCGCCGTCGCGGTCCACAACATGGACGCGAACAACGCCACCGCATATGGTAGCAATCGTAGTTTCATTCGATTTGATAGGTTGTGGAGAACCAGGGCACGGTTGTGCCCTGGTTTATCTCCTTGTTGCTTTGAACAGGCTCAGGGTTGCGGGCAGAGTTTGCTGATCCGGCCCACCAGTTCGGTGTATCGCTCAGGACTCAGTTCCGCGCCACACTCCAGCACGCCGTGCTCGAGTGCAGTCAGAACTGCGAGCAATGCTTCACCATCGTCGAAGTCAAAGCGATGCTCTTGCAGCTGCTTCACTCCGTATTTGATTCCGAAGAACTCCTTGAGCGCCGATACGATTTCCCGCACCTGAACGGTCGTGAATGTGTAGAGTTCTCCTTCACCCAGCCCTGCCGCGAAGACCGGACCGAATACCCGCCAGGCTTTTTCAGCCGGGTCGAGTTGCTTGCCTTTAGCGAAGCGACGACGAATCGCGCGAATCGCATAGCGACTGATCGGCACCATGACGAACACAGCACCAAGAGCAATTACCGCCCATCCGAGTCGCACCGGCGGTTGCTGAGCGACCTGACTGGTGTTGCCCATGGATAGGTCCTTGCCATCATCGGCGGTGCGTGACTGACTGATGATGAAGTCCGGCGTGCTCAACTTTTTCCAGTCCGGCGAGCCGTTTGGCGTCACTTCAGAAGCGGCGACGAACTCAAACCAGAACAACATGGGCTGCGGCTGACGCTTCGTTTGCACGAACATGGTGATGTCCCAGACTTCAGCTGGCGCTTCCGCACCGCTCTCGAGCGTAACCGTTGTGACGGTAGGCTCTTTGGGCAGGTAGAGCGGAAGCTCGTTGGCTGCAAGCACGCTTGGGTCGGCAAAAGACCAGTCCGGATTATTCTCCGGATCCTGATCCACAGTCAACCTCCCCGCTTTGAGCGCGGAGAAGTCGATAGCGACTTTCCGTTCCTTCTCAGTCTGCGGAAGAACGCAGTAGATTTTGACCCGCATCGGGATGATGTCCCCGAGCCGATTGGCGAAGTGTTCGCCATAACGGTAGCTAGCAGAATCAGCCAGCACCGCACCTTCTTTGTCAGTGTGCAGGCGAGTCAAAGGACCCACCTCGATGAAAATCCGCCCATCCGCCTGCCAACCCCGTTGAATCGGAGCCGGCAAGGCGCGGGTGGAGGGGCTCTGAGCATGCGCCGCGGAAATAAGCAGGCACAAACCCATTGCCAGCGCCAAGATGAAATTTCTTGTCATTGGATTTTGGTAGTTAACGGTTGAGCGGAGGCAAAGCCAGGAGTTTCAGCACCTTGCGGGTAGCTTCGACGCCCTCGTTTGTCTTCACGACTTCGTGTCTAATGCCG
>JADYXS010000359.1 GCA_021772155.1 Candidatus Obscuribacter sp.
GCCTTGCAGTGACAATTGCTCCGCCAATTTTGCGGGTCGTCGACGAAGAGCAGGACGATCAGAAGTGGTATCAAACGATGCCTGCGGAGCCACAAATTCCTATCAGGCGGGTGCGGCCTTATTCACCAACGTATACGTTGCCACCGCCGGCGAGCCCTCCGGCAAAGAAAACATTCCCTCCGCTGCAACCTGGATGGGGTGCCATGGCTCTAGTCTGGGGCTTACTGATAACGATGATCGGCGGCAATTTAATGTATAACGCGACACATAATGTCGGTTCTGTGGTGCCAGGTCAAATAATGGAATCGGCTGCTCAAACCGTAAATAGACTTCCTGACGCTCCGAATAATTTTCGTGGACCCCAAAAGCTTGCGTTCAGAAAGCCCTCTTCCGGACCAAACTGGTTCGAAGAGGGACGAACTCTCTTCTTGAACAAAAAATACTTCGAAGCGGCACGGGCGTTCACTGTAGCAAGAGATGCGAAAGCAACATCCTTCATGGAGCGAGCCCAGTGCACTTATCAGCTCGGAAGGTGCAAGATGAAAATGGGCGAGTACAATCTTGCATTGTCGGACTTCGAAGCCGCCAGGGAAGGTTTCGAGGATCAGAATAAGTTTGTTCCGAGTTTGTTCGTAGATTGCGCAGAGGCCCAAATTCAGCTACAACGCTATTCATCCGCGGCCCACACACTTACCCAACAGCTCCTGTTGTGCAGGCAATATTCGCTGCCCCCTTCTTACAGGAACCCTGCAATCGCCGGCTTGCGTCGTGCGGCCCTAGGCCTTCTTTCAAAACAAGACGACAGCGGCTTCGCTGCATATGCCGGGTATTTAGAACAAGGCAATTATGGTGCAGCACAGTCATATGCGGACCTGCGTGATGTCGCGAACAAGCTGGAAGCAAAGAAGAAATACGAATTCGCATTCAAAGTTCGTGAGGTTTCGCTTCAGATGCTCTTGAATCGGCCTTCAACCACTAAGCCTCCAACACCAGCGGAGCTCAAGTCTTTCAAGCTTGAAACGATGCAAGCAATGTTGCGGAACCGACTGAAGGTTGGAGACTCCAAAGCCGTAAATGACATCATGCACGACATTCAAGCGCTGAGCGCCGAATCGCAGTAGACGCAACCCCGACAGCGTCGCGATCCTGGGAGAGCGCCGGCGTCCAGGCAATCAGCTAAAGGTGGATTACAGGCTCTTCAATTTTGCTGATTCGCAGGTTTATTGTCCGGCGAATGAACAAGTCATCATCGTTCGCCAGCTTGTATGTCATTTCCTTTGTCAGCACACCGTTAGCTGCGATGCACATGCGTACGTAGACGCTACGATCGGCGCACATAAGCGTGAGTGCTGCCAACGGAGAGTGCTCGTTTTTTGCCACCAACACACGAACGTGTTCATCCAAATCTCTCGCCATCATGTGCAACGTTGCCGGGTGAGTATTTAAATTCTGGGCCACACATCGGCGGACTTCGGCTGTTGCGTCCTGAGCCAAGTCTTTTAAAATGGATGATGGTGCATGTGGATTTGCCGCTACATAGGCTCGGACGAATGGGCTTGCACTTTGTCCAAATGCAATCAAAGCTTGGATGTCTTCTTCATCATTGGTTGCAAGAGCAGGCACCAAAATTTCAGCATCTCTTGAAAGCTGGTTGAGCACTGCGCTTGGCGATGATGGATTGTCAGCAATGGATTGCCGAATTTCAGGGTCCTCGTCTTTGGAAAGCAATTCATATATAGATTCTGGAAGCGTTCGGTTGCGTGCCAACCAAAGTCGAACGCTTCGGTCCTCGTCGTTGGCCAGCGTTTTCGCAGCTTGCTCTGGTAGCTCCGGCAATCGCGCCAATGCTGTTCGCACTAGCGGATTGGGATCCCCGGCAAGTAAAATGGAGAGGGTTGAATCGCGTCGTTCATTGACCGCAACGCAGAGGCGCACAAACGGGTCCCCATCGCCAGCAAGGCGAGACAATGTATGGTTAGAGGAAGCAGGATTGGCACCAATTGCCCGGCGAATTGAAACATTGTCTTCCGCTGCAAGTTTGTCTAGCGCCGCTGGCGGTGCAGCAGGATGGCCTGCCACCAAGTGCCTGATGTTAGTGGACTCATCATCCGCCAAGAAAACCAGAATAGACATCGCACAATTCGGATGACCGGCCACGGCCTGCCTGACTAATGGGTGAACATCGCAGGCCAGTCGCTCAAGAACAGTTGCATCAGTAGTTGGATTTGATGCAATCTCAAACCGGATCTGAATTTCGTTGCTCGATGCAAGACTTGCCAACGTTTCGGCCGACGCAGTTGTATTTGAGGCGATCCCGCGTCGGATCTGAACGTCTTTTTCTGAGCTCAACAGACGCAAACTGTCTGCAGGAGTAGTTTTGTTGGCGGCCACAGCGACCCGAACGGAGCGATGCTTGTCTTGTGCCAATACTGCCAGACATGCCGCTGAGCTGTTCTTATTCGATGCCACCATTTGCCGGACGGAAGAATCCGCGTCCCTGGACAGCATATCCAAACAATCAGTTGGAGTCTCGGTGTGCCCCGCGACGTATTGTCGAACGTCCGCGCTCTGGTGCATCGCCATGTACCAAAGACCTTCACCTTGCATCGGTTTGACATCTTCGGACTTAACTCGCTGTATGGCGTGCGCATCCAGGCGACAAAGTCCGGGAAAGTTGTCCATAAGCCATTGACGTTCATTATCGAATCGAAATGGCAATTTCTTCCGGTGCCTATCACGGAAGTCATAGATCGTTGTCGATAAAAGTGTTGGGGAGATTCCCATGTTCACCGCCAGGCCGCAGACGCCATGTCAAGCTGATTCTCGGGCATCGCCCACAGCCCGTCTAGCGAAATTCCACTCATCTTAGAACCAACCAAACGCCTTCGCTTACCTTGAAGCCGCTGATGATCATTGCGTCAAGCGGAATTCCCTTATCTAATTTAGAGCTAATGTTCTTCTCGCCAGTATTCGCCAGCGCAGTCATTCTGCTCTATCACTCTTTGAGGGAAAGCACGCCCTGGCAAGGTTCTCTCGGAAAGAAGATATGCGGAGTAGTGGTAACGGATCTGCATGGTCATCGAATTTCATTCCCGCGAGCCTTGAAGCGAAATTCGGCCAAATGCATAACATTTCTCCCATACTTCTTCGCGCGTTTGATAACAGACCAATCGCCGCTCTGGCAATTCCCGTCCGACCTTATGCTTTATCCCAGCTTGCTCGGCTGTGGAGTCGCCGTCGCGTCGTTGCACAAACAATGCCTTCATGACGCCGTTGCAGACACTTTAGTCCGTCCTGCTGGGGAGGCATCGCCCATCACCTTGGAACCGGAGCCGACAGGTAGGGCAACTCGGCATGCTTCGCATGCACGCACTGCCCCAGGGACAAGCCCCGCCCCTACCAGTTCATCGGCATCATCCGGCACGCCTGGCGATGACATGAAGGAATGCCCGGCATGTGCGGAGTGGATTAAGAAGAAAGCGAAAAAGTGCCGCTACTGCCAGGAGCGTTTCGAAGACTAGCGGCGGGCAGCCAGCTTTTCAGCTTGTTCTTCTGCGTGATAGCTGCTGCGAACCAAAGGTCCGGCAAAGACTTCACCGAAGCCCATCTTCATTCCTTCGTCATGGAAGTGGTCGAACATTTCCGGAGCCACCCAGCGGGCGACAGGCAAATGCTTTGGCGTTGGTTGCATGTACTGTCCGATGGTGACTAAGTCAACGTTGGATTTTTTCAGCATGTGCAGCAACTCAATAACTTCATCATCAGTCTCGCCAAGCCCAACCATGAAACCGCTCTTAGTTTTGAAGCCGGCTTCCTTTGCTTTGCTCAGCAGTTCCAGAGAACGGTCCAGCTTTCCCTGTGGTCGAACTGGCAGATACAGGCGGGGCACGGTTTCGATGTTGTGGTTGAGTACATCAGGCTTCGCATTCAAGACTGTTTGAAGTGCATCCCAGTTACCACAGAAGTCCGGAATGAGCACTTCTATCCCAGTATTCGGGCTCTGCGCACGAACCCGCTCAATCGTTTCAGCCCAGACAGATGCTCCGCCGTCCACAAGTTCGTCGCGGTTGACGGACGTGATGACGACGTATTTTAGTTGCATCAACCGGACTGCATCGGCAACGCGGCGCGGCTCATCGAGGTCCAGCTCGGTTGGCCGTCCGGTAATCACATTACAAAAACCACAGCTTCGAGTGCAGACATTACCCAAAATCATCAGCGTGGCAGTGGAGCGTGACCAACATTCACCACGGTTAGGACAGGCCGCAGACTCGCACACCGTATGCAATTCGTGTGTTTGCATCAAGTCTTTGAGCTTATTGTATGGCTCTCCGGTCGGCAAACTAACTTTCAGCCAATCGGGCTTCTTCAGCCGCTTTTCGCTGGAACCAAGTGTCGATGCCGTCACTGTCGGGATCGCCACATTGTCTTTATTGTTCATTCAGCTTTCCGCTCTACAACTGGGATTCCGCCCGCTTAACTCAATCAAATGATTGTTCTGCCCGGCGGCAATGTGACATACTTTCTCTTCAATGCCGGTAGCGGCTAAGCAGCACGAATTGTACCAGACGGGACAAAGAGACATGCCAAGAAAAGCATTAGACGTAGCTTTCAAGCTCGAGTATATGTCGATCCTTGATGAGCACGGAAACGTCGACACAGAGTTAGAACC
>JADYXS010000360.1 GCA_021772155.1 Candidatus Obscuribacter sp.
GGCTATCGATGCTGCATAGAAATCTTTCGACCTGATGCTCAGAGGCGCTGGCGTGCCCATCATCACGTCCACGTTTGTTTTGTCCGGAAGATTCTTCTCTATTTTCTTGCCGGGCGTAATGTCTGCGCTGCAAGCCTCCATCGAAATCTTGTCGGCCGGCGGTCCTGTCCATTTTTCAAAATTCTGCGTTACTAAATCAAATGCTGTATTTGGATCTACATCACCGACAACTGCAAAAATTGTATTGGCGGGACTAATATGCTCTTGATGATACTTTCGCAGTTGCTCTGCAGTTATTTTCTCAAGTTGTTTGACTTGCTCGCTGAATGGTGGCGCGTAGTAGACGCAGTCCGGTTTGTAGAGAGCACCGTATAAAGCGTTGCTTGCAACCTGCCCTGTATCGGCCATATTCGCCTGGATGCTGGCGTTCTCTTGCTTGCGCGATTTGTCCAGTTCTTCCTGTGGAAACAGTGGATTCCGCACTACATCCGACACCAGCGACAAAAATGACGGCAAGTCTTCTTTCACGATGTCGGAATTGAAGTCAATCCAGAAATTACGAGCATTGAAATTGAGATCTGTACCCATGACCTCAAGTTGTTGTGCCAGTGCGTCTTTGGACCATTTTGACGAACCCTTGTCCAGCATATCTGCCACAAAATCCGGTACGCTGTGGAAGTCCGGTGGGTGGAAATAGCTGCCGGAGCGAATTTTGGCCGCCACGGATACCACTCCGGTGCCTTTGATTGGCAGAACAAGAACTGTCATGCCGTTTGGCAGAACCTTCTTTTTTACCTGTGCGGCAATGGAGGCGCGAGCAGCCAGAGGCTTAGTCAAGGAAGTCACACTTGATGGTGCCGTACTTGCCGGAGCTTCGGAAGCCTGGCCGATTGTCGGTTCGGGCACGATTAAGTCAAGCACGCTGGAACCAATTTCAGCAGTTGGCTTGGCTTCCGGCTTTTTCGTCGGGATGTAGTGTCCGACAGTTGACTTTCCGCGAACGAAATACTGTTTCGCCACTCTGGCGACATCCTCTTTCGTTACGGCCTTGATGTTTTTCTCAAGGTCAACCCACCATTTCCAGTCGGCCACAGCGATTGCTTCTGCCAGCTGAGATGCCATTTGCATCGGGTCTGCAGCATCGAGCTTCATTCGCTTCCAAATGCTCTTCTTTGCTTTATCCAGCTCTTCGTCGGAAATTGGCTCAGTGCTCAGCTTCTGTGCTTGCTCCAACAGGGTGCTCTCCAGTTTTTCGTTGGCAGTGCCCGGGGTTGCCGTAGCCAAAAGCGTGAACAAACCTGGGTCGCGCAGCGAATAGTTGTAGGCGTAACAGTCCGAGGCAAGCCCGGTATCAACAAGCGCCTTGTAAAGTCTGCTGGATTGTTTGTTTTCTGCGCCAAGCAAGGAGGCCGCCACTTCCAGTGGATAAGTGTCCTTGTGAGTCGCTTCTGGAATATGGAATCCGAGAACTACTTTCGGCAGGTCCTCACCTTTTTGCACGGTAAACCGGCGTTCGCCAATTTGCGGCTGCTCTGTCGTATAGACCGGAGGAAACTTTCGCGGCGCCTTTGGCAGTGGTGCGAAATAGCGATCAATTTCTTTTAACGCTTCGGCAGTTTTGAAGTCGCCGATAACGACAAGCGTTGCATTGTTCGGATAATAAAAGTCGTTATAGAACTGTCGCAGTCGCTCTGTGGGAACGTTTTCCACATCTGAACGCCAACCAATTACAGGGTGATGGTATGGGTGTGCCATGAAGGCATGAGCGAACATATTCACATCCATGATCCGGGCCGGGTCGTCCTCATTTCGCTCTAGTTCGTTGCGCACAACAGACATTTCATCATTCCGGTCTTTCTGACGCAGCAATGCGTTGCGCATGCGATCTGCTTCAAGTTCAAGTCCGACAGCCATGTATTGGGCTGGTACCGTTTCGTAGTAATTCGTGCGGTCATAAAAAGTGGTGGCATTATTGATACCACCGATGGGCTTCAGAATGTCATCGATGCCGGTGCCCTTCAAAGGGTCATGCTTGGTTGTGCCTTTGAACATCATGTGTTCAAGAAAGTGTGTAGAACCTGTGTAACCTACAGCTTCATTGCGCGAGCCTACGTGATAGACAACCATGACCGTGACAATCGGGGAATGGTGTCGTTCTGCAAGCAAGACCTGCAGCCCGTTGGACGGCAGCTTGTACTCGGTAATTCCGCTAATGGGATCAGTTGTCACCTTTTGCAGTTTTTGTCCTGCTGCAGTTGCACGAACTACTTCAGTTGCCGCTTCTGTGGGCGCTATATTCAGGCTTCCGGCAATCAGCGCAGAAAGAACAATGGCAGCACTTCTTTTCATCTAATCACTCCAACGAACGAGAGAGACCGCCAATTTAAGCACATTCATCGTGAATGTTTGCTCTGTCAATCGCTGTTGGTTACTGCTATTCGCCGGTATAAGGCTTCACCGGTAATGCTTGCGGGTCGCCATAATTATGATAGTGCTTTACGTAATCATAGTAATCCGCTTTGCGGCCGCTAGTTGAGGTTGGCAGGTGGCGAGGTTTTGACCTATGGCGCACTGGCGACACTTTTTGAACAGGTGCTGTGTATTGGGTCGGGGACACTGTCCGGCTTTGAGAAGTTTGAATACTGGGACGAGTGGGTTTTTTCGGTGGTTTGGTTGGGGCCCGCAAGAGCCTATTAGGCGCAGATGTGTCTGGCGTTATTGGTTTGGGCGCAATGTCCTTTGCTTGCGGTTCGACCGTAACTGGCGATCCTTGCTGGACGGCTGGAGTTGCAACAACAGCTTGGATTGCCGCTTGAGCCTTTTGACTCTGGCACCACATTGAATATACACAGCTAGTGCTGATTGCTAGTGCCACCACTGCAATTGCCGTGATCACCCATGGCATCATTTGTCCTGATTCGGCGGGAGCAGCGGCGTTGGTTCTATCTACTGTTTTGATGGCGGCTCGGCTGGTGAGCGCGGTCGGTGCTATTGTTGCTTGTCGTGAGGAATTACCAGGTATTGCCCGCATTTGCGACGTGGAGTTGTTGAACGTGCCCAGCGCGAGCGCATTTTGTAGAGCTCGCATGTCCGGTGGACGCTTCTCTATGTCCTTTTCCAGCGCTTCGAATACAGCCTTTTCCAGCCAATCCGGGATGTAAAGATCTGGACGAGCCTCGGCAAACGGTTGGGCCGGACTTTGCATCTGTCGGGAAATCGTCTCCAGCACGGTTCTTCCGCAATGTGGCAATTTTCCAGTGAGCGTTTCATAGATTACGCAACCGAGCGAATAAATATCGGATCGTGGCGTCAGTTCTAATCCCTGGCATTGTTCGGGGCTCATGTACACCGGACTTCCGAACAGTTCTCCTGTGGCTGTTAGCCGCTGTGAGTCTATCTCATCTTCGCCTTCAAACATTTTGGCCACACCAAAGTCCACCACTTTGATGGATTCTTTCTCGTCTTTTTTCTGGACGATCATGATGTTGCCGGGCTTAAGATCACGATGGATGATACCCAGTTCGTGAGCGTGCGCCAGTGCATCGCAGACTTGTGTGAAAATGTGGGCTGTGCGCTGCACGCCAAGCTGACCTTCGTTCTTAAGTATATCGGCTAGGCTTTTACCGTCGATATAGTCCATGACTAAGTAGGGCAAACCGTCTTCAGTCAAGCCGAAATCATGCAAAGCGATGATGTTTGGATGGTTGAGACGACTGGCTGCTCGCGCTTCGCGTTGAAACCGTGGTAGAGCATTTTCATCGGCCAGAAGCTGTGGCAGCAGCATCTTGATCGCCACAATACGTTCCATGAGCTCATGTTCGGCGCGATAAACTACGCCCATGCCGCCCCGTCCGATAAGTTCTAGTATGCGGTATCGTTCATGGACAAGTGTGCCAATCAGCGGATCCGGCCTGCGTGTGCCGCTTGTCATAGCGCGCTTAACGCCGCCGCCTAGATTTGCTTCGATGTCGCCGACCATTTGCTAATGAGCCTATGCCTTTTGTGGCGCCGCCTAATGCCAGCGATGCCCGAACCAAGGTATATGTACCCGGAGCAGAGGGCGTTTAACATAGGCAGGACTACAGTTACTCTTAGCTAGGCTTTTTTGGACCGCGGTCTGCCGGCACGAAGCGGCTCAGCCAAAAGGCAGCCGGTGGGCAAATACCGGCGATGCGTTCCATCATCTTTCCCGGCACGGTCAGAACTATTTCTTGACAGCCGCCGCGCTCGCAGGCTTTGACGATTTCGAGTGCCGCTTCTTCCGAGCTGATACTGATGAAGTTTTTCAACAACCAGCCCTGTATATTTTTTTCCTCGGCCATGGCTGTGACGTCGTTGCTGTTGCGATTTTTGCGGAAGAACTCCGTTCGTACAAGACCTGGGCAAACAGTGATTACGTCAATTCCTTTGGGTCCAAGCTCGGCAGCCATTCCTTCCGAAAATCCGGTCAGAGCAAACTTCGTTGATGCGTAGCAAACACTGCCGGGAAATGCCAATTTGCCAGCGACGGAGGCTATGTTTATGACTTTTCCAGCATGGCGCTCGAGCATTTCCGGAAGCACCGCGTAGGTCAGCTGAAGGGGTGCAAAAAAGTTGACTTCGAAAACCTTGCGCCAATCATTCACCGAAATTGAGCCCATAGCGCCTGGCATAGCAAATCCGGCGTTGTTGATGAGCACGTCGCACTGACCGAAGTTGGTTTTTGTGCTTCCCAGCAAATTCTCAACTACTTCCGGATTGGCAATGTCACCATATACGGTGATTACCTCACTGCCCAGGTCCCGTGCCCTTGCTGCCGTTTCATCCAATGCTTCTTTGCTGCGTGCATTGAGCGCAAGTTTGACTTTGTATTTTTCGGCAAGCTTAAGTGCAAGGGCGCGTCCGATGCCGGTTGAAGCGCCAGTAATTATGACTACGCTACCTTGTCTGATACCTTTCATGGGACACTAGCTTAGCAGCCAGAGTGTCTCAATTCCATAGCAGGCAACCAGATGTGAAAACGTCGGATCATAGCTGCCGTCGCCAAACAGTTTGGTAAAACTCTGAATAGGTGTAACCTGCGACAGCACATTTTGCACTTCTTTGACTCGCCTCAAGGCTTCCATGCTGGCCTGCTCACGCAAACTCAGGCTATGCCAATCGAGCGCCAACGCCACCATCACAAGCGACAATATTGTGGCGGGAATTATGACGTACAGTGCCGGTGTTGGCGGAATGTACAGGATGAACGTGCTGATTGCCAGTTCTGCTGCCAGCAAGACTAAACAAATCAGCCCAATCAGGGCGTAGAGAATGAATTTCCCTACTTTCAAAATCGCTCGTATTGCCGTGAGCCTTACACCACCGCGCTTAAGTTCGGCTGACACTCTGGCGAACTCGTCATAAGTAGGTACGAACCCAGGCAGCGACGCGACCAGGCGTAGCACCATGGCGTTTAGTGCTCCCAGCAGCAGATAAACGGCTAAAGCGCCCATCGGAACAGCGTTGGCTGCATAATTGACGAAAAATGGCCCTGCCACCAGAAATGGTATCAACCAGATCAATATCTGAGCGAACTGTTTGCGTCGTAATTCCGGAACAAGAAGACCTGCCCGAAGCAGCTCCTCGCGCATCTCCCGTTCAACGGCCCCACGCACGCTAGAAGTATAGAGCTGTACGGAAAGTCTGGCAATTCCAGCGATGCTGAAGTACTTGCGGATGTGCCGCGGGTCTTTGACCAGTTCGACGACAAACGAGCGCAACGATTCACCCATAAATCGTTTTATTGAGTTGGCTCGCATTACCCATTTTAGAGGATTTTTGATGTCTGAAATGGGGACGAGGTGACCCGCTTTTTGCTCTGCAAGTTGTCTCAGAAAGTCTTTAACGCTCAGCCAGACCTGCTTTTCGTACGGACGCAGCTGGGCCGGCACGGTCTCGGCCGGCATTTTCACAGCCCGTTGCACAAGGTCCACGCTCATTACTATAAGTGTATGGGCCATGTCGCCGTCGCGCAAAAGGTATGCAAGCTCTGCCGGGGCAAGTTGTCCGGCATTGCCGTTGCCCATCCCGGGCAATCGACGCATCTGTTTCAAGAGGGCGTCTCTAGCTGAAAACGAGACCAGCGCCAAAAATATGAGAGCGCTTGCCAGTAATAAGATAGCTGCGCTAACCATGTTTGCTCATTGGTCTGTCGGTTCTATCGCCCGGAAAGATAATTTCATAGATAACCGTTAAGCGTCCGTAGAGAAGAGCGGTGGCGGTTCCGGCTTTTCCAATTGATTTGTTGGAACCGCCCTAACATAATAAAGTATATTGACCCGGGTATAAGGTGCTTAGAAGCCTGATATCCCGCGGCAATTGCACTGTTCAGGTTACCACGACTGCATAATTTCGGAGGAAGGAGCGATGCTGCAAATGCATAAACGGATGATTGCCGTTCTCGCAGCGTGCTTAACATGGGGCTCGATTTCGATGCCCGTTGACGCCAATGTCGGCGCCAATCCCGCTCTTGGTCGCGACGTCTCTGCCACGTTGACCTCCAAGCACGGCACGGTGTTTAAGCGCAACTTCCGCGACTGGAATCGCGAGCAGTGGGGTGACCCTGAACCGGCGCAAGTATCGGACGAACTTAAAGAAGGTATGCAAATTGGCACGGGCAATGAGTCCTGGGCAGAAGTTACCTGGCCCAACGTTAAAACTCGCGCCTGGTCGAATACCGTATTTGCAGTTGCTCCGAACAAAAGACTGGTCTATCTGACCGGCGGAGAAATGTTGTTCCGTCTGGATAAAAATCGCAAGGATAAAGAGGATTACTTTATCTGGACGAAGGTTCTGCAAGCCAGAATCAGAGGCACCACAGTTCTTGTTCAGGCCAAAGGACCAGTGACTCGCTTTACTGTTCTTGAAGGTGTGGTCGAAATCAAGAATCGGCTCGACAACAGTCGGGCGACGTTGAAGCCGGGCGCAGTGTATGAGATTAAGGGCTACAGCATCACCAATCGGACACCGTTGCCGGCACTGAACAATGTTGAAGGTTCTACTCAGGCTGAGCCTTCCGTTCAATCACCACTATCGGCGCCTAAAAAACTCGATGGGTCGATAAACGACGTTGCTTACGATGCGGCTAACTATCTACCTTTGTTTCAAGACAAGTTTGCAACAACCAACCTCTATGCCTCCAACAGCGATGCACTGTTGAACCATCCACTGCTCACCGCCGGCGGCACTATAGACAGCTTGCCTTTGATTCAAGCGCAGCAAAAAGAACTGCCTGGGTATTCCAAGTTTTTTCCAATCAAGATGGCTGATGACGCGCGTTTGACCAAGGTTGTCTGCGGCAGTGTGCTACCGGTAGCGGTGCCATCCAAAGCTGATTACTTCGTCGGCCAGTCAGTTGGCAGCGACATCAAACTACCTCAAACTGCCTATGGCGATCTTCCCCCAAAGGGTGTTGTCTTGAACCCTTCATCAGTAGTTGCCACACAAAGAACAACTTTTCCAACAGCGTCAATTGCACCAAAACCAGCGATGCCACCGATTCCTGGTTTGATGTTGCCGGTTCCTGACGACAGTGCACCAGCCAAGGGGTTTGGCGAAGCGCCTACTCCGCTGCCGGAAGCTCGTTACACTCCGCCAGCAGATGATAAATCTGCGCTGGATTCGCCAACTCTGGGAGATGCCTCATAAATCTGCCGAAGGCTTTTTGAGCAACACGCTGAATTGACAAGACTAACTGAAGAAGCGCAGCAGAGGCTGCGCTTCTTGGTCTTTTGGCGCAGCGACTGTGTCCGCTTGTCGATTTTGTTCGACAAAATGCTGTGATAGCTCGCTACATTCGGTTTTAGCGCTGTTGCCCACGGGTATTTGATCAATTGGAGCCTAAGGAGACCTGCGATTTCGAACGTTCTACAGTCGCGGCGGAAATTTTTCCTCAGTCTATTTGCCATCTATGTTGGGGTGGCAATGGCTTTGGCTTTTGTTTTCTATGCAACGCGATTGTTTGAAGGACAAGAGCTACAAACGATCAACCGTCGGTTTGAAGCAAGACAATGGTTGGCATGGGCTCCGGAAAGCCTGAGACGGCTGAATGTGCCTATGCTTTGGCAGTATCACGAAAGGCATGAGTTTCCGCGTGTTTGGTATCACTGGGATTGGACTCTCAGTTGGCTGGTGGAAAACAATCACCCGCCTGTCGTCAACAAGATTGTGATCTTTAACCGCTCACTGCAGGATGAGCCGCCGGATGAGGCCGTAGAACAGATTCCCTGGATGCGACCGCTTCAGCAGTATCCATTGCCGCGCAAGTCTGTCGCTCAGATGGTGGACGTTTTGGCCTCAGCAGGTGCAGCTGCAATCGTCCTGGATAATGATTTCCCACAGCATGCTGAGGGAGACGCGGATATTGCCAAGGTCATTCACAAATGGTCCGAGGGCGTCAACGGAAGGAAAGTCCCTGTTCTTATGGTTGGGACAGTCAACTCCGGTAGCAACAGCCACCTGGTCGAGCTTGGCGTGCCAACCCGTCCTGCCGGCGTTCTTGCTGAGCTGACTAAACTTGAGCCTGGAGTTGATGTCGCCGATAAGTACCTGGGCACAACTTGCATCTCGCAGGATTCTGACCAGGTTGTTCGCGGACTGTTCTTAAATCGTGTGGTAGCTGGTAAAGACTACGAATCAATTATCTTGAAATTGCTCGACCGGCTGGGCAAGCCAAAACCGGCCAACCTGCCGTTTCAGGTGATGGATATAGACTTTGGTTGTCCTCCAAAGTCTGACGTTTATCCGGTGCGCCCACTGCACTATCTGCTCGATCCACAACTACGGGAGATGCTGCAGAAAGGTACTTCCGGTGGTGACGTAAATGTAAAAGGTGCCGTTGTCTTTGTCGGAGACGAAATCACCGACATCTACAGCACTCCATTCACTAATGATGGCAACAATCAAATGAGCGGAACGGAGATTCTTGCTCACGCACTTGAAACTGTCAGTCGGCAATCATGGCCGATTCGTCTTACTCGTTCGGAAACTTGGGCATACACGCTTGGAGTCTCAATCCTGGCCGGTTTTTTCTGGATGCTCTGGAAGGCTTTCCAGATGAGCGCGTTCTCGCGTGAAAAGCTGCACGGAACCTCGACATTTTTTCGCTTACTAGAAGATTTGTGCGTGTGTGTGGTTATCCTCGGTTGCGTTTATTTTCTTCCCTGCCTGGTATTTGATTGGACTCGGCTGTTGTTGCCGATGTTCGTACCGACTGTGGCCTTGGGCTTTGGGACGCTAGCGGCGATCGTGCTTGAGCGCGAGCAGGAGCGCGAAGAAAAGTTTCAAGTGGAGCTTACTTCCACAAAAGAGAAACTGGCGTTGACTCAAGAAAAGTTTGGCGCAGAACTCAAGACTCGAGAAGCAGAGGCCAGAACCCGCGAGATGCTTGTTGATAAGAAACGGCGGCACGAGTTTGTTCGCCGAATCAATCATGATTTAAATGCTCCGGTTAGCGTACTTAACTGGACGGTGTCGGAGTTGCAAATGATGGAGTTGCAGGATCTGCAGGCCAAAGAGAAGGTTGCCCGATTGGTGAAGTCTTCCGACAAGCTTTGCGAGTTGATCGACCAGTTAGTGCAAAGTTATGACTATGAAAGTGTGCCCAATGAAATCAGTAGCACCAAGACGCTGTGTGATTTGACTCAGGTGGTGCATGATTCAGTTGATGGGCAGATGCCGCTTGCGGCCATTCATCAAGATACGCTTGAGTGGAGCAAGCCAAACACTTCGTTGTACGTAATGGGCAATGAGTTGGAATTGACTCGGGTAGTGGATAACATCGTGCGCAATGCAATTAAGCACAACCCGCCCGGCACAAAGATTTCTGTCTCAGTAGAATCGAATGGTTCTTTCAACATCGTATCGATTTCGGACAATGGAAAGGGCATTGCCGAGGAACATCTAGCGAAGATCTTCAAACCCGGATTTCGCGTAGAACCTTCAGAAAAAGATGGACAGGGGCTAGGACTAGATATTGCCAAGACGCTGATAGAGACTATGGGAGGTGAAATTCTGGTGACCAGCGCATTGAAGAAAGGGACGACTTTTAGGTTGAAGATTCCGCTTTGCGCGCCGGGCGATTCTATAGTTTCTGATTTAGACGGGCGTCATGAATATGTGCGCGCGCAAGCGAAAGTGTTAGCAGACGGTTCTTTGGAATTAGTATCAAGTAAGAGAGAGGGCAATGGAAAATCAAATGGAAGTGGTGAATAACACCACGAGAATTCTCATCATTGAGGATGACGAAGATTTCTCCAGTATTCTTCGTCGGGTGATAGAGCAGGACTCCGAGCTACAGGTGGTCGAAGTGATCAACTGTGAGGAGGATGCCCTGAATCGAGTCAAGTCGCCGAATATACACCAGGTCGATTGCGTGTTGCTTGACCTGCAGTTGCCGATGTCTCGTGGTGACAAGACTGTGAGCTCGTTGGCAGGCATCCGCATACTGGAAGAACTCAGGCATCAGCAGGGATTTTATGGCACGATCATCGTGCTTACCAACTCGAAGTCCCCTGCCGACGGCCAGCGGGCTCTGGCTGCTGGTTGTGATGGATACTTGTGCAAGCGAGCGAAGATTTCCGATGTGCCGGAGATGCTTGCTGAACTGAAGATGGCAATTAAAGGTGAAGTAATTTTGGTTGCAAGCATGATGCGCCATGTCTTTATCCGCGATGACATCTCAGCCAAGGAAGCGCGATTGCTGGATCTTTTGAGTGTCGATAAGAGCTGGGCGGAAATTGCCCGGGAGCTTGGATACAAAACGCCGAAAGCGGCCGCCAATGTTGGCGATCGCATTTTCGATAAATTACTGACGCCGCAGGATCGGCAGAAGCTTACCGCTGAGGGCAGTAAGAAGCGCCACAAAGCATTGGAAATATGGCAATCACGACGACTCAGTCACTCACGCGGATAGAGACGAAATTGTCTGGAAGGCGAAAGTACTGTTTCCGCTAGACGGCTGCTTGTATCCGCGGCCCGACAAAGGGCGTAGTGGATACGTCCATCCAGCCTGAACTGGTCTGGGAAACATAATAGCGCTTCAAGAATTCGCCGTCGTTTGCGCGTGGATAGTCTGTGCGCCAGTGGGATCCACGAGATTCTTTGCGGGCCAAGGCGCTGCAGGCAATCAACCAGCCGAGCAAGGTGATGTTCTGACGCTCGCCGGCTTTGCGCGTGGCAGGCAGGCAATATGAAGGCGCCGAATCGAACGTCCCGGCAATTTTCAGCAACCCTGCATTATCGCGTTCTAGTCCTACGCACCTGAACATCGATTGGCGAAAATCGTCAATTGATACCATGTTTTCAACAGCTGATGTTTTGCCTGCCGCGGCATAGTCGCGGGAAATAATGAAAGGAATATTGGCACCGCTGATGGTGTTAGATAGCTCTATCGCCATAACGCCACCTTCAAGCAAAGAATTGCTCGCAAGCCTGTTAGCTCCATGCAGTCCAGTGGAGGCGGACTCTCCAATGGCATAGAGTCCGTCCAGCGATGTTTTGCCGCTGACGTCTGTCCATATACCGCCCATAAA
>JADYXS010000361.1 GCA_021772155.1 Candidatus Obscuribacter sp.
CTTAACGACTGACTTTGAGTGACCGGTGACAGATTCCTTGAGTTGCTCGCCGAGTTTTTTACTTGCTGACTTCGAAAGCTCGCCTCTAATTTCATCGACAAAACCTCTGTAGTCCAGCGTTATATCAACGTCTTCGGAAAAGCGGTCGATGATGTTGTAGACCTTCGAAAGCGCGGTACCACCCTTAAAGGCCATCGGCAAACGCCCGGGCATCGTAAACAAAGCCTCCAATGCCCAACAAACCCAGACGTCTTTTTCAAGCACTGAAGGTGCTTTCTGTAGCCCGTGTGCGACTGAATTCAGGATGTCTGCCTGATCGGCGCCCGGAAGTTTTATGAATTGCTCAGGCATGTCTTTGTCTCTCGAAACGCATTAACCCCTCGGCCATCCACGCTGGCATTTGCGGAATGAACGCCCTTAGCTGCGCATATTCGGTTTCGGATAGCCGTCCGCGAATGGCGGCAAAGGTAGCCGGCTCGACCCCGTTCTTGCCGAGATACCACAACGCAGATATCGCCAGTCCGACGTTTGTGCCTGGAGCAATCAACTTCCTTGAGCTGACGTGCTTTAGCTTGATCGGCATACTGCCATATTGAATGTTTCGGGACGGACCGGTTGTGTAGTAGACAGGTCGGACTTGCACTTGAGTTGATAGACCGAAGTGCCTAACCGCCTCGGCGCCATGCACCGAAACGTTGCCGCCAGCTTTGGCCATGGCGATCTTGAAGGGGTCAGGCGGAACTGCTCCAACATACTTGTTGATCTTCGGACGCACATATATGCCTCTGGCAGGACGCATGAGCACGCCAGACTTGGTCAATCGGGCAAGCTCAAGGTCAATGCCTTTCCGCGTGCCAAATGGAAGCAACGCCGCCGGAGTGAACGGTTCACCCAGCGGTTGAGCTTCAACGAATTGGCGTACAAGTTCAGCAGTACTCATGATTTCACCCTTGAGGGATAATTATATCACTTTTCCCTCAAATCACCAAGACCAAAGCTGGATGGCAATCTTCAATCGGACTTCCTCCAGCTTGCGTCAATTCGGATCTCCGGCGTCTTGGAGCTTGTAGTGGTGACACACTTTGTGCTTCACGTGTTCATATCGAGAATGGTCGGTCAGCTCTCCAATGTTTCCGTCATAACATTTGTAGATTAGACCAGGAGCCGTTTTGGTCCAACCGGTTGCTAAATCGACAGCTATGCCCACCGCCGTTGAAGTCAGTACCCCAGTTGGCCATACGACCTGCGGATTGGGTCCAGCATCACCGTATCTCTGCGCTTCCGCTGTAAGCGTTCGGTCATTGAGAAATCCAATGCAGTGGAGACAAGGGTGCCCTGGAAGTGACAAAATCACTTGACCGAACAAACGTGGTGGCTGCCCTGCAATCTGCACAACATCCATACCTACGTCGATAAGCGGTATGAGATAGCGACGACACGCCGCTTCCAATTGACGGCGCTCATCGAATCCATCGACGCAACCAAATACGATGTCACAGCTTCTCAGAGCTTCTGGATGCTCCTGCCATCGAGCAGCGACAGGCAACGTCTTACAAGCGCTATTGACGCCGGTAACCACTCTGTCTGCGATGGCAATCTTGAGTAGCCCTCGAGCAACATCTTGTTCGGTTGCGCCGACAAGCCTGTTCAAATTGTAGATATCGATTGACTGTCCATCAAAGAACACGAAATCGGCAAAACCTGCATGGCTCAGCTGTTGTGCTATGTGCGAGCCACCTCCACTCAGTCCAATAATTCCAACGCGCAGAGAATTTATTCGCTGCGGTGCCAGCGGACCAAGAAAACTTTGTCGATTGAAACGCTCACCGCCACTGAATAGCGGCTGATCGCTGATAACTAATGTCGGCTGCCCTACAACTGATATTCGATCCACTATCTGTAACTCACCTCCCGGCATCACGGCATGGGCGGTTGCCATATCATGGCTTAAGACGAGCATTCCATGCGGTACATCGGCATTTGCAAAAGTCAGGCTTTCAACGATTCTGGGAATCTCTTCCAGGTCCATCGAGCCAAAATCAGGCACCCCAGAATGGTCATGCATGTGAACGTGGAATATTCCGTCACCACTGCTGAGTGAGGCTTGGAGAGCGGACCTAATCGCTTGATTATTGATACGGGCTCCGGCGAAGTCATCCGGTATATATTGGTCATCGGGCACAGGCCAGTAGTCTGTGACAAATATGAATTGGGTGGAAGCACCACGGTCGCCGATTCTGACACGACAGAAGCCAATGCGTTCATAGGCAAAAGGATGTGGACTGGCTATATCAGCCATTATCCTTTGGTAGATTTGACGCGGAATTTTGAGTTGAATTTTCATCGCACTGCCCCCAGGTGCATGGCTACCATTTGCGCCAGAGTGAGTCCTGGTAGCGTTCTCCAAGAGAACGCAAACCAGTTACGGGACAGTATGTGAACGCCATCAGCGTTCCAGTTGAGTGCTTCCGGATGCTTTCGCTGCGCGAAAGTTGGCTTCTGTGCGTAATAAAGGCGAGAATCGTAGCCATCCAAGAGCAACGGGCGAAGCAGCAAATCAACGGAAGCTGGGGTTGCCCCTCCGGGAAGGGCAACCCCAGGCAGGAGGAAGTAGGGCGTTCCGCCTTCCTCCATTTGCTTAGCGCCGGGATATATGGAAAGCAGTTCGTCAATCTGGTCTTTTGGAAATTCCATAATTATGACGAGCCCCCATCACGCGGATGAGAAAGGAACAGTTCGCCGCCCTTGAGGGTGATTGCTCCTGTATCAGGTAACGGCTCCAAGTTGCCGTTGACCACCTGCTCCAGCTCATCGGCTGGAGGGATGCTAGCAAGAGCCTTTATTGCCTCTACAGTCTGATGCCCACGGTGAATCTCATACTCAACGCGGTTAATGGTGATCTGAACGGTCGGTCCTTGGTCCGGGTGTGCCGGTTTGTTAGTTGTCGTATGCATTGTTTAGAACTCCCTGGTGTATTTGCCAACACTGAAATTATACTCATCTTCAACAGAAAACCGAGCATTTTCACAACAGAATATCTAGATTTAACAAACACTTAACATTGTCAAGCGCCACAATCAACCAGCAGGGTATATACAATAAATACCCTTGTTGTTAACAGACTATGATGCCAAAATGTACCGGGATCGGCGGCTTTAGGAACAAGGAATATGGAATTCGAGTCGATGAAGCTAATGCTTCAGAGTCAGGATTTGGAAGAGGTTCAATCGCCTCCATCCAGCGATATCTTCAACATCTTCTGTAAGAAGGACGGTGATTACATCAACACCATACAAGTGTTGGAAGACGCGACGAGCGAACAACGAACTATCTCCACAGCAACCCAGCTTTTGCTGGAAAAGGCTGTAGCGTCTCATCAAGTACAACATCAGGTCAATTACCAAGTCTCTATATATGAGGATGTCTCGGAACCAGCTATCAAATTAACCTACTGATAGCCCGGCGAGATGCTTCCTGTTATCCGGCACGGAATCAAAAACCAAGTTGAGGAACCTATGAATATCAATGCAGCGGTAATGAGCACGGCTGTCGCCCGTGAAACGGACGGAGTATGGACTGTCCGCACTCCTCTTGTGGGATTTATTGCTCAAGGGAATGATCGCAAAAACGCCCTGGTCAAGTTCATAGAAATGCTCGGAGCCTTTATGTTCGCGCAACAGCGTCAGGCGCAGACCTCGCGTGGCGTGGGTCGTCCGAGCAAGCACTACGATGCCCACATACATGTCCAGGTTCAAAAGGATGTAAAAACAAGGTTTGACGGCGTTGCCGATCAATACAAGCTTTCCCAAAGTGAAACCATTGTCTTCCTATTGGATTGCCTAGACATTCTGCAAGAAGAGTTCGTCAGTGACAAAGAAATGGGTGATGCAGAAAAGCAGGTTTTGCAACTAACCGGCGCTGGAGCAAAATAATCCTCGACTTCACGCTGATGCCTGTTTGACACCAAAGTGATATCACCTTGAAACCACTGCTGTTACGTAAGGGGTGGTTTTTTCCTTATGACAAAACTGGCTTGTTTCCCTAAGCGATCTAGATACTTCAGCAAAAGCTCCACACTGAACTTGTCGATGCGCAAAGTCATAATCTCTGAGATTCGTGGCTGAGCGACATCAAGAGCTTTGGCCGCTTGTCGCTGGGTCCACTTCCGCTTCTTAAACTCGCTTTTCAGCTCTAAGAGCAACTGGGTGCGCAGGACAAATCCAGCTTGGTCTTCTGCCGGCAATCCCATACTCTCGAACACTTGAAGATAAACATTGGCAAGACCTTGAGACATCAGCGAATTGCCCTCCAGGCAGCTCTTCTAGCAAACACGATTAAGTCTAACAAAATACGTGATCTCGTATAAGCCCTCTGCGAATTTCGAATCAAACAAACAACGGATCTAACCAACTAGGCCAAAAACTAAAACAAAGCCAAATCAATGAATCAACGAGAGAAAAGGCAGAACTCAAACATACGCAATCACGTATAAGCCAGCCAAGAGGCAGAACCTCCTAAAACCAAGGAGGAGACCGACCGGAAGACCAAAGATCGGAACCAAAACAAAGAACGAGAAGAACTAAAAGAACAGACTTAAAAGAAACACCGGGCAATACAAGCACGGGAAACCGAAGAGGCAAAGAAACAACCACAGGAGGATCAACAGCAGGTACAGAACTGTCAGGCTCCGAAGCAGAACAAGCGGCATCCAAACGGGGCTCAACCGCCAAACGAACAAACGGAATCCTCCAGCCCCCAGGGCTAAGATCGCCTGATCCTTTTGACAACAATAGATCCCGATGCTTCCGAATGGTGTTGACAGAGCAACGAGTAATTCGGTGGATGGCTCGGATAGATACCCGCTCGCCAGCTTGCTCCAACCCCTCAGCTGCTTCTTTTATCTTCAGTCGTGCCCTCCTCTCGCGATTCTCGTTGGCTATCCGTAGTTGGTCGGCCGTCAGTCGCACTTCCATCTGCCGATCTATCAACCTTTCGGTAATCAGATAAGGGACTCGTTCTTCTACCGCGTTAAAACGGCGCCAGGCGACAGCACGCTCGATGTCGGCCTCTACTTTCTGCCAATCACCGACAGCAATGTGCGAGCAGAATCCGTTGTGCTTCAGCTCAAGCCACTGTCTAATCAATCGCTGTCGCTGGGCAGCAGCACGCCTTCCAGGCAACGCAGCAAGACCGTTTGACGCGTCTCCGTACCACAGGTAATAGCCAACAAAGAGAATCCCTTCGTGCCGCTGGCCATTCTTCGTCAATCCATTCAACCAGTAGGATTGACCTTTCTTCCAGCGTTGGAGGTCCACCTCGCGGGCGGCATCATCCACCATGTCAGCGAATTCTTCCATCTGCTCAGACTGACTAGACGATGCCTTGGAATGCTCGCCTATGGCTGTTTGTAGGCGTTGGCTGACAAGTTGCCAATCGGTACCATTTGCTTGAACATCGGCCATGAACTGGAAAAGCGCAGCGTCTGCCGTGAAGT
Organism: Candidatus Obscuribacter sp.; assembly: GCA_021772155.1. Classification (GTDB taxonomy): domain Bacteria; phylum Cyanobacteriota; class Vampirovibrionia; order Obscuribacterales; family Obscuribacteraceae; genus JADYXS01. The sequence continues at coordinate 5,495 of JADYXS010000361.1, forward strand.
CCTTGCGCTCAACTTCTATTTGCCCTTGATCGTCGAGCCAGGCAAAGCCAGCTTGCAGCGGTAGCCTCAGAGCGTTCGCTGACGGAAAAATCTCAAGCGTGCCCGGTCGAACTTCAAAGCCTTCAAGCTGGAACCACTTTTTGAAATACGTGTACAGATCAACTGTTGATGCCCATTCCGACCAAAAGATATAAAGGTGCCAGCCGCCGGAATCACTTGATCGATAGAGCTTTGTCTTGGTAATCCCTAAACGCCACAACGCTTGTTTTAACTCGTTCAAGCCTTCTTCGTTGTGGTATTTGCTGCCAGCATCAATATCGAGAACCAGGAAAGGCGCTGTCTCGTTCCAGCGACAGCCACGGAAATTGCGGCTCTCACCAGAAACTGCGAAAATAATTTGTTTGTCACTAAGAGTGAATTTAGACGCTAACGTCACCCAGTTTTTTGTTCCTGCATGACGGACTATGCTGCCTAGACGGTTCGGATATAGCGACACGAACCGCTCTTCTAGACTGCCTTTGCGTAGGTGTTCTGTCCGCGCTAAATCATCAGCGCGAACAATAGATCTGCCGGGAATAGTCGTACTCTCTTTCTAAGTAGAGACGTGTTGACCTAACCAGATCCGTCACTTATCATTGAAGGTGCGAAGTTCAATTGATAAGACGATCCGTTTTGATCATCAGGAATACATCGGCTCCGCCAGAGCCGGTGTTTTTACTTTGTAGGGTGTTCCTTTTCTAGTGCCGCCACCACAACCGGTGACTTAAGGCATAAACGATCAGGGAGACTATAAGGCCGACTGGCAGATTGATCAAGCTGTTTTATGCCACAGAATGGACCTTTCAGCGATCTATCTAGACTGAATATACACCAGGTGTCTACACAGTGCAATCACCAATCGCACTAAGATATGCATCTACATAGACAGAGTAGACTGAATAATCAAGATCTGGTGACGCCACCGAGTGCGGTATCTGATCGATCAGCCTGATCAAGTGATCAAGCAGCCGACTAGGCGGTATATACAACACCTATCTATGCAGCCTACGCTCCAGTATTTGAACAACTTGATCACCTGATCAACCTGTTGACTAGACAACTGATCTGATTGATCAGTCTAGGCAGTGCAGCAGGGACGGTTGTATATTCATTCAATACAGAATCGATCCCGGGCAGCCAGTCGGATGCCACCACTTTCTGATATAGATAGCTCCACCACCACTACAAGCCGGCACCAGTGGCGATTATTGTCGATCTCTCGACAAGTAGAATTAATGTGATGCACCAGATGCGGTTCTTCCTTATAATGAATATGATCAGCGCACCGGTATATCTAAAATGACTGAGCAGACTAATCAGCCTACACAAGACAACAGGCAGTCCATCACTGTTGATTTCAGCGTTCCAGTGCCAGTGGATGCCGGTCAATGGCTAACTTTGCAGGCTGCGTCAGACGCTACGGGCTTTGCCGAAGCAACGCTTAGACGGTATATCAAGCGCAGAAAAATCAAATTCCGCCGCCTAGGCCGATCAGTCAATTCGAAAATAGAAGTCTGGATAACTCCTGATCTAATTGGTCAGCCACTAGAATCACCGGAAGACCTGGACGAAGTTGCGGTCGAAGATTCAGATGTACTCGATCAGTCCGCCGAAGCCGAAGATCAAGATGACTATACAGGCGATGCAGCAACTCGCGAAACGCTCCAGTGGATGAGAGAAAAGCTAGATGACAAGGATGCAAAGATAGAAGCGCTTACGAAAGAACTTCTGGGCGCGAGCTATCGGAATGGCTATCTCGAATCCGAAGTGGTGACACAAAAAGAGCAAGTGAAACTGCTAACAGACAGCCAATCTGCAAGCAATACACCACCGGTGTCTGCGTGGAAGCGCTTCGGGTCCTGGTTCCTTGGAAAGAAAGCCTGACGTCCCCTGTCCGATAAACAACCAAAGTACAGGAAAGGGAGCCGATGATTATCGGCTCCCTTTCTCAATTCAGTTCCGGCCAATCAAGCACTAGCGTCGAATCGCTTAGTCTCTCGGTCTAGCTTTTCGTAGATTGCTTCAAGAATCCACTGGTGCCGGCTCGGAGCCTGCCGCCTAGAATTGACGGCTGCATCGACTTGCGCAAGAAGATCAGCATCGAGGCGCATTTTCAC
>JADYXS010000362.1 GCA_021772155.1 Candidatus Obscuribacter sp.
GCGCAAAATGGTATATGTATGTAGGCGGCTTGCGCCATGGCATGAGAGGTCCGAGTTGGGCACCGTGACTAGATTTTACTATCTTTTAGAGAATAACCTGTGTTGTTGTAGGCGTCTGATTCTGCCTTCTTTGTTATCTATTGGCGCCATTGTGAGTATGTTGGTTCCAATTGCAGCAGCTCAAGGAACGTTACCTAAACGTAGAGCGACCAGCGGCGTTAATAGCGTTGAAAAAACTGAAGCACCGGCAACAGAGTCTGACCACCTGAAGCAGTGGTATTCGGCCGGCAGCGTAAATGGTACTAAATCAGCCGAGGCTGCCAAGGCACCACTTGGCAAGAATTTTTCGCCGACTCTTCCTCAGTCAAGCTCTAAGCCGCTACTGCCTCAGGCCGGACCGAAGCCAAGCTCGGCGGTAGAAAGCCCGCGCGCAGCCGAAATCAATGAAGAATCAATCAAGTTATTGATGGTCGACAAACAGACAATCGATCTAAAACAGATTGCTGAGTCGATCAATAATCTTCGCCGTCATATCACAGATGAACCGGACGTGGCGTTTCTGCGTTACAAATCCGGAACCTATCTCTATCTACTTGGAGATTTTGAGGCCGCTGGAAACGAATTGAAAACTGCCATCAGTCTGCAGCCTAACAACGCAGTCTATCGCGCGCAGCTGGGCAAGATCCTCGAGTTAACTGGGGACCATCAGGAGGCACTAAATCAATTTCGCAAAGCGATGGAGCTGGCACCAAATTCGTCGTATATACATTTCCTATTTGCCGAATCGTTGTTACATGGTGGCAACATATCGGAAGGAATAAACCAATACCGAAAAGCAATCACTATAAAACCGGATGCGGATTCGCAAAGCGGTCTGTCGGAAGCATTACTATTTGCTGGAGATGTGCAAGGAGCAATCAAGGCCTCGCGACAAGCGGTGTCTCTAGACCCGGCAATGGCGCGTGCACAGATAGCCTTGACGAATGCTCTGCTGCGCTCCGGAGATCACCAATCATCACTAAGAACCGCCAGGCAGGCCGCACTGTTAAACCCAACCATGCCGGAATCACATCTTGCATTAGGACGGTGCCTATTCACCAAGGGTGATATCACTGGAGCGGTCGACGAATTTCACCAAGCGGTCGCTCTTGATCCGTTAAATTTTCAGGCTCGAAACGACCTCGGATATGCGCTATACAGCAAAGGGGACATACTCAATGCTATTGCGGAATTTAGGCTTGCACTACGCATAAACCCCCGTTTTACCGAAGCTCGCAACAATTTGGAAGTCTCCGTACATCGGTTATATGCTGACGACAAACATTAGGAGTTGTAAGGAAAACCTTACTCCATAAGGAATTTGATCCGTTTGCATGCACGATTGCTATAGCAATCGGTGATCAAACGGATCTCGATCCATACGCAAGAAAGTGCTAAGCAACAATTAGTAATATGATTGCAATTTAAGTCCAGCAATGTAAAATTGTGGTGTCTAATTCTTGGATCAATAGCTTTCCATAGCAGTACCAACTGCGGTGGCTAGAAACGGAAGCAACTCAAATGAATCGCCGCCTGCAGAAAGGAGTCCTACTCGGAAGATTTACTGCAACGATCTTGGCATCGGTCCTCATGATGTCATCACTGCCGGTGGCAGCATCGGAAACAGTAAGCATCCAAGCTAGTGACACCACCGTAAAAACCCTGCCACCACTGGCAGAGGCATCAGTCGCCTCCCCGACAACGGCAGTGGAGCAAGAAGCCGCGGCTGTTCTGAAGCCAGCTCTGCAATATTCACCAACCGGTGGAGCTTCCAACGACGCATCGTTGGTGAGACCTGACGATTCCACCGCTGCCACTGCCCCTATCAGCGGCTCGTCGCTGACACCGGCAGCTGCGCCACTCACAGCCGAAGATAACGCACCAGCCACCACAGAAACAGCAGATCCCACAGCGACTGTAGTTCAAGAAGGGGCCGCTCTGGCGGCCGCCGTTCCTACAGCCCCGGAAGTGACAGCACCAGAGGCAGTGCCATCAGAGCCCGCAGACGGGACCGCGCTTGCGCAGAAATCGAGCAACTCCAGGGGTCCGTTAGATCCTGCTTATCGCAAATTGCCTGCAGTTAGAGAGACAATCAAAATCCGTCGTGGGTTTGACAAGTTCCCTAGCAATTCAATCATTCACAATCTCGCGTTCCGGGATACCCCAGTTAAAGAAGTGGTGTCTGAGATCAGTCGTCGTGGCAATCTCAATATCATCTTAGATAAGTCCGTAGTGGGCCGCATAACCGGGGATTTGCATGATGTCACGCTGAACGAAGCAATGGACACAGTCCTGGCCAGCGCCGGCTTGCAATATCGCCAGCTGGACAACTCAACCATAATTATTGGTTCGCCAAACGCTCTATTTAACCTCGGACTTAACAGACCCTTTGCTCGTACGTTCAAGTTGAGCTATACGTCAGCTTTCGATGTTGCAAACCTGTTATGGGCATCGGTCTTCAACCGAGGGTTTATTCCTGACTTCACGCAGGCTATTCGCAACCGCACGGTAAGCAGCAGCAAAGAAACACCTTCCACGAAGAGCGCGGAAGAAGTTGCACGAGCATCGCAAGCGCCGGCGCCAGGTGGTGGCACGCAAACTTCTAAGAGTGTCAATACGAATACAGTATCTCAAGACCAAAACGAAGAATCCGAACAGGGTGAGGAATTCAACCAAACGACAAGACCTGACGCCGTGCGCACTATCCGTGGTGTTACACGTGAGCAGTTGAACGAAGGTACTGGCTTTAACTCTGGAGCTATTGATCCCGGTTCACAAACTATCCGTGCAAGGGCCGCAGTTGTAACCGATTTCAACGTCGATCAAAACGGCGGTGCCGCAATCGTCATTCCTGACACAAAGAACCAACAAATTATTGTTGTCGGTACCGAACAGGATCTGCAGATTGCCGAAGAGGCCATCCGCGTGATCGACCGTCGCCCCAAACAAGTCCATATTCAGTCCTCACTGATAGAACTCACCAATCAAGGTATTCGTCAGCTGGGAGCCAGTCTTAACCTGCAGGGTGAAGGAGCATCGGGCACAATTCTTGGCGGAGCTGGAGCACCATTGATCTCGTTCCTACCAGGACTTGGCAGTGCTCAGCAGTTCCTGACAAACATCATCAATGGCAGCCAGGTAACATCTTCTCGTGTCTCCGGTATTCCACCGGTTCCGATTCAGTTCTCCGGTGGCACAGCGGGAAACTTTCAATCACTCAGTTATGGATCTCCTGGTATCGCCTCTACCATTAACGCAACAACAGGCGTAATTTCAACTGGGTCACTCGGCACAAACAACCTCACTAACGTACCAGGTCCGCCAGGTAACGGTTTTGCCGGATTCCTTGGGAACTCTTTGCCGGTCAGTGCCCCGACAATCGCCGGCGTGCAAGCTGTACCGCAGGCCCAAACGGGATTCAACTTCCTTACACTCGGCAAGGGTGCCGGCGGGCGAGCCAATATCGCCACGTTACCTACCGCGTTGAACTTGAGTTTGAATCTGGTGCTCCAGACAAACAAGGCTAAGATTCTGGCGAACCCGAGTGTGATTGTCACTGACAACACCGAGTCCCTGATATCACTGGCTAACGAAGTCGTGCACAAAGTCACCACAACGATTTCACTTGGTGTCGTAAGTACAAACGTTGAACTTGTTCAAGCCGGTGTGTTCTTGAACGTGCTTCCGCGCATCACGGAAGACGGCTTCATCGTCATGCGATTGAGACCTCAAGTCTCCTCACCACTTGGCGGACCGCAGGTATTTGCTGGCGGTAGCGTGGTTGTGACACTGCTGAATATTCGTCAAATCATGACGCAGGAAGTACGGGTCAAAGATGGACAAACTCTGGTACTTGGCGGTCTGTTCACCGAACAAGAAGCCGGCACTTTAGCCAAAGTACCCTACTTGGCGGAAGCACCAATCCTTGGAGCGATATTCAGAAACAGCATCAAAGGTCGAAACAGAACGGAATTGATGTTGCTGATCACGCCAAAGGTGGTCGAAGAGGGTCCAACTGGACAGCCACTGGCTGAAAGCGGAGCATCACCGCTGATGTAGTTCGATCGCACTTCATGTTGTAAGAGGGGAGGGGCTTGTCCCCTCCCTTTTGTTTTTGGTAAAAAACCAAATCGGCCAAATCGGTCACGGTAGAGTAGAAGGGAGGGGACAAGCCCCATACTGTTCACTTAACGCTTGGGCGAAACCCTGGAGCGCCGGCGTCCCGCCGGCACCTGATTGCACTTCTGGTGGCAGCATTCTATGCTGCCACGCCTGCAAGGATCAAAAGCCGGCGGGACGCCGGCGC
>JADYXS010000363.1 GCA_021772155.1 Candidatus Obscuribacter sp.
CTGCTCCACCGCCGGGGTGGGCGTATCGCTGACCGCGACCGGCTCGCTGGCGGCCGCTTCGGTGTTGTCACCGTTGCGGTCGGCGCTCCACGCGGCGAGGGCGGCGAAGCCGTCGAACTCGCGCGTGAACGTCGGCTTCTTGCTGGCGGGGGCGCCAGGGTTCGCCGAACGGACCTTCAGCACGCGGGGCGCGCTGGGCGTTGCCGCCACGATCGGGGTCGGGACGCTCGCGACGGCCTTCGGGGCGTCGGTGGTCAGCGGCTGGCGACGGGCGAAGCGCTCGGTGTTGCGACGCGGCTCGCCGCCGTTGTCGCTGTGACCGCCGCCGTTACCACCACGGTTGCCGCCGTTACCGCCGCGGTTGTTGCCACGGAAGTTGCGACCACCACGGTTGTCCTCGACGCCGGCTTCGAGCATCGACAGGCCGACCTTGCCCTTTTCGGTGTCGACTTCGCGGATCCGCAGGGTGACGGTGTCGCCGATGGTCAGTTCCTTCTCCGTGTCACCGTCCAGGGGAATCTGGCTGATGTGGAGGAGGCCATCGACGGGGCCGAGGTTGATGAAGTAGCCGAACGGGCTCCTGCGGGCGATGGTGCCGGTCACTTCGGCGACGTCCACGAGGCCTGCGATGAACGCAGTCTGCTCTTCGACGGCGAGGGTCTTGCGGCTGACGATGAGGCGACCCTTGCGACGGTTCACTTCGATGACCTTGACGGCGATCGTCTGACCGACGAGTTCCTGCTGGTTCACGCCCTTGGGCAGTTCGGAACCGGGGAGGAAGGCGTCGAGGCCGTTGATGGTGACGTTAAGCCCGCACGTGCGACCGGCTCCGTTGGAGGCGATGCTGACGACGTTGACGGGGGTGGACGCACCGCTGGTGTGCAACTCGCGGACGGCAACCCACTTGGGCGTGTCGAGGCTGCTGTTGCGGTGCTGGGGATTGACCTTGCGGTCGGTGGTGGTGGCTGCGTTGTTCTCGGTCATAGTACTGGATCTCCTGCGTTCGTGGTTTGAAGTGCCCGTCTTCCCGAACCCAGCTAATCCAATCAAAATGAGCGCACAGAACAAAACAAGTCCCGTCGGAACAGCTTGTGGCTGAAACGAAGGAACTTGTGTGATTGCTTGTGGGCTTTTCTGGTTGGGTTTTGCTGTGAATGTTAGGGATGAAACGGATGTAAGTTGAACCTAGGGATCCGAGCCTCTGGATGTCAAGAAAGTCTGCGGATTATAGATTAGATATAGACGTCTTACATTCGCGCAGTTATGCAAGTCTCTAATGTTTGACTTGCGTGAGCTGTTACTTAATCAATGTTTTTCGGACAGAGCTTGCCTTCATGGTCGAGAAACCGCAAAGTCCGGCCAAAACGCTGGGAGGTGTCGGAAATTCGGACCAAAATCGGACCACGAAACTTCTATTACGGGATTGCTGAATCTCGCGCTAGGAATTAGCCATCGATGGTGAGTGATAATGTAGCGTCGAAACCCTAGCGTGCGCTCGCATCAACTAGACTAAGCCAACGGGCAGAAGGCTTGTCATGATGACTGGAAGCTACAACTTGTAGTGCCGTTTCAAGCCAAGTTTGACCAATTCGGACTTGAGCTGGAAAAGATCAAGGAATTTATTGCGTTCAGAACGGCGATAAGCCGTCCCGCCATTGTGCAAAATGTCCACAAAGAATGGGCAACATGCCACAGCGGCAGCTTTCGTGACCGTCATATCGTATGGCGCAGGCGGTTCATGAAAGCTAGCGGAAAACGGTAGCACTCTGTCTCTTACATGTTTGTAGTACACTCCGTGTTTGCCGCAAAGCATCCGGAAATAGGACTCAGCGCAGAATTTACTCCAGGCATTATCGGAGCAAATGCTGATGTCAACCGACAGTTCGAACGGCATTGTCTTTCCGTCCAGAAGGTCCCGCGCTGCATCTCTCACGGCCAGGGCTTCCACATATTCGTCGAGTTCCTGTAATGACGGAGCATGAGAACTCAGACGCGGCTGAAGCGCTTGCGAGGCCTCTGCACGCACTCTTTGCAAATCTGCAGGCCTGACAGTTACCGATGTAGTGAAGTCGCAAGATGCCATGGCCATGTCACCAAGCCAACCGAGCGGCAAGGAGTAAGGCAAACGTTCGACTATGAAGTGTGACGAGGTCAAACCGTGACCCGCCGTGGCTTCAAAGATTGAAGGGTGGATGGCTTTCGCTTGCAGTCCGGCGTACTGAAAAGCTTGCCAGAGGCGAGCAGCAGTTTCTGATGCATCTGGGCCCGCATCACACATAATTACGCAGTGAGGTAAGCCGAGTTCCATCGGGTGAGCCGCGCTGTCTGGCCGTCCAGTAGTGCAAACGAACGTACATTTGTCGGCGAAAGCAGAAAGGAACATGGCAATGCCGCGCACGCCCTGGTCATTAATCGTCGGGCGTCCTGAAAATGGCTCACAAGCTATGGCAATCTTCTCCTCGCCAAAAAGGCGCAGGTGAAGAATCTCGTTCGGCAGCCCGGAAATCAACTCAGCTGCCGGCTTCAAAGGTGGTGCCTGTCCGAGAAATCGAATGTAGCGAAGCGGTTGTCGGCCGGTGGGAAACTTGATGATCGCAAACCCGAGTGCTGCGAAAAGCGCGACGCCTAACCCCTTGTACCCGTAGGGCAAGAACCAGAGCAATTGGTGGTTCAGGGAAACCAACAGGCACAGTAATGCTGTGCACCCAGCTATGCCCCACTGCCATATGGTCAGACCTCGATGATAGGGATTTGCAGTTACATGCACGCTCACATTAGTGTTCGACGACCGCGTCGAATCGGATCGTCGTACGTGCACAGTGGGCTTGATCGTTTCTATCAAGATCGTGGCGATTGCATTGACGATTGACATGGGCTGCAATATCGAGTGAAGCGTTCCGTGTACGGCTGTGTTAGGAGGTTTTCCAGCTGACCTGAAAGCCGATAGAAACGCAAGTCCCGGCTTTGAATGTGATGTCATCTTACCTGTTTTCCGTAATATCTTGGTTGCGTCGCAGCACCGGGGTAGTCAGTTGGCCTAAAATCTGACTCTTAAATATAGGAGCATCTGCCCCATGGAAACGCTGAAAGAGACGCTGCGCCGCCTTGGCATCAAACGAATTGACGAGTCTCACGGAATTGTCGAGTACCGGCTTGCCAACGGATTGAAAGTTCTGCTGAGGGAAAATCACAGTGCGCCGGTCGTTTCTTTCATGGTGGTTTACCGCGTTGGAAGCCGCAACGAGGCGAACGGCTTCACCGGGTCTACGCACTTCCTTGAACACATGATGTTCAAAGGCACTCGCCGCTACTCGCCTGAAAAGGGCAACGGCGTAATGGAGACATTCGGCCGGATAGGCGCGTTGCTGAACGCCACCACCTGGCTTGATCGTACTAACTATTTCGAGTGCGTCAGTTCCGAGTATTTGGAGCTTTGCATAGATATTGAAGCAGACCGTATGCGTAACTTGAAGCTCAAGCAAGAAGACCGCGATTCGGAAATGACCGTCGTGCGCAACGAGTTCGAACGTGGCGAAAATGACCCATCGTCCGCTCTTGATAAAGAACTCAATGCGATTGCTTTCCGTGAACACCCTTATCACTGGCCGACCATCGGCTGGCGCACGGATGTAGAAGGCGTGCCAATGGATCGCATGAAAGAGTTCTACGACACTTATTACTGGCCCAATAATGCCTCAGTGATAATCGTCGGTGACTTTCAGCCTTTGCAGACGTTGAAGATGATTTCGAAGCATTTTGGTCGAGTGCCGACGTCACCGTATCCGATACCAAAGGTCTACACGGTGGAGCCGCCTCAAGAAGGCGAGCGCCGCTTTGTGTTGAAGCGTGGCGGGGACTTGCCGCAGCTTGCTATCGGCTGGCACATCCCTGAAGCAGCTCATTCCGACACCTATGCACTTTCTGCGATGCGAGCCGTTTTGGGAGATGCAGGCAAGCGCTCAAGCCGCTTGTATCGTGCCTTGATGGATACTGGGCTTTGCACATCTTGTTATTCGCAAAATGGCGAATTCCGCGATCCGAGCTTGTTTGAGGTCGGTGCGACAATATCTCCGACGTCTGATTTTGAAGCAGTTGAAAAAGTCGTTTACAGCGAGCTGCACAAGCTGGCAACAGAGCCTGTGTCTGAAAGCGAACTGCATCGCGCGAAAGCGGCGAACCGCAAGGGCACCACATTAGCCAATGCTGATCCGATGAGTTTCATCAATTTGCTCTGTCAGGCGGAAGCGTCCGTAGATTGGAAGTGGGCAATGGAGTATGACGATAAATTCGACGCGGTAACGCCGGAAGATATCATGCGCGTCGCTTCGGTTTACTTCAGCGAAGATAATCGAACGGTTGGCCGTTTCATTCCAACCGAGCGCGAAGTGACAGGATTCCCAACCGTTGCCGAAGCAGTTGCTGCAGCTGGCGCAGTTAACGGCAAGAAAAAACCTGCGGCCAAGATAGTCAAAAAGGCTCCAGCCGTGAAGGCTACGCGAATGGAATTGGCGCGACCGAATATCAAACGTGCCAGCTTCGCTTCGCAAGTGCGACGTGAAGTCCTGCCGAACGGGCTCACTGTGCTTATTATGCAGAATCCCGGTACCGGCTCTGTAGCCATTCAAGGCGCGATTTTTGGTGGCGACATATTCGCATCTCAGGATCAGGGCTCGCTTGCAAGCGTCGTCGCTAATATGATGACGAAAGGATCGCGCAACTTTTCCAAGATCGAATTGGCTGAATTGTTTGAGGAAATGGGCACACGCTTGGGGTTCGGCACCGACAGATATAAATCAAATTTTGGCACTTTGTTGGTGGCAGATGATCTGCAACGATTCATGCCACTGCTGTCAGATGTTCTACGCAATCCGCTATTTTTGGAAGAAGAGCTGATCCAGTCCAGGCGAGAGTTTACGGCGGCGTTAACGCGGGCGATCAATAATACCGCTCAAAGAGCACGTCAGGCTCTGATGCAGCAACTCTATCCATCTGATCACCCGTTCTATGAAGTACCGTACGAGAAACGAATCACCGAGCTTGATCAGCTCAGCGAACAGGATCTGCAAGGATTTCATCGCGACACTTACGGTCCGAAATCGACAATCCTGACCATCGTTGGCGACTTGGATGTAGATGCAACAATGGAACTGGTGCGCGAGCATCTCGGTTCATGGGAAGGTCCTGAGCGCAAGCAGATTTACGTGCCCAGTGTTGGCTTGCCGGACGAGCGTCGAAAGATTGAAATACCTATCGCTGACAAAGCGAACGTCGACATCATGATTGGGCATCCAACAGAACTGTCGCGTTCCAGTGAAGATTTCTACGCAGCATTTGTCGCGAACTCCGCCCTTGGTGGCGATACAATTTCAGACCGGCTGGGCAAAGAGCTGCGCGTTAAGCATGGCCTCACTTACGGCATCTACTCAGGGTTTGACGATCTGTCGTTCGGTAATGCAGCATGGAAAATTCAATTGTCCGTGAATCCGAACAACATTGATCAAGCGCTGCAGCTTGTCGACAAAGTTGTGCTCGACTACCACAAGAAGGGCATCAGCAAAGCGGAACTGGAAGACAAAGTTGGAGATGCAGTCGGTTCATTTACCGTGCAACTGCGCTCGTCGACTGGGATTGCGCAAGCGCTGTGTCGATTCGAGTTCATGGGTCTGGGCATCGAAGCGATGGACCGGCTTTCTGATGATTTCTACGCGGTGACTAAACCTCAAGTTGATGCTGCTTTGCGCAAACACATACATCCGGAGAGTCTGGTTACTGTTATGGCTGGGTCCTTTGCCAAAGTTCCAGTGGGCACCGCCAAGTAATCTGGTCGGATGAATTTGTCGTGCGCGAGTATTCGATGACGCGGAAGCTGTCTCACGTTGGAGTGCCACCGCCGGCGGTGGCACTTGAGGTAAATTTTTTTAAGGTGCGATCTCCAAAAAAATGAATAATGGGCGTATCGGATCCATGCGGGATAGTGGAGTTTGAATGAAAAATTCAGCTAAGGCGCTGTGGTAGCGCGCCTTAGCTGATTCCAACTCAACACGCAATTAGGGTTGCGGCTTGGCGATCACTCCGCAAAAGAGGATTGCTCCGGTCTGCGAATCGCAGATGAAGACGAGGAAGGGGCGATTGACCACCATCTTGGGCGGCGGCTGGACCGCGGCCCCCGCACTGATGGGGATGGCCGTTACCGCAGCCGCCTCCGTGCCGTCCTCATCGACAGCCAGGAAGGTTTTCTGCAGTACGCTGTCTACCTGAAGCGGAGTGACACTGCTCATCTTCGAGAGGTCGGCCTTGCCGACCTGGAAGGCCGAACGCATGCCAAGCTTTGTCAGTGTATCCTTCAGTTCAGTTGAGTATTCCAGCTTCATCTTAGGCAGTTCAAGATGCACGCGTTGCTGTTGGCATTTGCTCCGGTAAGCCGCAAGCGTTTTGCTATCGAGCTTGGGAAGTAGCCTGGTCACTCCGACATTTGAACCGGGGAGAAGCACATACATCGAGAGTCGCGGGCCGTTCGGCTGAAAGCGCTTCTGCTCGCGGTAGGGCAAGACGATCATTTGCATATCGGCGTCGCTGTAATAGTCGAAGCCAGCGATCTGCACCATGATCGGAATCTGTTTTGTTCCTGCCGCATTAGTGAAGTCGTCATCGACAGTCATGTGCTTCTTGAACTTGGACTGCCACTCCGCCTTCAGGTAGACGGCATTGAGGAGCACGGCCACGGTGTTCGGATCTGCGTTGGTCAGGATGGTCGGAATCTTGCCGAAGGTGTTGGTACTGGCCCAGGCGTTGATCTGTTTGCAGGCTCCATCGGGATCGTTGCGAAAGTCCAGCTCGCGGGCGCGCGCCTTAAATGAAGTTGAGAGCGTTTTGACGAACGGTTTGTTGAGTGGCGTTGTGGTATCACTGAAAATCGCATTGGCAATCTCCAGTTGAATTGCAGGATCCATCGCCACCAATTCGTCCAGCAATTCGCTGTACGCTAGATTCAGGGCATCGATGTCCGAGGCGTCTACCCCAAGCACCTGGGCAATCTCATCGGCAGTGGTTCCATTTGCTCCGTTGAGCAACATGGCGAGGGCCAAGCTGGCGCTGGCAGGACTGACAAATTGGTTCGCGTCGGGAGCAGCTTTAAACTGCTCCTTCATCAACGCGAAACCCAAATCATTGCTCCCGGAAGCCACCGATTTGACTGAAGGTTTGGCGGGAGGCGCCGCAAAGGCGGCATATGGCACGCAGAGTGCCAGCGCAAGAGCAATGCACTGGCTAAGGACGTTCTTGGTTTTCATTGATTGTTCTTTGGGTGGGCTGCCGTCGCACCGGCTGCTCACAGGCGGAAGTTGAAACGAGCTGCTCCGCCATTTGACGGTTTGTGCGAGGACAGCAGTTCGTTGCAATTGATTTGGCTTGTTGATTGTTGGTAGTGCGTGGGCGAACGAAACGATCGCAGAGCCGGCGCAGATGGTGCCATTGCGACAGCCATTCTGGGACCGACTTTCACGCGTGCTATTTGACAGTCACTTTAATAGTTACTGATGGATCACTGATCGAGCCTAAGACGATCTCTGCAGTGCCCGGTCGATTGGACAGCAACCGATAGAGCACAAGCTTTCCCGGCGCTAACCGCTGACCGACCGCGCCGCGATCAAGTGTCAACACATCACCGGGTTTGCCATCGGTTGTGTTGATCTGGCTGATGTGGCATTGATCCGCAATGCCGATAGAGATTTCCTCGCTAACAACGTAAATGACCACATCGTCACCCATTTTTAGGGTCAGAGACTGCGGGCCTTGCGGGCGATCAGGTCCAATCTCATTCTGATCAAAAGCGTGTGTCTGAGCCGGGGTTTGCATTGGTGCAGTGGTGTCCGCCACTTGGCGAGGACCCACGCACCAGACGAACAAAAGACAAAGGGCAACGGCGAGAAAACCAAGGGTCATTTTCACGAAATGGGTTTTGCGGATGAGACGATTCATGCGTTCTCTTTCTAAGGAGCTTGGCCAGGCGTCAGGCACACCTCACGAATGCTGGTAGTGCCTGAGAACCGCGGTGACATTGATTGAACTTCACCTTACGGTTACGTCGATGTTCTGCTGGCGGTGTTACTGGTGTTTGCTGTTGTGCTCTGTGTTCCGAATTGTTGGGTTGCATGTGATGACACCATCATAATTCTTTCCATGGAGAACCGAACAGAAAGTACTTCTGGGACCATTCTATGCTTGGTCGTCCTACACCGCGATGGCCACTGGCATAGACGTTTTTTATGGGGTAGTGCGTCGTGTCGGCCGCACAAAATTTGCCACACGCAGTTACGCAAAAATGCAAAAAACAACGGAACGCTAGAGAGCGCTAGACCCTTGTGGCGACGATTGCAAGAGAAAGTGTCCAATGCAATTTTCTCACCGTGGTGACCTTGTGGATATCGTACTAGTGAGGGATTTAAAAAGCCAGTGCACTAGCGCCTGCTCACGCTAGTGTACTGGCTTTTTTAGCTGGCCAAGCGCGATTGGTTCGCTCTAGGAGCACTACTTATCTCAGTTCAATCCCAAGTCGATTGAAATATATTCCAGTGTCGCGTAAGAGCTTGATTGAAAGTGGCAGACGAGATTTCCAACCTGTTTTGCGCACGACCACGTGCATCGAGCTAGAAGACAGTCGCTGTCCGTTGACGCTTAAAAAAAGTGCGTCTTCGTCGAGCGTGTCGATTCTTTCATTGCTCCATTGCAGGAGAGCTTGTCCGAGTAGGGATTGTTTGTGCAGTCGGAGAATTTGCCTTTGCCTACGGGGTCCATATTCTAGAACTACAAGGCTTGCAGCATCGTCTGTTCGTAAATCCTGTTCGTTCAACTCGCAGCAGTTTTTCAGGCTGATACCAGCCACCAAAAATAGGAGAAATATTGCTCGGTCGCGAATCTCGATTTGGGTGGACTGGAGAACTGTAAGCAGTGTCTCGACTTCTTCTTCGCTCAAAACAGAATATTCAATGTGTTTCCTAACTTCACGTTTAATCGCAGGCAGATCGATACGCAAGTAACGGCAGTATGAGTTGATAGCGGAAATGGCATTATTGATAGCTTGCGGACTGTGCCCAGTTTCCGTAGTCAGGAATTCTTTGAATTTTACGGTGAGGCGATACATTTGCTCTGTCCGTGGAGAGATGCCGTCCAGGTGGCTTAGCGTCAAACATCTGGTGAGGAATTTCTTCACCCATGAATAATAGGTCTTGATAGTCCCTGAGGAAAAGCCCTTGGAGTGAAGCCAGGCCGAATATAGAAAGAGCGATTCTTCCGATGCCAGCAATTGAAAGTCGGATTGGGATAAAGACGGCAGCGCGAAGTGCCCGGTCGGACTGGTGTTTGTAGTGCTGTACATCAATGTGCTCCGCATCGCCAATATCGATTACACCTGGTGATGGCAAAAGTTCTGCGCGGCAGCCTTATTTAATCTGTGATGGTTAACCCCGGGAATACGGGTGTCCCACCTGCACCGTTGGAGATTGCAGGGAACAGCGCTATGCGCTGCCCGGGTGGCGCATGGTGCCATCTACACCAGAAGGGGGTGGGATGCCCGGCGGGATGCCTAATGCCACTCACTTAACTTATTGAAAACAAGACGGTGCAATACCGCCACGAGCCTCGTGGCGGTATTGCATGACGCAATCGTCGCACTGGCGGCA